>JAPOVX010000184.1 GCA_026707935.1 Paracoccaceae bacterium
CGCGGGCCGGAGGTCGACTTCATGGGCCGCCGCACCGAGTTCGTGGGCGGTCCCCTGCGCACGATTGCGGGGTTCGTCTTCGCCGATGTCGGCTCGATCCGGATCGGTGGCCAGCCGGTTGAACACATACCGGTCGAAAAGCGGGAAATCGGCATGATGTTCCAGAATTACGCGCTGTTTCCAAACATGACCGTGGCGGACAACATCGGGTTCGGCCTGCGCGTCCGGAAACTCCGCATCGATGAGGAACGGCGCAGGGTCGGAGAGGCGCTCGAACTCGTGCGACTTGGCCAGCTCGGGAACCGCAAGCCGCATGAACTCTCTGGAGGCCAGCAGCAGCGCGTGGCGCTCGCCCGCGCCATCGTGACGAACCCGTCGGTGCTGCTTCTGGACGAACCGTTGTCGGCGCTGGACAAGGCCCTGCGCGTCGACATGCAGATCGAGCTGAAGCGCATTCAGCGCGAAGTAGGGATCACCACCATCTTCGTGACGCACGACCAGGAGGAGGCGCTGACACTTTCCGACAAGATCGGGATACTGAGATCCGGCCGCATGGTGCAGGCCGGACCTCCGCGCGAGGTCTACAACAACCCGGTAGACGTGTTTACGGCCGGTTTCCTGGGTGAGGCAAACATCCTGGACGGTGTGGCGGAAGAGGGGTGCCTGCGCCTTTCCGATGGCACGGGCATTCCGTTGCCACCCGGACCGGTTCGCGCCCGGTCCTTTGCCGTGCGCCCGGAAAACATGGCAATTACATCCGTTGAACCGGCCGGTGGAAACGTCGCGAAATTGCGCGCCACTCTCAGGCAGCGGGTTTTTGCCGGCGCAATGGCGACCTGTATCGTCGAGTGCAACGGGAAGTCGTTCAAGGTGATTGCACGGGACCAGGACATTCCTGACCTGCCCGAAGGCGGCCCGGTCTGGCTGAGTTGGGATCCTGGGCACACATTGTTGATTCCAGGTACGTCGGGTTCCGGCAGGCCTGATGATCATGAGCTATAGCCTGCTGCCTTGAATTCGTTTCGACGTTCGTCCGGAAATGCCCGGCTCAAAATTCGCATAAGGTCATACACGCTTGCGGCGTTTTTCCACATCCGCCTGCAGTTGTGGTGACCACCCAGATGCGGGAACGGGGCCGTGCGGAGAAATACAGGGACCGCAGAGAACTTGTCAGCCTGGTCGGCGTGGTGTGTGGATGCGGGGGAAGGAATTTCCCGGAGATCAGGGCCGCGACTGCATGAGATTTCGCCGGTTTCCTTTCCTGTTCGATCGGACCAGAGCATGACGACGTTTACGCGCTTCACTGGAATTGCCGAGACGACCCCGGAATGATCTCCAGTATCCCCGAAAACGTCCGAATTTCGCCCACCGGCGACTCCAGCCTCCTGGTCGCCGCATCGGCACCGGTTACCGCGCGAGTCACGGAATCCGCCCTCGTTCCCGCCCCAATCGCCCGTCTTGGCGACGATGCGTGCCACGCCCGGGTCGAATTCTTCGCCTCGCACATCCGCAACCCCAACACCCGTGCCTCCTGTGCCCGGGCGGCCCATGCCCTGTTCCGCTGGCTCGGCGATCGCGGTATCGAGGACGTCCGCGACATCCGGGGAGTCCACATCTCGGCCTGGATCGAGGACCGGCACCTCTCCGGCATGGCCAAGGCGACAGTGAAACTGGAACTCGCAGCCGTCCGGCAACTGTTCGCCTGGCTGGCCCTGCACCGGATCATCCCTGAATCCCCGGCCGTCGCGGTCCGCCGGCCGAAGCGCGCGATGCGGGTCGGCCCGACACCGGTGCTCACGACAACCGAGGCCCGGCGGTTCATGCGCTGGCTGCCGGCCGGGACGATCACGGAACTTCGCGACCGGGCCTTCATTGCGACCCTGACGTATAGCTTCGCCCGGGTCTCGGCAAGGGGCGGTTCTCGGGCGTGAAGGATGAGCTGTTGGCGATGCTTTCGAACGTCTGAGCCGCAATTTTTATGGGAACCGGATCAGTGGAAAAGGCGTGTCATGACAGGCACATGGGATTCAAGATTCACATAACAATTTGGTTCCCATTATAGATGGAAGCCGGAGGGCTCATTGAGCGCGAGCTTCGTGCGACGCCGCTCTTTCGCGCGGTGGATCGCCGCAGGGGCTCCGTCACGCTGTCAGACCGCAGGTGGAGCCGGCACCGGGCACGGGAGGCGGTCGAGCGCCGGGCCATTCGCGCGGGTGACGAGGGCGTCATCAGCTCGGATTACATCGGCTGTCACGGTCTCCGGGCGACCGGGATCACGGCATACCTGGAGAATCCCGATGCACGCGTCGAGGTTGCGCAGCACCTTGCCGGGCGCGCCCGGACGGAGACGACACGTCTCTATGACCGCCGCGAGGGGCAGGTTTCGCTTGATGAAGTCGAGCGGATCGGCATTTAATAGGGTAGGGGAAGGAACCGGGACCATGACGGCACAGGCCAGACGAAAAGAGACCCGCCGGGCGACCTACCAGGACGTTCTCGACGCGCCGCCCCACATGGTCGCCGAGGTGATTTCGGGCACGCTCCATACCCATCCGAGGCCGGCCATGCGGCATGCGCGGGCGAGTTCGGGGATCGGGGCCAAGATCGCTCCGCCGTTTGATTTCGGTGATGGCGGCCCCGGCGGCTGGTGGATCATCGATGAGCCTGAACTTCACCTGGGCGAAGACATCGTGGTGCCGGACCTCGCCGGCTGGCGGCGCGAGACGATGCCCGAATACCCGGATGCGGCCTATTGCACGATCGCGCCGGACTGGGTCTGCGAGGTGCTCTCGTCCTCCACACGGCGGCTGGACCTGAACGAGAAACGGAGTTTCTACGCCCGCGAAGGCGTTGGCCATCTCTGGTTCGTCGATCCCGACGCACGGATGCTTGAGGCCTTCGAGTTGCGCGAGGGGCACTGGCTGCTGCTGGCCACGCTTGCCGATGACGCACCGGTCTTGCTTCCTCCCTTCGATGCCATCACCTTCCCGCTCGACGCCCTTTGGCCCGAGGTGATCGCAGGTGCGGGAAAGGCGGAATAACGAGATTCTCCGAGTCAACCGCCCCGCGACCGGACATCCGAGGCCCGGCATTTCCGGAATGCCGGGCAGCAGAACTCAATCTCCTTCCGTCCACCTTCATCACCAGACGCGGATCAATTCGGACGCGCAGTGCAGGAACGCGAACTGGCCGGCCTTGCCATGGCACCGGGATCTGCTCAGATACATCTTACCGCTTGAGGTGGCGATGCAACAACGGCATTGGCGAGGGATCATTCGATGAGCGGTGACCGGCACGACATGAGCGAGGCGGAGTGGGCAATTCTTCACTCGGTCCTTCCTCACAAGCACCAGGGCCCGGAACGGGTGCATGACCGAAGGGTGATGAACGGGATCTTCTTCGTCCTGCGCACCGGCACGCCCTGGCGTGACCTCCCGGAGCGTTACGGCCCGACACGACCTGCGACAACCGCGACGACCGGTGGAGCAAGAACGGCATCTGGGCGTCGATCATGGAGGAACTTCAAAGGCTTGCGGGCGATGACGGCGGGAGCGACGACGGCTCGGCCGGTTCGGTCCGCCTGCGCATGGTGGATTCCTCGTCGATACGCGTTGTTGGGTCCCGGAATATTCAGGCTTGAAACGGCGGGTTTGTCCCACGTTCCCTGCTGACGGTTTTTTCAGTGATGCAGTGACAATCCGGGACGGATTTTCTTCCCCAAGCAGAGCTTTTCAAGTAGCCACTCTGTCAGTTTGAAACCATATCAAGCAGCCTTTTGGCGCGGGCCGTTGCGGTCCGGTTGCCCTCCGGCTTGACTGGCCGGAGGGCCTGCCGCCAATGGCCTGAGACAGAAAAGGGTGGCCCGCGCGAATTGCCCTTCGCCGGGCCATGGGCGGCCCGTACAGCTAAGATTCGAAACAGAACTGACCGCCGAGGAATACGTTAGCCGGGAGGAGTGGAGGAACGCAAGCTTTCCTCCCTGCCTGAAAGGCCGGGACGCGTGCGATTGCGGGCTGATGCGTCACGGGACCTACGGGCGGAAGACGCCGATCCCGATGCGCGTTGCCCGCTTCGACTGCCGTGATTGCCAGACCACGATCAGCCGTCTTCCGGATTTCGCCGCGGCCCGGCGGCGCGGTTCGTTGCAGGAGATCGAGGACGCCATGATGGTTCTCGCCACCGCCCCGAGCCGTTGGGCGGCGGCCCGGTGCCTGTTTCCCGACCGCGATGAGTTGGCGAACGCGATCCGCGATCTCCTTGGCGCATTCATGGCGGTTTCGCTCTTCCTGGAGGCTGTCGTCACGCTGCGCCCCGACCTGTTCAGGGGAACTCCGGCGGACCTGGTGTCGATGCGCGCCGCGCTCGGCACCGAAACGCTGCTGGTTGACCTGCGCCGGGAGATGACGGCCCAGCTGCAGTTCCTGCCGCCTCC
>JAPOVX010000152.1 GCA_026707935.1 Paracoccaceae bacterium
CTTCACCATGTACAGGGAAATGTCCGACAGTCCCGCCGACAACGACGATACCGGCATCGCTTGCCTCTCCGAAACCGTCCTGTCACAATAAAACAAGGGAGTTGTTCAATGAATCCTTCGACTTGGACCGCAGCATTCAAGGACATGTCGCGGGTAGGCATGTTCGTCCACGGTTCGAGATGAATGGAACCTAATTTGCACCTACACTGAACGTGCACAACCGGAGAACCAGGACGGCGCCTCCGATTGTGAGGACAAGCGCGACCCAGCACCGCCAAAGTACGAGCACTGCGGCGTCAATGTCTTCCGGGTTAGCGTTTTTTCGCCCGGCGTCATACACGTATGGGGAGTCTAGGAACTCGCCTCCGTAGTACCGGGGCCCCGAAAGCGAAACCCCGATCACCGCTGCCATTGCTGCTTCAGGCCAGCCGGCATTTGGCGAACGATGTCGGGATGCGTCCTGATGCATGCAAGAGACGGCGCTTCCGGAGACATGAACCATGGCGATCAACCCACCGGACAATCGCGCGGGTATCCAGTTCATGACGTCATCCAGCCGGGCGGCCGCCCAGCCGAAATCTGCAAGGGAATCGGTCTTGTAGCCGACCATGCTGTCTGCGGTATTGACCGCCTTGTAAAGCACCAGTCCCGGGAGCCCGGCAATCGCGAACCAGAAGACCGGTGCTATCAACCCGTCGGATAGGTTTTCGGCGGCGCTTTCGATTGCCGCACGGGCAATTCCTTCTGTCGTCAGTTCGTCCGTGTCCCTGCCGACTATGCGGGCGACCTGGATTCGGCCTGCCACGACAGATTTACGCAGTGCTGAGGCAACGCCTTTCACTTCGTTGATCAGATCCCGAAGTGCGAGAAAAACTGAAACGACGAGCACTTCAACGATCCCGTAGTCCGGCAGCCAGTGAATTGCCTCTCCGACGAGCATTGCCGCAACTCCGATCGAGGCCACACTGCCGATGCCTCGCAGACGCCGGCGCTGACCCGTGTTCAATGTCGACTCGAGATATGAAACCAAGCGGCCGATGATAACGACAGGATGAGTAATTCGTCTCCAAATCCACGCCGGGTCGCCAATGACCGCGTCGAGCAGCAAGGCAAGCAGGAGTACCTCGAATCCGTTCAGATCAAACACTCGACCGCCTCTTCGAGACGGGTCCACTCCTCCTCCGTCTTCGGGAAACCGAACCATATCCAGGTACATGAGTGATCGAAAGTGCGAACCAGGATGCGACGGCGCGCCAGTGATCGGTGAACGGCGCTGGCGTTCGGGATGCAATACAGTCGAAACGGGTCAATACCGTCTGCCGGTTGAAATCCGTGGTGCGAAAGGAACGAATCGAGACGCGAGGCATCGCGGCGGAGTCGCTCGCCGGAAACAATGATCCAATCCTCGTTGCTGAGTGATCCCAAGCCGATCTGAACGGCAGGACCTGACACAGGCCACGGTCCCAGCAGCTTCCGAATCCGGTCCGCCAGCGGACGAGGCCAGGCAGCGAACCCGAGGCGGACCACGGCAAGTCCCCAGAGTTTTCCGATGCCCTTGTGAACGACAATTCCATCGTGCGAAGAAAGTCCAGCATGTGACAGTTCCGGGCCCGTGTCGCAAAAACTCTCGTCAATGATGGTTAGATGGCGGTGCTTGGCCAATATCGTCTCGCAATCGCTCAGCAGTCCGCCAAGATTGTTTGGGTGAACGATGATCTGGATGTTTCCATTCTCGCGACAGGTCCGTCTCGTGCATGTGAAGGCAAACGCATATTCCCCATACGTCGGTCGCCGGATAGTGACCGTTCCGGGCGGCTTGATGAACGGCAGCCGCGCGATCAGGGATGACACGCCCGGAGCGGGGACAACGTCGCTTTGCCGGGGGAATCCCCAGTGTCGGCGGGCCGCCTCGATTAACCTGTCCGAATCATCCCTGTCGGGCAGGTTGGAAAAGCACTCGGGGGAGAGTGTTGGGACCGGCCATACGCGGGGATTGATTCCGGTCGACAGGTCGATCCAGTCCTCTCGGTGCCCACCGCGTCGTGAAATTGCTGCATCCAGTCCACCGCCGTGAAAAACCCGGACATACCTGCCCTTGTCGCAAGAATTCTGCAGGGTCAATTGTCTTGCCGAGAGGTAAGCAAGTGTATCGGGCTCAACGGTGCGCGGGTCCAGGATGTTGGCCACGGCCACATGTCTAGAACCCTGGCCCATGGCGAAAACGGCCCGAGGTCAGAAACTGGCATTGCCAAAGAAGAGATTGCTGCCATGGCAACCCTGTTGGAGGTAACGGGAACGGCGGTGGAACAGAAGTTCGCTGCGCCCGGACAGTTCCCGCGTCGGCTTCCGAACGAAGCGCGAACTGGAATAATGGTTGGACAGCCCTTCGAAAGCCACGACCCAATAGCGATGTTGCTCCAAGGCGCGAACCTGGCCTTTCGACAGAGGCAATCGCCGCCCTCATTGCCTTAATGCCTCTTGCCCGAATTCGCTTCCACGCGCCCGGCAATTTGCACTTTGGTGCAGCCAACTTGCCAGGCGCTCCCCGATAGGACAGATACAGCATCCACCATCCGCGAAACCAGCAGCTTCCGTCTCGTGTTCTCTCAGCCGGTTCACTTGTTTTCTCTGTCAACCGCATCTTTGCACTCTTTCCGATGCATGCCGCCCGTTTTCGAAGAGCGGCACTAACGAAGTAGTGCGAGTGCCCCACGAGCCAAGGCGGTGATGGTCTAAACCGGCCGGCCGAACTGAACAATGATCGGCAGCAAAAGAAAAACGCACAGCGTGTGTTTCATGTTGTTTGTTTCACGCAACACTTCGGCTTTCGGGTTGGTCTTTGAACCTTCGACGAAATTCCGGCAATCCGGGAAAATGACAAATCGAATTGCATTCAGATTTTGCTGAACCACCAAGGACCCGAGACGACATAAGACCAAGGCGATGAAAGAGTGCAGAAGGCGACAAACAACATCCAATCGTAGCCGATGTGTCAATCGACGCAAGTAAGTAACGAGGGGACGAATGCGACCGTCGGAGGCGACGTCAAGAGTCGACTGCTTGTACGGGTAGAGGTCAGTACCCGCGCACCTGACCTTGTATTTGGATTGCGGAGAAGCTTAATTGGCGATGAATTGACAATTTGGCAACCGCGCGAGGCTCGAGGGGTGAAGGCACTGGCACTATGGGAGAACATTGAGGCCCATCTGGACTCGTCTCTCGAAGACTGGCGCAGCCGGGTTGTCAGTCTCGGCCAGGTTGCTGCGGTCGAAGCCAGGGCGGCTGGCCGGGAATGGAGCGACGACGAAACCTTCAAGGGGCTCCTGATGGCCGTGTTGTCGAATAACACGGACTGGTCGAAGATCGAACGGGTTCAGTCAGACCTCCCAAAACTGTTCTCGGAATTCAGCCTGAAGTCATATGCAGAATTGCAGGCCCCGGAAATCGGCGACCGCATCTTGCCTTGGTTCCTCGACCGCAAGGCGGGTTCCATGACCCTGGAGAAAGACCTCGTCAATCTCATCGGCTCCGCTCGACAGTTGACCGAACACAGCCGTGTTCACGGCACGGCGGAGAGTTACTTTACTTCACTCGTTCGCAATCTCGATGGAGACACCAAACAGGCGGCGCTTTGCCTGGGGTCCCGGGGAAAATACAAGCTCCCGGCTTTCGGAGTGACCCTGGCGGCCGAGGCGTTGAAGAACCTGGGCTTCGACGTGGCCAAACCCGACCGCCACCTTACAAGGGCCGTGGCATCCTTCGGGCTGGTTGCCTTCCGGAACTGGCCCGACAGAAGCGGTCGAACCCCACCCAAGGACTCTTCCGCAACGTCGTATCTGGCCGTCATGGGGGCAGTTCAGGACATTGCGACGGTCGCCGACATGCCCGTTGTCTTGGTCGACAACGCAATCTGGTTGCTCTGCGCAAAAAGCGGCCTATACCTCAAGAATCCGGAACTCGCCAATCTGGCCCGCGAGGGAGGAGCGTCGCGGGAACGCGCCGAGGCCGTTAGCGCGCTGATCCGCACTTGGGTAGAAAAGCATGATGGCGGCGAACAACGGGAAACCATCGACAGTCTCGTCAAAGGTCTGGACAGGGAAAGGCTATCGGCCCGGAAGCTCTTTCCCGAGGAGTTGAAGGGCCGGAGTTGGTGAGCCGTACGATATTGCTCGACAGCGGCCCTCTCGGCTTGATCACGAATCCCAAGGCGTCGCCGGCGACCGCTGCCTGCGGACATTGGCTCGTGGGTGCACTCGATCGTGGCGCGACCGTGCTTGTCCCAGAAATTGCGGACTACGAGGTGCGTCGCGAACTTATCAGGGCGCGTCGAGTCGCGGGCATTTCACGGCTCGATGCATTCATCGAACACGTCGAATTCTTGCCCATAGAAACCAAGGCGATGCGCCGAGCAGTAGCCTTCTGGGCTGAAGCGCGCCAGGAGGGTCGGCCGACAGCACCTGATCCCGCGCTCGACGGCGACGTGATTCTGGCCGCACAGGCAGCAACCCTGGAGCGGACCGACGTGATCATCGCCACGACCAACCCGAAACATTTGTCACGGTACGTCCCTGCAGCTCTCTGGACTGAAATCGTCTGACCTTCGTTGCGGGCCGGCTGAACGCAGCTTCCCTTCGCGCGAATCACGACTGTATGGCCACAGGTTGAATTTCTGTGCGCGAAAGCCTTGGTTTCCCTGCATTCAGGTCAAGAGGAGAAAATAGGTTCCTATGGCTTCTGGTTCCGGGCAGGTCCAGACGGAAAAGGGGGGATCCGCGAGACGAAATGTCCCTTGATTGGCTGTGGCCAGTCACGAAACGGAACCTGTCCGGATCCGCTTCTGGAATGGAGCACGGCGTATTCGACAATTCCCCTTGCGGCCTCGTCCGTGGGTTCGAACCGGCCGAGGACATAGAAGATTTTCCCTTCGGCCTGGATCGCGACATTGCATCCGTGCGTGCAACCCATCAGGCACGAGTGCCTGCGGGTGCGGACAGTCGATTGCCCTTGAGCCTGTTTTTCGACCATCCCGGCGAGACGCTCTCCGTCCGTGACCGGGCTCGTTTCCGGATCCCAGCCGTCTCGTTTGCAGGTATCGCAAATGGTGATCAGTGTCGTCGGCATGTGAAAACGTCCTGATTGGCCAGCATGACCGAACATACGGCGATTCGGAAATTAGGATCGTATCCGGTACAGGTTCCCAACTGCAAAGCATCGGCGGTTCGGGGTCGCCAGACCGAGTTGTAGAGGTTGGCGTTGCCGTTTCAAAGGTCATTCCGATCGCCCAGGCTGACAACGGTACGTTTGTGGATTTGATCGCTGTCGCTCTCCGGAACCGGTCTCGGGAATTCCGGCCATGAGGAAAGGCGCACGATCCGCCTTTGCGGCCACCGGATCTTCCAGGTAAATCGATCAGGTGAAGTGCCCGAATTTCCCATTGCGCTCTCTCATAGCAGAACATAATCAACCATCGACGATGTTCTTCGGGGCCGGAATGGAGCACTGAGTCGCGCTGACCCAACCAGGGAGCGGAATCAGTGGTCGTCACGGCGGCAGGGCCGCTCCGCCCCATTTGGGTTGAACGGGGCGATATGACGATCCTCCAGGAACAAATCCGGCCAATCATGAAATCCGGTTTCGTGTTGACTGAACGCCGCGTGCCTGGCGCCCGAAAGGATTGCGGGGGCATGTGTGCATGACGGTCGGTGTGATGCTTTGTGGGCACGGCTCCCGCAGCCAGGTGGCGATCGACGAATTCGCCATGCTCGCGAAACGCCTTCCTTCGTATCTCCCTCCCGAGTGGGACCTCGAGTTGGGATACCTGGAATTCGCGAACCCCGTTATTCGAAAAGGCCTTGACCGCCTGCGGGAACGGGGGTGCCGGCGCATTCTCGCGGTACCGGGCATGTTGTTTGCTGCAATGCACGCGAAGAACGACATTCCGTCAGTGCTCGACGCATACGCGTCGGAGCACGGACTCGAGATTCGTTACGGGCGGGAACTGGGAGTGGATCCCAAGATGATGTTGGCTGCGGGCGACCGGATTCGGGAGGCAATTGACGATGCCGACCGTCGTCTCGGTCACGTTCCGCTTACCGATACGGCGCTGGTTGTCATCGGCCGGGGCGCATCGGATCCGGACGCGAACGGCAATGTCGCCAAGATCGCGCGAATGCTCTGGGAGGGCATGGGGTTCGGCTGGTGCGAGGTCGGATATTCAGGAGTGACGTTTCCGCTGGTCAAGCCATGCCTGGAGCATGTCACTCGTTTGGGCTACCGACGGGTGATTGTTTTCCCGTACTTCCTGTTTACCGGAATCCTTGTCGATCGCATCTATGGTTTTACCAAGCTGTGCGCACGCGATCGCCCGGACATCCAGTTTGTCAGGGCCGGGTACCTGAACGACCATCCAAAGGTCCTGGAGACGTTTGCCGAACGGGCAACCGAACAGGTGGGAGAGGTTCCGCCGCCGAATTGCGCGACGTGCAAGTATCGAACCCCGGTCCTGGGATTCGAGGCCGAAGTCGGGCTACCGCAAGAGAGTCATCATCACCATGTCGAGGGTCAGGGCGCATCGGCGCCCGGCTCGGACGTGGAAGCGTGCCGCCTCTGCGATGAATTTTGTACCGGCGCATGTCGCCTCGCGAACCATGATCACGAAGGCCATCACCACCACCACGGTCACGAAGATCACCACCACCACCATCATCCCTATCCGCAAGCAGGTCATCCTCATGGCCCGGAAAGCGTGAGGGAGGTCTTGAGGGAGAGAAAGTGACGCGAACCGACATGTCCCGACCGGCAGATTTCGGTCCCGAATGTGACGTCAAGGATCACCGCGGCTGGCGCGATTACGAGCGTGTTCCTGCAGAAATCTATGCCAGGAGCTTTGCGGCAATCCGACGTGAAGTCGACCTGACCCGATTCGATCGGCAGTTGTGGCCCGTCGTCACGCGACTGATCCATGCATGCGGTGAACCCGGGATTGCCGAATCGGTCTGCTGCTCGGAGGGACTTGTCACCGCGACGAGGAACGCCCTCGCTGCCGGTGCCCCGATGTTCTGCGATTCCGCGATGGTCGCCGCCGGTATCATGAGAAGGCTCATGCCGGCGAAAAACGACGTCGTGATGACCCTGAACGAAAGCCGGGTGCCTGCCATCGCGGAGAAAATCGGCAATACGCGTTCAGCAGCGGCCGTCAGGTTGTGGGCCGGCCGGATCGAGTCGGGAGTTGTCGTCATCGGGAATGCACCAACGGCTCTCTTCCATCTGCTCGAGCTCCTTGACGAGGGCTGGCCAAAGCCGGCGAGCATACTGGCGTTCCCGGTCGGATTCGTGGGTGCTGCCGAAAGCAAGGCGGAACTCGTGCGAAATCCCCGAGGGTGCGAATACATCACGCTCGAAGGCCGCCGAGGAGGTTCCGCCATGGCCGCTGCCGCGGTGAATTCCATTCTTTCGGACGTCGGGACAGGTTCAGGTTAGCCAGAAAGAAGGCATGGGCGCATCATGACGTCTCCATGGTTACATGTTGTCGGCATCGGCGAAGACGGCCTGGACGGCCTGAACCCGTTGACCCGGTCGGTCGTCGAGTCGGCCGAGGTCATCATCGGCGGCGATCGTCACCATGTGTTTTCCGGGATTCCGGGTGTCGAAAGAATCGCCTGGCCGTCGCCTTTCGACCCGCTCATCGAACGGATACGCTCCTTGCAGGGCCGCCGGGTCGTGGTCCTCGTGACCGGCGATCCTCTCTGGTATTCCGCCGGTGCGCGAATCGGTCGGGCGATCGATTCGTCGGAAGTGACTTTTCATCCGCACCTGTCAGCCTTTCAGTTGGCAGCGGTTCGCATGGGTTGGTCCATGGCCGATGTCGAGACGCTGACCGTGCACGGGAGGCCGGTCGAGCAGATGATCGCGTTCATCCAGCCCGGCCAGCGCCTCTTGATCCTGACGACCGGGTCGGAGACGCCTTCGAAGATCGCGGCTTTCCTGGCGGAACGCGGTTTCGGACGCAGCCGGATGACGGTTCTCGCTGAGATGGGCGGGCAAAGGGAACAAAGATTCGAGGGACTAGCCTCGGACTGGGATCACGTTGTTCCCGATTTCAATACACTGGCAGTCGAATGCGTGGCGGAATCGGATGCCGCCTTGCTCCCACGGGTTCCCGGTCTTTCGGATGACATGTTCTCCAATGATGGAACCATGACGAAAAGCGAGGTTCGCGCAGTCACCCTTGCCCGGTTGATGCCGATGAGAGGGGCGCTTCTCTGGGACATCGGTTGCGGTTGCGGGTCGGTCGCCATTGAATGGATGCGGGCCGCGCGACATAGCCGGGCGATTGGAATCGAGCCGCGTGCCGACAGGCGGTTGCTCGCCGCCCGGAATGCCCTGGCACTGGGCACTCCTGGCCTGCAGCTCGTGGATGGAACTGCGCCGGCGGCGCTTGACGGGCTCGAGAAACCCGACGCGATCTTCATTGGTGGCGGTTTGACCCCGGAGATCGTTTCGTCGTGCCTGGAAACGCTCCGCCCACTTGGCCGCCTGGTCTGCAATGCGGTGACCCTTGAGACGGAAGCCCGGTTGAACCGGATTCACAGGGAATGTGGTGGCGAACTGGCAAGAATCCAGGTCAGCCGGGCGCGGCCTGTCGGAAGCCGGCACGGCTGGAATCCGCATATGGCAGTGACCCAGTGGAGCATGATCAAGCGATGACCGGAACCGTCCACGGCGTCGGGGTCGGTCCAGGTGATCCCGAACTGATGACGCTGAAAGCGTTCCGGCTGATCTCCGGTGCCGAGGTCGTTGCCTACCCGATCCTGGAGGCATCGGAGAGCTTTGCCCGTTCGGTCGCCGCCAAGGTCATGTCGCCTGCTGTGAAGGAAATTCCGATCACGGTCCCGATGTCGACGAGGCGGGCACCGGCCCAGGCGGCATATGATCGGGGCTCCGACGCTATTGCGACCGAACTTGAGGCCGACAGGGATGTCGTCGTTCTTTGTGAAGGCGACCCGTTGTTTTACGGTTCCTTCATGTATCTGCACTCCAGGTTGTCCGGTCGATTCCGGGTTGAGGTCGTCCCGGGTGTGAACTCGGTAACGGCATGTGCCGCGGCGCTCGGCCGGCCGCTGGTTGCACGGAACGAAGCCCTCACGATTATTCCCGGAACACTACCGGAAGCCGAGCTCGAACATCGAATCGCCGGTGCCGATGCCGTCGCAATCATGAAGGTCGGCCGTCACCTGGAAAAGATCAGGAGGGTCCTGGCACGCCTGGGGCGCGCCGAAACCGCAGGCTACATTGAACGTGCAACGCTGGCCAACCAGAAGGTCCTGCCGCTCGGTGAGGCTCCCGGGCCGGCACCCTATTTTTCGATGATCCTGGTAGGAAGAAAGGTCGACCCGTGGCTCTAGCACCGGTGGTTGTCTGCCTGTCGCGAACGGGTGAGGAAACAGCCCGGAGGATCGCCGATATCCTGGACTGCGGCATTCACGGTCTTGCCAGGCGTACGGAAAATGCGGACGTCAAGTTCGACAATGCGGCGGACCATCTTCAATCGCTGTTCGTGGCGGGGACTCCGATCATCGGCGTCTGCGCTACCGGTATACTCGTCAGGGTCCTTTCGCCTTTCCTGGCCAGCAAATCGACGGAGCCGCCGGTTCTCGCCGTTGCCGAAGATGGCTCAGCGGTCATTCCCCTGCTCGGCGGGCACCGGGGAGCCAATCGCATTGCACGTCATCTGGCCGAGAATCTCGGTTGCCATGCGGCAGTAACCACCGCGGGAGACGTAACCCTTGGCGTCGCGCTCGACGAGCCTCCTCCTGGCTGGCGGCTGGCGAACCCGGAGCACGCAGGTGCTGCCATGGCCGACCTGCTTGCAGGTGCGGGCGCCAGGATCGAGGGCGAGAATGTCTTTGGCCTGGAGGCCAGACCCGATGGCAGGATCTCCCTGGTCGCAACCGAACAGGCGGAACCGGCGGACAAGGGGAAACTGGTCTACCACCCTGTCCAGTTCGTGCTTGGGGTTGGATGTTCGCGTGGCTGCGAAGCCGAAGAACTGGCGGCACTTGCGGATTCCGTTCTGACGCGTTCCGGGATCGCACCGGGCTCGATTGCATGTGTCGCGTCGCTGGATCTCAAGGCGGACGAGCCGGCGGTATTCGAGTTGGCGGATTCACTCGATGTCCCCCTGTCACTGTTTTCCGCCGCGGAACTGGAGGCGGAATCCCATCGTCTCGCCAATCCGTCAGAGGTCGTGTTCAGGGAAGTCGGGTGTCACGGGGTGGCCGAAGCCGCGGCACTTGCCGTGAGCGGTGACGCCGGACGACTCGTTGTCGAAAAGACCAGGACGAAGAATGCAACCTGTGCCCTCGCACGGTCACGGACGCCGATTGTCTCCATTCCGGGCCGCCGGCGCGGATCGCTTGCAATTGTCGGCCTTGGGCCGGGGAAGGCCGAATGGCGCACGCCGGAAGCGATCCGAATGATCGCGCGCGCCGACGAGGTCGTCGGCTACGATTCCTACATCGACCTCCTGGGCCCGCTGGCCGCAGGGTGTACGCGCACCGGTTTTTCGCTGGGCCAGGAGCGGGAACGATGCCGGTACGCGCTGGAACAAGCCGGGGCAGGCCGCCAGGTCGTGCTCGTATCCTCAGGAGATGCAGGAATCTACGCGATGGCGTCACTCGTTTACGAGATGCTCGATCGCGCCACGGAGGGCAACGGATTGAGCGATGCCGCAGGGCGGGTCGAAGTCGTCTGCGCGCCGGGCGTGTCGGCAATGCAGGCGGCGGCGGCCAGGACCGGCGCACTGCTTGGCCATGACTTTTGTGCGATTTCGCTTTCCGACCTGTTGACGCCGAGGGACGTGATCCTGCGGCGAATACGTGCGGCGGCGGAAGGCGATTTTGTCATTGCGTTCTACAATCCGTCGTCGAGGCAACGTCGCGGTCTGGTCGGTACCGCAAAGGATATCCTGTTGGATTTCCGGCCGGCGAATACCCCGGTCGTTCTTGCGCGTTCACTGGGCCGGCCAGGCGAGCGGCTGGCCTATGCGACCCTTGCCGAACTCGATGTCGGCGGGACGGACATGTTGACGACGGTGCTGGTCGGGTCGAGTCGGAGCCGGAGTTTTCAGGTGGGTGGACGCACGAGAGTCTACACCCCGCGCGGTTACGAAACCCGTGGAGAGGCATGTTCTCCATGAAGTCGGACGGGCACGAGCCAAGGGTGGATAAGAGAATCGATCCGTCAGGGTGCGCATCCGCCGGGCGGGGTTCATGGCGGGAACGGGGCGGGCCGAGCGGGCATGAGCAGGATTCCCTCGTTCCCGGGAGATCGTCCGGAAACCATCAGGGAAAGATGACATGACGGTCTTCTTTGTCGGCGCAGGTCCCGGGGATCCGGATCTCATTACCGTAAAGGGCGCACGTGTCATCGCTCGGTGCCGGACCTGCCTCTTTGCCGGCTCACTCGTGCCCGAAGCAATCATCCAGTCGGCGCCGTCGGGGGCCACGGTCCTGGATACGTCGAAGATGACGCTCGACCAAACCCATGAGGCGATCATGAATGCGCATGCCCGTGGAGACGACGTGTCCCGGGTTCATTCGGGAGATCCTTCGCTCTACGGAGCGATAGCCGAGCAGATCAGGAGGTTGAAGTCTGAGGGCGTCGATTACGAGATCATTCCGGGCGTTCCGGCCTATGCGGCCACGGCTGCCGCGCTCGGGCAGGAGCTGACAATTCCTGGCCTGGCGCAGTCGATCGTCCTGACCCGGATGTCGATTCAATCGACGGCAATGCCTCCCGGTGAGACACTCGAGAATTTTGCACGTAGCGGCACGACGCTGGTTATCCATCTCGCGGTCAGAAACATGCGCGAGATCGAACGCCGTCTGACTCCGTTCTACGGAGCTGGCTGCCCGGTGGTTGTCGCCTACAGGGTCGGGTGGCCGGATCAAGCGATCGTGACTGGTACGCTTTCCGACATTCGCAAAAAAGTGCGGGAGGCGCGGATCACGCGAACGGCTTTGATTCTGGTCGGTCCGGTTCTTGGAGAGGTGACGGAATTTCCGGATTCCGCACTTTACGATCCACGGAAACCTCATGTTCTGCGCCCTGTCACAGGGGTCGAGCTCGATGAAACATACAACACGTGAGAACCGTTGTGGGCACGTACCCGCAGTTCGAAATTTGACACTGGCAACGATGGGATTCTCCTGGCTGCCTGTTGCGTCGATGGCCATCTATGTGGCCGTGTTCGGCGTCGCAACGGCGGAGGCAGCGGAGCGCCAGGCTGCTGCCGGTACGGTTTCAGTCACGAAGGTCGTTGGCGAACTCGATGTTCCGTGGGCGCTCGCCTTTCTGCCTGACGGCGGGTTTCTGGTCACCGAACGCAGCGGCAGGCTCCTTCATTTTGACAGCAGCCTCCGACGAACCGGGGTCTCGGGTGTTCCGGATGTTCTTGACAAAGGGCAGGGCGGGCTCCTCGATCTTGCCGTGGCAAGGGACTTCCCCCGAAGTCGAGAAATCTTCCTGACATTCTCGAAACCCTATCGAAACGGCCGCAGGGGAGGGACAGCACTTGCTTCGGCCACCCTTTCCGATGACAATACCCGCCTTTCCGATGTGAAGCTTCTCTTCGAAATGGGCAGGCCGACGACCGGTGGAAGGCATTTCGGGTCCCGCGTCGTCGAGGCACCGGACGGTACGCTGTTTGTGACGATCGGGGATCGGGGCAAGCGTGACACAGCCCAGGACCTTTCCGTTCACAACGGCAAGATCGTCCGTCTGGGACGCGACGGGTCAATACCGAGGGACAACCCTTTTGCCGGGGTCGCCAACGCCCGTTCCGAAATCTGGTCTCTTGGTCACCGAAACCCGCAGAGCCTTGCGCTCGATGACCGGGGGACGATCTGGGCGGTGGAACACGGCCCCAAGGGCGGCGACGAGATCAACCGGATAGCCAAGGGTCTCAATTACGGCTGGCCGATCATCGGTTACGGTCGACACTACTCCGGCGCGAAGATCGGTGTCGGGCAATCGAAGGAAGGGCTGGAGCAGCCTGCCTTCCATTGGGATCCTTCAATTGCTCCGAGCGGGCTGATGATCTACTCGGGCCGGCTTTGGCCGGAATGGAGCGGACACTTCTTCGTCGGCTCACTCAAGCTTGACCACGTTTCGCGGCTGAAACCCGGTTCCCGTTTCGAAGAGGAAGAGCGACTGGCGTTTCCGGAGACCGACCGGGTCAGGGACGTCCGTGAAGCGCCCGATGGCTCGATTTGGTTTCTGTCGGAAGGCCACGGCGCGGTATTCAGGATCGCGCCTGTTCCGTAGACGCGTATGAATTCGGAAACTGTTTTCGACACGTGGCCGATCGTCAGTAGCGGGATCCTTCAGGCAGCAGCTTTCCACTTGATGGAACAGCCCATCGAGGGAACCTGGTCTCGGGGCCCCTCACCGGTATCGGCGATCAACTTCATGGCGTCGAACAGGTCACGGCTCATGTCCGGCGTGGGGGCATTGCGTCCGGCGCTGTCGAGACGGCCCCGATACTGGAGCTGGAGTTTTGAATTGAACCCGAAGAAATCCGGCGTGCACTCGGCAGCATATGCCCGTGCGGCCGACTGGTCCTCGTCATGCAGGTACGGAAACGAGAATCCCGAGTCCCTGGCGAATTCAATCATGTTGGGGAAGGAATCATCCGGATAGCTGCGGGCATCGTTCGAACAGATGGCAGCCACCCCGATGCCGATGTCCCTGAGTGCCAACGCTTCCTTGGCGAGGCGGTCGCGGACCGAAACGACGAACGGGCAGTGGTTGCAGATGAACATGATCAATGTTCCGTTTTCCCCCGCGACATCACCAAGCGAAACGGTTTCGCCTTCGGTTGACGGAAGGCTGAAATCGGGGGCTTCCCAGCCGAAATCACAAACAGGCGGGCGCATTGCAGGCATTGATGACTCCTCAAAATGGCTGGTTTCCAGCGATCGAAATTTGGTTCATCCTGTATAGCAGGCGACCTGCCCGAGGAAAACGCCAATAGCCGCTGTCTTGCCATTTCATTC
This sequence comes from Paracoccaceae bacterium, assembly GCA_026707935.1. Taxonomy (GTDB): domain Bacteria; phylum Pseudomonadota; class Alphaproteobacteria; order Rhodobacterales; family Rhodobacteraceae; genus JAPPHA01. Next base: position 14,058 of record JAPOVX010000152.1, read on the forward strand.
GCCCTGGTGGCAGCTGGTCTTTCCCCTGCATTCGCAGGAGAGGGCCTCAAAGTACGGCCAGGAAGCAGGAGTTCGTGCGTGACGCAGGATTTTCGGGATACCGGCCGCTTGGTCGGCTCTTTGACGGCGATTCAAGGTTAACCCGAGGTCCGAAACGAGTCAGGCGGAGCCGCAGTTGTAGCTGCGTGATCCGAGCACCGCACGCAACTTGTCGATTGGCATGCCCAAATTTGGGCAGATCGAATGCATGGTTGCGCAAACAAGTCTTGCAAGCTTTCCCGGATGAAGCGGGACCCGCATCGAACCCCGAAACGGATGGCCGGATTTCTGGCTTTCACCTGGGAACGGAAACAGTCGACGGTTCCCGTTGAGGCACTGTCGTCGGTCCGTGCTCCGATTGTTCTGTGCCCGTTCACCGGGTCAGAGGACAGGGCGTAGCATGCTCAGGCAACCCGTCGGTCGAACGGAACGAGTTCGATGTCGAGGCCCCGCATGCAGGCCTGGTCAATGTCATAGCTGGTCTGCATCCGCATTGGCGTATCCATCGATACGCCGAATGCCTTTTCAATTCTGAGGGTCATTTCCGGCGAAAGACTGGCGCGCTCGTTGAGCAGCGCGGACAGTGCCGGTCGAGTTACTCCTAGCGTTCGCGCGGACTCGGTCACCGTCAAGCCGAGTGCCTCGCCGATTTCGCTCTTCACGAACCTGCCCGGGTGAGCCGGGTTCTTCGTCCGAATCCCTCGTGACGTGTTCATCGTTACCCCCTAGTGACAATCCTCGTGGTCCAGATCGACAGTTTTGTCCCCTGACCGGTCGATCCGAAATGTGATTCGCCCGTTTTTCGTGACCGGCTGTCTTCATATGTCCGTGCGTTTGCCCTCAAGCCGGCGCGCCTTCCAGGCGGGAACCGCCAGCAACACTTCCTCGCGTTCCATGTCCTGGAGGAAGGAAAGGATGCGCCGCAACTCAGGCACGACGGCAGGTTGGAGCGCGGCGGTGTTGTCATCCTCCAAGAACCGACGAAGACCCTTGTGGCGTATGCTGCGGACTCTCGTGGTATTCTCTATCCGGAGTACATGTTAAGCGTCGAGCGACGCTAAACGGCAGAATCGCCAATGCTTGAAATTCAGGGCCTATTTCGTTGATTCCGAGGCCTGGAAAGTCGAAATTTGTCAACACCTGCAAGAAAGGAGCGCCTGCAGTCTCTCGTGGTCAAAAGCGTTCTGGAGACATGGTCGGCCGGTTCGTTACGGGTGTGAAAACAGTAACTGGACGAGCGGAAACGGAAACGGGTCGTCGCCACCATTCGAACGTGGAAAGGTGCAAGCAGGCGGAAGGAAAAAGGTCGTGTCGTTGAGTCCAGAGCGCAGAAACGTGGTTCTGCAAGCAGCCGCGCCGGCCAGGTGAGACCAGTGATGGATCGCTGACCACATACATCTTCATTTTCCGCTTGTGGGAGTTACAACGGTTGAAAACCAGGTCGAACCGGCGATCCGGACGGTTTTATAATGGCAGGAATTCATGCCTGATCTCCCGGTTCGTGGAACCGAACACAAAAGGACACAAGTCATGGTGTATGCGAGAAAGGCGGCCGGTATGGCAATCATACTCATGGCCGGCGTGGTGGCCTGGTTGTTGCTACGGCCGGATCCGGAGCCGAATCAGGTGGAACCGGCGGTCGATTCAGTTGCCTTGGCTGACGTCACCGTTCCGGAATCCCTGTCAGCCAGGGCGCGGGCAGGGGAGCGGATTTTCGTCGAGAACTGCGTGACATGTCACGGGATCAATGCTGCCGGAAAGGACGGGATTGGACCACCACTCGTTCACATATTTTACGAACCCTCCCATCATGGCGATGAAGCCATCCAGAGGGCGGTGGCGGTCGGTGTCACAAGTCACCACTGGTCCTTCGGCGACATGGCGCCGATAGATGGCCTGACAAGGAGCGACGTGGGATTGGTGATTGCCTATATACGCGAGCTTCAGCGAGCGAACGGGATAAGGTGATCAATGAGCTCAAGTTCGATTTTTTGAGCACCGGGCTAACTGCCGTTCAGCGAGCACGGTTGCGGCCGGTTTCTTTCGCTTATACTCATGGCAACGTTTCGCCCGACGACACGCCAGACCGCGGCGAAGCCTGGTGCAGCCAAACAAGCGTTCTGCTTGGACCATCGAGAGTCCAAATTCAAATCAGAACCCAGCCACTCGAAGCCGAATGGAAACCCGTGTTGAGGTCCAATCACCTGATGGGTTTAACCGGCGGGCTTCATCCGGCTTGACGTCAGTCAGGGCCAGGAACATTCGATCGGGCCTGCATAGGCTGCTTGCACTGCAGGCGAGACGTGCAGATGCCAGCTTGGCTGCCGTGCGTTCCGGGACGACAGGTTCCAGATCACGTTCGTGGCCGTTATCCGGACCATCGCCCGGGAACGGCGCTGTGCGGTAGAGGTCGGACGCGAACCCTCGCGCCATTTGCATCACCGCTTGCCCGGAAACCCCGACACGCGGGTGGAGGTTGCCCGGTACCTGGCCGGTCGTGCGAAAACGGAGCCGACACGCCTTTATGGCCGCCGCGCCGAGACAATCTTGCTGGACGAAATCAGGTGGATCGGTATCTAGAGGCAGGGAAGGAACCTGGACCATGAAAACACGAGCCGAACGCAAGGAGACCCTCCGGGCCACCTACCAGGATGTTCTCGACGCGCCGCCCCACAGGGTCGCCGAGGTGATCGCCGGAACCCTTCACACCCATCCGAGGCCCGCCATGCGTCATGCTTGGGCGAGTTCGATCCTCGGGGGAAGTCTTGTCAATCCGTTCAGCCGGGGCAGCGGCGGTCCCGGCGGCTGGTGGATCGTTTTCGAGCCGGAACTGCACCTGGGAGACGACATCGTGGTCCCGGACCTCGCGGGCTGGCGGCGCGAGACGATGCCGGAGTATCCGGACGCGGCATATTGCACAGTCGTGCCTGACTGGGTGTGCGAGGTGCTCTCGCCATCCACGAGGAGGCTGGACCAAGGCGAGAAGCGGTCACTCTATGCCCGCGAGGGCGTCCGCCATCTCTGGCTCGTGGATCCTGATGCACGGACGCTTGAGGCCTTCGAGTTGCGTGAGGGGTACTGGCTGCTTTTGACAACGCTCGTCGATGACGTGCCTGTTTCGCTTCCTCCCTTCGATGCCATTTCCTTTCCGCTCGACGCCCTTTGGCCCGAAGTGACCGCAGGCGCTGGAAAAGGGGAGAAATCATGACGGAGACTCCGTCAATCGAAAGGCGTGCGATTGTCGTCGATCGGCCTGGCGCGGACGGGCAAATGCCGACCTCGTGAAAGTCCGTAAATGTCAAGCAGCCCGGTAACGCTATGCCTGAAAAAAACGCACGATTGGAGCCCGGAGATCTGCCGCTTTTCCAGACGAGGAGCAAGTAATGTGGCCATTTCGTGCGAACGAAAAAGACCATCACGGTGAGGCACATTCCTATGGATTATTCTGCTCGTTTTTGTAAGTTTGTTGCAATGGAGTGCCGTCCGGCTGGCTTCCGTTTTGCGCGCTGCCGAATGCGTCTGTGAACAGCGTAGGGATTGAAGCGAGTTCTTGGATTTAGCGGGACGAGGAATTCATGCAGGGATCGTTCTCACGTCGGGGAATCGTTGATCCGTCGGAACTTCGCGCCCTCAACGCGCGATCCGATCTGATGGGAGCGCTGCAGTTGGCCAGCCATCTCCTGGCGATCGCCGGAGCGGCATGGCTTCACGCGCTGGCGCTCGGGAGCTGGTGGGTGTTGCCGAGCGGGTTCCTTCTGGGCGTCCTCGTGAATTTCCTGTACGCGGCCCAGCACGAACTGTCCCATTCAACCGTGTTCAAGACACGCGGCCTCAATGAACTGTTTGGCCGCGCGATCGGGTTCATTCAGTTCTTTCCGCGCGACTTCGACCAGATCATGCACTTCGCCCATCACCAGTGGACACAGGACTGGAAACGCGACGGGGAACTGGTTCGGGAGCCTTACACACTCGGCAGTTACCTGCTGTGGTTTTTTGGCGTGACATACTGGCGAAATCGCGTATGGGGGATGTGCCGCCACGCGGCCGGCTTCGTTCACGAACCGTATGTGAGGAAGGAAGAGGAGGCGAAGGTCGTCCTCGAGGCGCGTCTCCATCTCGCCGGTTACGCATTCATTCTCGTGGTATCTGTCATCTTCGGAAGTTGGATTGCGCTGACGTACTGGATCCTACCGATGATCCTGACCAAGCCGGTGCACCAACTGCAAAACACCATTGAACATCTCGGGCTTACGCACGAGAACGATGTGATCGAGAATACCCGTTCGACACGTACCAATGCCTTGCTTCGTTGGTTGTGCTGGCAGATGCCATACCACACTGCCCACCACACGTTCCCGTCCGTGCCATTCTGGAGTCTCAAGAAGCTGAACGAAAAACTCGAGCGAAAGGTCGGACCGGTCCATCAGATGGGCTATCTCGAATTCCAGTTCGAAGTCGTCAGGAAACTGGCGAGGAAGGACGAAAGCCAGTATCCCATGAACGAGGTCTGGATCGTTCCGCGCTCCGGCGGGCGCGACATTCGTATCCCCATCGATTGATCGCTTGAACCTGTCCCGGTTTTGCCCCTCGAATCCAGCAGGCTCGACGCCTGAATGTGTCGTTTCCGGGCGTGATTCCGGCGGCAGGGGCGGCATGCCGGACACGCCGGTTCGCGCCGAGACAGACCCCTTTCAGTTGCCGATTGACTTTCACGGTGAATAGGCCGCAATTGGCGTGCGCGCCGCAGTCGATGCCTGCATGCACCGGGCGAGGAACATTGGTGGCAGGACCATTTCAAGGGTGCGACAAGCGCCGTGACGGAGCGAGACGAAACCGATGATCAGGAAACCATACCTGCTCTTTCTTGGAGACGCTCCGGATTCCCTTGCAGCAAAGGTCGCACAGGGAGTCCGCGACTGGAGTCCCGATGCCGCTATCGGTCAGTACCGCATGGAAGGGTGCCAGGCAGACGTTGGCCTGCCTGACCTGACGATCGAGGAAGCACGGGCTGCCGGAATCCGGACCATGGTGATCGGCGTTGCCAATCGTGGCGGCGTCATTTCGAAGGCGTGGAAGTCCGTGCTGACCGACGCGCTCGCGAACGGCATGGACATCGCGAGCGGCCTGCACAATTTGCTCAGGGACGAAGCGGACCTCGTTTCGGCGGCCGCAGCACACGGGTGTGACCTTCACGATGTCCGGGTCCCGACGGTACAGTATCCGATCGGCAACGGTCAAAAACGGCGCGGACGACGCTGCCTCGGTGTCGGAACCGATGTTTCGGTCGGCAAGATGTACACCGCGCTCGCGATGGACAGGGAGATGCAGGATCGTGGCATGAAATCGACGTTTCGGGCAACGGGTCAGACCGGAATCCTGATCACCGGCGGCGGCGTGCCGCTGGATGCCGTCGTCGCCGACTTCATGGCGGGTTCGATCGAGTACCTGTCGCCGGACAATGATGATGACCACTGGGACCTGATCGAGGGCCAGGGATCGCTTTTTCATGCGTCGTATTCGGGTGTGACGATGGCGCTCGTCCATGGCGGTCAACCGGACGCCCTGGTTCTTTGCCATGACGCATCTCGGAAACAGATGCGTGGACTTCCCGGCTACGAGCCCCCTTCACTGACGGAACTCCGGGACCTTGCGCTCAAGTTGGCGCGGATCGTCAATCCGAATTGCCAGGTTTCGGCCGTGTCCGTGAACACCAAGGCCATGAGCGATGCGGAAGCCCGCGCCTGTTTGGCGCAAATCGAAACCGAAACCGGCCTGCCGACCGTTGATCCATTTCGATTTGGTGCCGGGCGCCTCGTCGACGCGCTGCCGGATTGAGCTGCCTTTGACCGGAGTCGGTCGCCGCATGAAGATCACGGGACAACAGGACAGGTCGTTTGACCTGTCGTGCAGTGCATGAAACTGCGTGCCAGGGCAGAGCAGTTCCCGCTGGCCCGAACGTTTTCGATTTCGCGAGGGTCAAGGACGGTTGCGGATGTGGTTACCGTGTCCGTGGAAGCCAACGGGGACACCGGCTTTGGAGAATGCGTTCCGTATGCGCGTTACGATGAGTCGATCGGGTCGGTGATCGGGGCAATTCAGTCGCTGCGTCTCCCGGTCGACCGAAACGAACTTCAACAATGCCTGCCACCTGGAGCTGCGCGCAATGCCGTCGATTGTGCGTTGTGGGATCTGGAAGCGAAGCAGGCCGGATTGCGGGTATGGGAACTGGCGGGCCAGGCGGAGCCTGGACCGGTTGTGACCGCGTACACGCTTTCGCTGGATGATCCTACCGAGATGGCTCACCAGGCCGCGAGACAAGCCAGCCGGCCGTTGCTCAAGATCAAGCTTGGCGGGCCTGGCGACCTGGAGCGGCTCGAAGCGGTCCGCTCGGCTGCGCCGGCCGCAAGAATCATTGTCGATGCGAACGAGGGATGGACGGTTTCGGCTTACGAGCGTTTGATTCCGGCATTCCTGGATCTCGGGATCGAGATGGTCGAACAACCGTTTCCCGTCGGCGAAGATGCGGTCCTCGACGAGGTGGAGAGACCGATTCCTGTTTGTGCCGATGAGAGTTGCCACGACCGGACGTCACTGGCTCGGCTTTCCGGACGTTATGACATGATCAACATCAAGCTGGACAAGACGGGAGGATTGACCGAAGCAATGGCACTCCGGGACCTTGCGCGCGAACGGGGGTTCGAAATCATGGTCGGTTGCATGGTTGGTACGTCACTGGCCATGGCGCCAGCCGTGCTTGTCGCCCAGGGAGCGGCGGTGACTGACCTCGACGGTCCCCTGCTCCTGGCGGCAGACAGGGAGACGGCGCTCAGGTATGAAGGGTCCGACCTATTCCCGCCGGCAAGCGGGCTTTGGGGATAAAGCTGAGATCGGGGACGAATCAAGGAAGCGACGGAAGGAAAGATGGGCAGGATTGTTTATGTGAACGGTCGCTACGTGCCGGAATCCGCCGCACGGGTATCCGTTTTTGACAGGGGATTCCTCATGTCGGACGCCGTGTATGAGGTCACGGCCGTCCTTGACGGAAAACTGGTCGATTTCGACGGGCATCTGGAACGGCTGGCCCGATCACTTGGCGAGCTCGACATGGAAAACCCGTTGGATTCTGCCAGCCTTCTTGAAATCCATCGGGAACTGGTTCGACTCAACGGACTTGATGAAGGATTGGTTTATCTCCAGGTCACGCGGGGAGTCGCTGACAGGGACTTTGCCTATCCGCAGGACGCGACCCCGACTGTTGTTCTTTTCACCCAGGTCAAGTCGCTGGCGGAAAGCGAACAGGCAGGGACAGGAATCCGGGTCGTTTTCGTGGACGACCTCCGCTGGGGACGAAGGGACATCAAGACCGTCCAACTGCTCTACCCGTCCATGTCAAAAATGGAGGCGAAGTCCAGGGGAGCTGACGATGCCTGGCTCGTTCAGGACGGGTTCGTGACGGAAGGCACGTCGAACAATGCGTACATAGTGAAAGACGACACGATCATCACCCGGGAACTTTCGAACGATATCCTGCATGGCATTACGCGGGCGGCAGTGCTCAGGTATGCCCGGGAGCGGCAGGTTCGAATTGAAGAACGCGCCTTCACGCCGGACGAGGCCAGGGCGGCGGATGAAGCGTTTATCACGGCGGCATCGACGTTTGTCATGCCGGTCGTTTCGATTGATGGCGCTACGATCGGTGACGGAAAGCCGGGACCGGTGGCCCGGCGGCTCCGGAAAATCTACCTGGAGGAAAGCCGAAAATCCGCGGTGTGAGCGGAATTCCACCAGATAACGGTACGTTCACGAATCTTCTGCCGCGAATTGATACAGGCCGATCACTGCGGAGCACCTTCCGGCAGGTTTGCGCCGGCCGACGGCAAAAGCCCGTCAACCGTGCGATTCCCTGAACTGATCCAACTGATCCTCGGTCGCGTCGGTCTGATACGATGCGCGCCATTCGGAAAACGGCATTCCGTAGAAGATTTCCCGACCCTCGTCCTTGGTCATGGCAATGCCACGTTCATTCGCTGCTTCCTGGTACCACCGTGACAGGCAGTTGCGACAGAATCCGGCGAGATTCATCAGGTCGATGTTTTGCACGTCCGTCCGGCGCATGAGGTGTTCCTGAAGTCGCCGGAAGGCCGCGGCTTCAAGTTCCAGTCTGGTCTGATCGTCCATCACGTCCTCCTTTGGCAGTCAACTGAGCCCGTGGCACAATCAACGACCCGGCGCAATATAGGTGCGAGGAATTCCGCCCATTCACGTTGAGAGGATTCGGTCTCGATCTGGTCATTGCGAATCTCGACCAACGAATGGAAGCGTCCCGATTGAAACGCATGGCGATCGATGGTGTCGCCCGGCAGTCGCCCGGCATACGGGCGATTGTCTCCGACGACGAGACCGGCGTGATCGTTGAGCAATGCAAGAAGAGGGTCCGCGATCCTGCGATCGGTCGACGACAGGACCCCGATATTCCAGGGCCGCTTCGGACCGGTCCACATCCTGGGCGTAAACGAGTGTATGGACAGGACGACCGGGTCATCGATCTCATCCAGCACGGAAGAAATGGTGCCGTGATAGGGACGATGGCATCGTTTCAACCGGCATTCCCGTTCCCGAGGGCTGATCGACCGGTTCGCCGGCACGACGATGCCATCGCAGATCTGCATGATCAGGGTCGGGTCGGTTTCTCCGCGGTTCGGATCGATGACCAGTCGCGAAAAATTTGACAGAACGGCGGTTGCGTCGAGGGTGTCCGCGAGGTGGCGGGTAACGCCGGCTGCCCCGATGTCGTGGGCGACGTGGCGCGCCATGTCACTACCGTTGAGGCCGAGCGAACCACCGTTCAACCATTTGGGGACATGATTGGTCGCATGATCGCAGACCAGGACAATTCGAGAGGAACGGTTTCCGTTGTAGACTTTAAAAGGCAAAGACAATTTGGGGGATCCGGTGATCGATTCGTGGTTGAGCAACATCGTTTAACGATATTGGCGTGCATCGCCACCCTGCTTGACGACCTTCATTGGTGACATTGCGGACGTGCTCATGTAGCCAACGCAGGCCGAGCGCTGTCTTGTCGGTGGGTAATTCGCAGGAGGACGAGATCTTGAGGAGACATCGCAATGTGAAGATTGTTGCGACGCTTGGCCCCGCGTCGGATTCGCAGGACGTATTGATGGCGATGTTCAAGGCCGGGGCTGATGTATTCCGGTTGAACATGAGCCACGGAACCTACGAAGACATTGCAGCACGCCACCGCCAGGTCCGCCGGATCGAAAGGGAAACAGGGCGACCGATTTGCATCCTGGCGGACCTTCAGGGACCCAAGATCCGTTGCGGTACGTTTCGGGAAGGCGAGGTCGAACTCAAGGTCGGAGATCGTTTCAGATTCGAACTGACCGATACGGACGGGAACGAGACTCGGGTGTCGCTTCCTCACGAGGAAGTGTTTTCCGTGTTGTCGCCAGGATCGCGGCTTCTCGTCAATGACGGGAGGGTTCACCTGAAGGTCGAAGATTGCGGCGCTGACTTCGCGAACTGCCGGGTTGTCGTGGGCGGCGAGTTATCGGATCGGAAAGGGGTCCATGTACCGGATGCTGTCCTTCCGGTGCCGGCATTGTCCGAAAAGGACAGGGAAGATCTTGAATTCGCCTGTTCGCTGGGCGTCGACTGGATTGCGCTTTCGTTTGTTCAGCGCCCCGAGGACGTGCTTGAAGCCCAGCGCCTGGTAGGGGGCCGTGCCGCGGTCATGGCGAAGATCGAAAAGCCGGCGGCCGTAATGGCCTTTGACCGGATTCTGGATTGCGTCGATGGCGTCATGGTGGCGCGGGGCGACCTCGGGGTCGAAATGCCGGTTCAGAACGTTCCCCCGATCCAGAAACGGCTCGTTCGCGCATGCCGGCGCGTCGGCAAGCCGGTTGTCGTGGCGACGCAGATGCTTGAAAGCATGACATCGGCGCCGGTTCCGACCCGTGCGGAGGTCTCAGACGTCGCGACCGCGATCTACGAGGGGGCGGACGCCATCATGCTGTCGGCAGAATCGGCGGTTGGCATGTTCCCAGTTGAAGCTGTCCAAACGATGAATGACGTCGCGGTCGAAGTCGAACAGGATGCGATCTATCGGCAGGTGATCGAAGCCTCGAGGTCGGAGGCGGAATGTTCGGTCGCGGATGCAATTACGGTTTCGGCGCGCCAGGTGGCGGAGACAACCGATGTCAAGGCAATTTGCTGTTTCACGCATTCCGGGACGACGTCGATGCTCGCCGCACGTGAACGCCCACGAGTCCCTATCCTGGCGTTGACGCCTCTGGCTGCAACGGCGCGTCGCCTGGCGATCGTCTGGGGACTGCATTGTGTCCTTTCGGAAGAAATATCGCGCTTCAAGCACGCGGTTGTCGGGGCCGCCAGGGCTGCCCGTGACAGCGGGTTTGCCGGGGAAGAGGACCACATTGTCGTGACGGCCGGCATTCCGTTCAATGTATCCGGATCCACGAACATTCTGCGTGTGACTCTGGCTAACGAGGAATTGATCCTGCAGGGCGAGATGTGATCCGCATCAGCGAAACTGCCGCCACGACGCACTCCTTTCGATGGAAAGCCCAGGGATTCCCGCAAGCCAAGCCGATTCCGCGGCCACCCAGGCCCTCGCATCCGCCCCTGGCCGGGCGGAACAGGTGTTGGTGCGCAATGCCCGTATGCTCCCCCGCGGAATCGCCCGGGCGCATGGTCAGGGCCTGACGTCGGGTTGACCACGGTTTTTTCGTTTCCACGGCAGGCCCTGACCGCAGTGGTTCGGAGCGAGAGGTCACGTGTTCCTGCATGATCTCGCAGACCTTGGGAGAGTTCCCCCGACGAACATTCCGCCGTCTCGTCACCGGCAGCAAGTGCGACCGGGTTCCCGGAGCATCCGGAACCCGATGTTTCCGGTACATGAGCGGCCTCTGTCGGAAAACGGTCCCTCGCGTAGCGCCCTGCGTTACAGGGGCAACGAACGGAAACCGGGCCCCGGCCTTGGTGGTTTCGGCGGCACCGGCGTTGCGCACGTAACGGCGATCATCGTCAGTGCGCACGATATTGGCATAGGCCGGATCACCTCTGGTGATGCGGCGAATGGCCGGCCAGGATCGCACAGTCGCGCATGAATTGTACAAAGGACCTTGCCCGTATCGAACAGCGCATTGGGGTTGCAACAACGGTCGATGGCACCCCTGCAGGGAGAATTCGGCCAAAACAAACTTGGAATTTGAATTGGCCTGAACTCTCGATACGCGTGCAAAGGCGCGTTTCCCCCCAAACGGGTCACATCGGTTATCGGCAGCCAGAACCGCCTCGGAAGGTGACGATTTGGACAGAAGAACCCTGGTGCTGAAGACTGTCCTGTGTGCAGCGGCGAGCAGGGGATAGAGACAGGTACGCTGCCCATTTCAGGAGGATTGTCGTGAATTCCCATTTGCGAACTCGCGGCGCCACGTATCCGGGATTTTCGGCGACGTCCCGACTCACCCTGAAGGGCGGACCGGCATTTGGCCCGTGGTTTCCGGTCATCCGCCGCCTGCATTTCACCGGCAATGCCGCTGCGGGATGTTGCCGGCGAAAGGTAACGCCGGAAAACGGAATATCATGGTGTTGAAATCAAAATTTTTCTGTGCGTGACTGGCGGTTTCGAACCCGCAAACAGGAGGCCAGGCGATGAGTAACCCGCTTTACGACCAACTGTTCGGAAAACATGGCGGGCAGACAACGCCTTTCCTTGTCCTTGAAGACGGCGCTGTCGTGACACATGCGGATTTTCTGGACGTGGCGGCCCGGTTTGCCCATGTGTTGACTCGGGCCGAAATGTCCCCAGGTGACCGGCTGGCTGCACAGGTTGAGAAATCGTCCTGGGCACTGGCACTCTATGCAGCCTGCGTCCAGTCCGGGATCGTCTTCTTGCCTCTCAATACGGCCTACACGGTCGATGAGCTCACCTATTTCATTGAAGACAGTGGCGCCCGAACCCTGGTTTGTGACGCAAGTAGAAAGGGAGCGCTTGCCGCGATCGGCGATTTGCCGGGAGTGCGACTCGAGACTTTGAATCCGGACGGAAGCGGAAGTCTTGCAGATCAAGCCGAATCCATGCCGACCGACTATCCGACGATTGGCCGGGAAGAAAGCGATCTCGCCGCACTGCTCTATACGTCAGGCACGACCGGGCGTTCGAAAGGCGCGATGCTCACGCAGGGCAACTTGCTTTCGAATACTCTGATCCTTGCAGAGTCCTGGCGTTTCGATGCGAGAGACGTACTTCTCCACGTCCTGCCGATCTTTCATACCCACGGGCTCTTCGTGGCTACGAATGTCACCCTGGTTGCAGGCGGATCGATGATCTTCCTTCCGAGGTTCGATCTCGACCAGGTCATCGCGCGATTGCCGGACGCCACAACCCTGATGGGCGTTCCGACATTATATACGCGCCTCCTGGATGCTCCGGGGTTCACGGCAGACCTGACGCGCGACATGCGCCTCTTCATTTCAGGAAGTGCACCGCTTCTGGCCGAGACCCATGCGCGATTTGAAAAACGCACGGGCCACCGCATCCTTGAGCGATACGGCATGACCGAGACCAACATGAACACCTCGAACCCGTATGATGGAGAGCGGCGCGCCGGGACGGTCGGATTCCCTCTGCCGGGCGTGGAGCTCAGGATCACGGATCCGGCAACAGGTGAGGATGTGGCGGCAGGCAACGTCGGACAAATCGAGGTACGCGGCCCAAACGTTTTCAAGGGTTACTGGCAAATGCCGGAAAAGACCGCTGCCGAACTGCGCCCGAACGGTTTCTTCATCACCGGAGACATCGGGAGAGTCGAAGAGGACGGCTATGTCCACATCGTAGGGCGGAACAAGGACGTGATTATCTCCGGGGGATACAACATTTATCCGAAGGAGATCGAACTCGTCCTCGACGAACAGCCGGGCGTGCTCGAAAGCGCGGTGATTGGCGTGCCACACGCAGATTTCGGAGAAACTGTCCTGGGTCTGATCGTTCCGGACCCGGATGTCGATCCGGACCTCGAAACAATTGCTGGCGCTGCCGCGGCTTCGCTTGCGCGTTTCAAGCATCCCCGCAAACTGCTGGTCGTCGACGAGTTGCCCCGAAATACCATGGGCAAGGTTCAGAAGAACCTGTTGCGCGAAAAGTACAAGAGCTTGTTCGTACCTGCGTAACCCGGGCTTCCTGAGTCTACCCGTGGTTCAAGCAGTCAGAGATCTGATTTGCCGCAATTGAAACCGAGACTGCATGCTTTAAATCGAGAGCCGCACATACCATCATGCAGACAATGCAAAAAGACGGTTCCACGTCCCAATGAAAAAAACTTGCCACGCTCCTAAACGTAATCTTTCCAGTCTGTTCTGAAGCCGAGTTCATGGCCAAAATTGAAAGCATTGCACGCACGGATGCCGAACTGTCTGCACACGTCAGGAATCTTGCGGTTTTTCCTTTGAGCGCCCGGCCTCGAACGCTCGGTTGTGACAATAACCCGGTTTTCGGTGTCAACCAGTGCGTAGGCCACCAGAAAAGGGTCACGACCAATCTCCAGGATCTCGATGTCGGTCAGATCAGGCGCGTATCCTTCTTCCATCACCCTACGAACTAAATCGATATCGACTTCTTCTTCGAATTTCAAAGCCGCTTCCGTCTCGGGCGTCTTTGCCCAGTCCGCGAGATTATCTGAGCCGGCCTTCAACTCCTCGTACACCTCGACAGGAATCCTGACGTGGCCTTTTTCTCCGCTGTGGATCAGCCATTCCCAGTATTCATTGACTTGACCAATTCCATAGTAATCGCGGTTTGCGTCTATCAGCGTATTTGCATCAAGGAGGTAGAGCATTGAAATCGAGCCTATCTCGAAATTTTCGGCTCACCGACCCGAAGCACGCTTTGGACATTCTTGGCGCTCACCCCCAGGATTTTGCCGGCCTTTGTCGTTGTCAACACTCCAGCTCTCAGCATGCGGTCAGCAAGCTCGACAAGAGCAGGACCAGCTCGGTGACGGCGAATAACGGGGTAGGCAGGGCCGGAGCCAGTTCTCCTGGCCGAATTCCGGCCAAGCGATCGCTGTTTGAGGAAATTCTTGCGGAAGGTCCGTGCAATGCCTTCATAGAATTCATAGCTGAAAGTACCGGAACGATGAAGCTTGTAGGCGACCATTGTTCCGCTGACCTTGTGTTCAAGGGCGAAGTCGCCCACCAGCCGGACAGCCGCCGGCAGACCGGATTCTTCGCTGACAGCCAGCTGTTTGAGTTCGGTTGCTGGCAAAAGGAATTCTCCTGCCACGTCATTGCAGAATTTCTCGATCCGGCGTTCGCCGTTGCGTCCGCTCAGGCCCGTGAGGCCAAGCCAGAGATGAGCGAGTTCATGCACGATGGTAAATGCCTGTGCGCCTTTGGAGTCGTTCGCATTCACCGCGATGAAAGGTGCAATTTCATCGGCAAGGGCGAACCCCCGAAACAGGTCGACAGGGATTTCCGTGTGATAACTGCCAAGGTTATCTACGAACAGGACAAAGATGCCCGCACCTTCCGCCTTGCGGCGAAGATAAGAGACCGCGCCATCGATGTTTCGGGACCGCCGGTACGTTTCATTGTCAAAATCAAGCGTGGCTTTCATCCGGCTCGCGAGCGCGCCTGGAGTTTCGTCGATCTCCGCCGTGCCAATGAATGCCAGGCTTTCGGCCTCGTCTTCTTCTTCGAGGACCATGCGCACAAGCGACTGGCGAGCCCTGATGTCGCGAAGAACAGCATCGACAAGTGCGTTGTCGGTCTGGGCGACATTTGCCGGGAGAGTTCTGAAGTCCTGGCCTCGGTCACCCGCTCTCGGTGGCGCACTCAGGTAGAATGTCAAGAGCGGACGTCTGTACTGCTTCGACATTTTCACCAGCATGGGACGCGTGGGAATGGCGTCTCCGCTTTCCAGGGCGGCAAGCCGCTCAACGGGTCCAAGACCGTGCGCACCTCCGATACCGAGTTTCCGCACTGCATCAAGGGGAGACAATCCCGCCGTCTCCCGGGCCCACTTCAGAATATTCGGGTTAACGCTTGGCATGGTTTGGTTCCATCATCCCTTTAAGGTCATCGAAGCGACTATACGAGGGCAGTTCGCGGAAACAGGCGCGGCATTCTTGCTGAACTCCGTAGATCCAGAGATGCCTGAATTCCGGGAACTGGGAGGCACGGAACAGGATCATGCTGAGGAACATCTCGGGGATTGCGTACTTACCTGGCTCGCAGTATCGCCAGCCTGCGGGGATGAAATTTTGGTGTTCCCAGTCCTCAAAGGTTTGGGCGAAACCGTCGGGATAGCAGAGCAAGGTGAAAGACAGCGACACGAGCGGTTCCTTGGCAGGTTCAGCTTGAATTCGCCTTGAATCACGCTTTGCGTGATTTGTGAATCCCTCCCTTCTGAAAATCCCCCTTATCCAGAATTGGCGGTCTGCAAAACACAGTCGAGCCCAGATGTCTCTCGGGAATCAATGCCCAATTGTACGCGGCCCCGTCGAACCACGGCCGGAAGTCCGTCCGAACTGCCTATTCGCCCGGGAAATTGGGGCGATCGGGGCCGTAATGTTCCCCGAGATAGTCGAGGATGACCGTGCGGAGATCTGCGTCTACCGGCTCCATTTCCTGCTCCTCCACCATCCAGTTCAGAAGTTCATCCCACTGGTCCCGTCTCAGGCCCTGCTGTGCAACGATCCGTTCCGAATGGCAGGGTGTGCACGTGTCAAATGTCTCGGATGCGCCTGGCGCCACGACCATGACGCCGAAGTCTTCCGGCTCCTGTGCCAGGGGAGCCACCGGTTCTGTCGGTGCCGGCCCAAAATCGGCAGGATTGTCACTCATACGGTTCAGGAAGGCGATGACGTCGACGCGGTCGCGCTCGTTCTTGAGGCCGACGAAGATCATGGAGGTGCCCTTCACGAGCACGCGCGGTTTCTTCAGATAGGCGTCGAGTCGCTCCAGTGTCCAGTTGCCGCCGAATGCCGTTATGGCCTTTGAATAGGAAAACCCTTCCCTGGCGGCTACGGGAGCGCCGACAATACCCCAAAGATTGGGTCCGAGCTTCTTCCCGCCGTCCCTTTCGACCGAGTGGCAGAGGACGCATTTGCGGAAGACCTTCTTCCCACGGTCGGGATCGGCCGCGGCAAGGAGGGACTCCAGATCGTCCGCACCCGCGGTTGCAGCCGCCATACAGGCGTACAGTAACGCCGCCGCAATCCAGGTTCTCATTGCCTGTCGCGTTTCCGTGTTGACCGTCAGGCTACGCGTAACGACACCCGATGCATCGTGTTGTTGAGATAGCCTTTCGGATTCCAGTCGATGGCGAAGGGCTGCATCTCGCCGGCACTGTCGGTCGCACGCGCCCAGACCTCGTAATATCCGGCTTCCGGGAACGACAGGGTACGGCGCCAGTTCTGCCACGCTCCAACATTTACGGGGCCGTCCAGTTCCGCGGCCATCCAGGTCTTGCCGAAGTCGATGGTGACGTCGACGGCAACGACGGTCCGGTCGCCCGACCAGGCGTGGCCGCGCACCTCGACCTTGCGCTCTGCCCTGCTGTTGTGCTCTGGCGACGTCACAAGGGATTTCACCGGCATGCGCTCGATGATGACGAGATCCTCTTCCGGAACCTTGTCTCCGGGAGCGACCGGATAGCGTGGTACCCGGTAGGACGTGCCGGTCATCTTCGGTCCGTCATGTACGACGTCGCGGAGCTGGATGCGTGTCAGCCATTTCTGCGAACAGGAGCCCGGCCAACCTGGCACCACGAGACGGAGTGGCGCGCCGTTCTGCCTGTGAAGCGGCCCTCCGTTCATCGCAAATGCGATCAGGACAGTGTCGGTCATTGCCTTTGCGACCGGAATGCCGCGGGAAATCGGTTGCTTGTCCTCCTTTCCGGAGAGATGGGTGTCGGCACCGTAATGGGCGGTATAGACCACGCCCGGCTTCACGCCGGCATTCTTCAGGACATCGGCAAGCCGCACGCCGGTCCATTCCGCGCAGCCGACGGCGCCGACCGTCCACTGGTTGCCCCTGGCCGGAGGATCGAAAAAGGCCCGGCCGTTTCCACCGCATTCGATGGTGAGCGCCATCGTCGTCACCTCGAACCCGGAGCGGAGGTCGTCGATGGAGTACATCCCCGGATTCTCCACCAGCCCGTCGACAGCCAGCGTCCAACCTTCCGCATCGACATCCTCGGGTGGCAATCCGTTATTGCGGATGAAGTGCCGGGCAGTGGGTGTGATTGCATCGTCGAGCAGATGTGCAGGCGTCTCGGCATTGATGGGCCTGTCGTTCAGCAGTGTCAGGCCATCCTTGCCGACGAGCACATCCTCCGCGGCAAAGGCGGCCGGCACCAGTCCGTGCGGCATGTTGGCATAGAATGGAACCGTCATGCCGAGCAGGCTGCCTGCGGTCACCGACCCTGCACCGGTGAAAAAGCCGCGGCGGCTCATTCTTGGCTCGGGCTTGAAGAACTGGCGGTGCGCCTCTTCAGGGTTCTCCCCGAAAAAGGCGTAAAGCCCTTTGGTTTTGCACGAATCCTTCGGCATGGCATTTTTCTCCGTTCGTTCGCCCGTTTTCCATTGCTGCGAATCGCGGCGTGTTCGGGTTCGCAGTATGATCGGCGCATGGTGTCGTGTGAAGTTCAGAACCTTTGGAAATTCTGGACAGAGACGCATTCTGGTCGGGAACGCGCAACCGTTCGGTGGTTGCCGGCGAAACGAACATGGCGGTCAAGCGAGCAGGTACATCGCGGCGAAGCGTGCCCTGATCCTGCGGTGCGGTGGCGGTTAACTGCTCACGCCCCTAGAGACTGTTCTTGCGTTCCAAACGGATCGGTCGCTTCCCGATGGTTGGCAAACCAGTTGTCGAGGGCCGGTTCCAGGGCTGACTGAACGATTCTCATGACTTCTCGCGAGTTGGCGAGCGGACCATGTCGACGGTGTCCATGGGATCCCTCACTCGCGTGAACTTCTTCGCCAGATCCACGAATATCTCGCGGAGATAATCGAAACAAATTACGTCCTCCGATCTCCTGAAAGACCGCTGCAACTCTCCTTTCATGATCATCTCGGGCCTGGAACGTCTCGCCGAGTTCCTTGTGTGGCCTTGTCCCTCACGAAAAGATCCGGAAACATCCTCGTCCCCGGTTTCTCCGGTGGTTCGAGACATCCGATTCCCTGTTTCGGCTTGCAACCCAAATGGACCACAATTATACGGCGCGCTTCAGACGCGCCGCCGGCCAAAAGGGCTGCCGAGCGGCGTGGTTGACCCTTCCAGGAAACAGGAGGTGGAAATGCCCAAGATGAAAACGAAATCCAGCGCCAAGAAACGCTTCAGAATGACGGCAAAAGGCAAGATTAGGTCCTGCCAGGCCGGCAAGCGCCACGGCATGATCAAGCGCACCAGGAAATTCATTCGAAACGCACGCGGTACAACCATTCTTGGCCGGTCCGCGTCGCGAATCGTGAAATCCTACATGCCCTATTCCAGGTAAGGACGGGAGAGCAGGACCATGACCCGCGTCAGAAACCGCGTTCAAACTCACCGTCGCCACAGGAAGGTCGTCAAGGCGGCGAAAGGTTACTACGGCAGGCGAAAAAACACGTTTCGAACCGCGAAACAGGCCGTGGATCGCGCGCACCAGTACGCGACCCGCGACCGGAAAAACAGGAAGCGAAATTTCCGGGCACTCTGGATTCAGCGTATCAATGCGGCCGTCCGGGAACTCGACGAATCCCTGACATACAGCCGTTTCGTGAATGGCCTTTCGATTGCCGGCATTGAGGTCGACAGAAAACTCCTGGCAGACTTGGCCGTACACGACCCGAAGGTCTTCGAAACCGTCGTCAATCGCGCCAGGGATGCCCTCGCCACGAAGTCCTGAGCCCGAAGCTCGCGCAATCCGACCGGGACCTGTCCGTTTCCTTTGGGCAATAGCTTCGGTCCAGCCGAATGATACACTTGAAATGGTCTTGACCGACCGCATCGCGCGTTGCGGCCACAGCGCCCCGATCCGGGCATGACCTTCCCCGTCGGAGAAAGAGGCGAAGGAAAGACAATGCAAGACACGGATGCATTGAAGGACCGTCTCATCGCGGCGATTTCAAGCGCCGGGGACGTGGAGTCTCTCGAGCAGATCCGGGTTTCGTCGGTAGGACGCAAGGGTGAAGTGTCTCTCCTGATGAGGGAACTCGGCCGCATGACTCCGGAAGAAAGAATGGTCCGGGGGCCGGAGTTGAACGCGCTCAAGGATGAAGTCAACCTGGCTATTTCAAGGCGGCGGGACGAACTGGCGGAAGCAGCGTTGCAGCTTCGCCTGAGTGAAGAATGGATGGATGTCACGATGCCTGGTCGAACCAGGCGGGCCGGAACCCTGCATCCGGTGTCACAGGTTACCGAAGAGGTGATCGCGATCTTTGGAGGTCTTGGTTTCTCCGTTGCCGAAGGACCACAAATCGAAACGGACTGGCATAACTTCGATGCTCTCAACATGCCTCCGGAACATCCTGCACGCCAGGAACATGACACGTTCTACATGCACAGTGACGGAAACGACGGGCACCCGCCGCATGTCCTGCGAACCCATACCTCACCCGTGCAGATCCGCCACATGAAATCTCACGGGGTTCCGTGCAGGGTGATTGCGCCCGGACGAGTCTATCGGGCCGATTACGACCAGACCCACACACCGATGTTCCACCAGTACGAAGGGCTGTGCCTCGATCGGGATGTCTCGATGGCCAACCTGAAGTGGACGCTGGAGGAGTTCTGCCGGAGTTTTTTCGAGTTGGAGGGAGTCGAATTGCGATTCCGGGCTTCGCATTTCCCGTTCACGGAGCCTTCCGCCGAGGTCGATATTCGCTGCAGTTGGGCAGACGGCCAGCTGAAAATCGGCACGGGTGACGACTGGCTGGAAATCCTCGGATGCGGAATGGTGCATCCGAAGGTCCTGGAGGCCGGCGGGGTCGATCCGGACCAATGGCAGGGATTCGCCTTCGGGATGGGAATCGACCGGCTGGCGATGCTCAAATACGGAATCCCGGATCTCAGGGCATTCTTTGACAGCCATGTGTCTTGGCTGAGGCACTACGGCTTTCCGCCACTGGATGTGCCGACGCTTCATGCCGGGCTCAGCCGGACCGGTTTATAGGGACGGGTCCGGCGATGAAATTCACGCTATCGTGGTTGAAGGATCACCTGGACACTGACGTCCCGCTCTCCGAAATCTGCGAGGCGCTGACTGACATGGGCCTGGAGGTCGAGGAAACCAGCGATCCGTCCAGGACTCTTGGTGTCTTCCGGATTTGCCGCGTCATCGAGGCGGAGCAACACCCGAACGCCGATCGCCTGAAGCTCTGCCAGGTCGAGACCTGGCCGGACGGTCCGGAGGGAAAGACCACGATCGTGCAAGTCGTGTGCGGAGCACCGAACGCACGAACGGGCCTCGTCGGTGTGTTTGCACCTGTCGGCACCTATATTCCCGGAACGGGCCTCGATCTCAAGCGCGGACGCATTCGCGGTGTTGATTCCTGCGGAATGCTCTGCTCCGGCCGCGAACTGATGATCAATGATGACCACGACGGCATCATCGAGTTGCCCGACGATGCGCCGCTCGGCGAGCGTTACATTGATTACGCAGGCCTCGCCGACCCCGTTGTCGACATCGCCGTGACACCGAATCGTCCCGATGCCCTGGGTGTACGCGGTATCGCGAGAGACCTCGCCGCCCGCGGTCTCGGGGCACTCAGGACTGAACAACTCGAACCGGTATCCGGTGGATTCCGGTCTTCAATCGGGGTGCGCATCGACGATGACGTTCAGGTTTGCGGGTGTCCTGCCTTTCTTGGCCGGACCATCCGGGGCGTCAGGAACCGACCGTCTCCCGAATGGCTTCAATCGCGTTTGCGTGCCGTGGGGCTGAGGCCGATTTCCGCCGTCGTCGACGTGACGAACTTTGTCACATACGACCGAAACCGGCCCTTGCATGCTTTCGATGCCGACCTGGTCGAGGGCGACCTGCGTGTGCATTTTGCCGCGGGCGGCGAAATGATCACGGCCCTGGACGACAAGGAGTACGTGCTGCGGCCGGGAATGATGGTGATCGGCGACTCCAGAGGCCCGGAAAGCATCGCCGGCGTCATTGGAGGCAGGTCGACCGGATGCACTGAATCCACCACGAACGTGTTCCTCGAGAGCGCCTTGTGGGATCCGGTCATGATCGCTTCGACTGGCCGCCAGTTGAAAGTCAATTCGGACGCGCGCTACCGTTTCGAACGCGGTGTCGATCCGGAATTCACCGAAAAGGGTCTGGACCTCGCGACCCGGCTGATTGTCGAAATGTGCGGTGGCGAAGCCTCCGAACTGGTCGTGGCAGGGCAGATTCCGGACACAGCCAGAAGCTATGCACACGATCCCGATCGGGTGAGATCCCTGACGGGAATGGATGTCTCGGAGGGCGATCAGACGGAGATTCTCGAAACGCTCGGATTCCGGGTTGCGGATGGCAAGGCTCATGTCCCGCCATGGAGGCCCGACGTGCAGGGAGAGGCCGACCTGGTCGAAGAAATCGCGCGAATCCGGTCGCTTGGCAAGTTACGCGGCGTTAGCCTGCCCAGGCATGAGCAGGGCGTCGGAAGCCCGGTCCTGTCCAGGACGCAGAGACGGGAGAGCGTGGCCCGACGCGCCGTGGCCATGCGCGGTTACAATGAGTGCGTGACCTATTCATTCATCGACCGGGGAATGGCATTGCAATTCGGCGGCACGGATCAGGCACGGCTTGCCAACCCGATCGCGAGCGACTTGAGTCACATGCGTCCGGACCTGATCCCGGGCCTGCTCAAGGCGGCCTCCCGAAACCAGTCCAGGGGTCACATGGACCTGGCCCTGTTCGAGGTAGGGCCGGTCTTCAGCGGAGGTGAACCCGGTGAACAGGAGACGGTAATCGCAGGGCTGCTCACCGGGCACACTGGCCCCCGGGATCCGTACGGTGATCGGCGGCCTGTCGATATCAGGGACGCCCGGGCCGACCTGGATACGGTTCTTTTCGCGCTCGGGGCTCCCGATCGGTTGATGACGGACCGGGCGCGCGAACCGTGGTGGCACCCGGGCCGGTCGGCGAACCTGAAGCTCGGTCCCAAGGTCGTTCTCGCGACCTTCGGAGAACTCCATCCGACGATCCTGCGAAATGCGGACGTAACCGGACCGGCGGTTGCCTTCGTCATACGCCTGGATTCCATGCCGGTCTCGAAAGCAAGGTCGACGGGACGCGCAGCGTTTCAGCTCGACGAACTGCAGGCTGTCGAACGGGATTTTGCCTTTGTCGTCGATCGTGATGTCGAAGTTGCGCACATCGTCCGGGCTGTGCAGGGCACAGACCGGGCACTGATCACGGATGTTTCAGTCTTCGATGAATTCACCGGCGAGAAGGCCGAAGCGCAGGTCGGCATCGGAAAGAAGTCCGTCGCGATCAACGTACGTTTGCAGCCGAGGCGTCAGACACTGACCGACGAGGAAATCGAAAAGATCTCTTCCAGGATCGTCGACAAGGTCTCGAAAGCGACCGGGGCTGCCCTCAGGCAGTAACGGCCGGCGCGACAGGCGTTCCGGAATTGCCGGCGCCTTTCAGCCCGGGCGAAGCCGGAACGATGCCCCGTGACGGTGCGCCGGCGGTTGCCATCGCCGCACATCGGCTGCTTGCGGAAATCCACGAATGTAGGCTGGCGCCTAGTGAGCCTGAACGGAAACCTGGCCGCCCATCCGGCATTGAATTCCCGATCGGCTCGACGTCTAACCTTGCGGAGGAACCTCGAGTCCCCTTTGCACGCCCGGCCGTTCAAGGAATCGTTCCAGTGCGCCCGGGACATTTGCAAGACCATCCCATCCGACGATGTCGGCGGCCTTGTAGACTGTGACCACCGAGCGGATCCAGGGAAACACGGCAATATCGGCAATTGTCAGTTCTTCTCCCGCGATCCATTCCCGGCCCTCGAGGCGCGCGTCAATCACCCTGAGCAGCCGCGCCGTTTCGTCAGCGTATCGTTTTCCGGGCCGGGGATCCTCGATGTCCTTGCCGGCAAATGCATGAAAGAAACCGAGTTGGCCAAACATCGGCCCGACGCCCCCCATCTGGAACATCAGCCATTGCAGTGTCTCGTAGTATCGCGGAGGCTCTTTCGGTAACAGCTTCCCGGACTTTTCGGCCAGATAGATCAGGATCGCACCCGATTCCCAGAGCGGCATGGGTTCGCCACCGGGACCATCAGGGTCGATGATCGCCGGTATCTTGTTGTTCGGATTGAGCGACAGGAATTCCGGGCTCATTTGGTCGTTCGTGGCAAAACTGACCCTGTGCGCTTCGTAGGGCAACCCGATCTCTTCGAGCATGATGGATGCCTTGAGACCGTTCGGGGTTGGCAGCGAATAGAGCTGCAAGCGGTCGGGGTGGCTGGGCGGCCACTTTCCGGTGATCGGGAATTCGGTAATCTTCATGAATTTGTCCTGAATGCCTGCAATCTTCAAGCCGGCCCGATCGGACTGCGGCAGCGCCTGATCACGTGGGCCTGGCATGTCCGGGCGTCTGTAGTTCCGCAATTGCAATCAATCAAGTCGATGGGATTTGCATCGATTACTTGACAACGCATCACGCTGCCTGCTTTCGATCGATTTCACGGGTCACAGGGGTTGCCAACGTAAACGCCCCTCGCCGTGCAGAAGCCCCAATCCCGAAGGCCATAATGTTGCGGGCCGCGTTCAGGTCCGCATGATCCGCGTGGCCACAGGCCACGCACG
>JAPOVX010000110.1 GCA_026707935.1 Paracoccaceae bacterium
GGGGATTCAATGCCCCTGGCTGCAAACGCGGCATAATCCGATTATCGGCATTCCACCTCATGTTCGATCTGCGCCGGGCCATGTTTGCCCATCTGCAGATTGTTTCGATGTCCTTCATGGACAAGACCGAGATCGGCCGCTTGATGTCGCGCTTGCAGGGCGACGTGCAGGCATTGCAAGAATTCCTGGAATCCTCGATATTTGCCATCGGCGACTTTGTGCTGCTCGCCGGTATCATCATTGTCCTGTTGGCTCTCGATCTACGTCTTGGCGGCCTGACCCTGCTCGTCGTGCCGGTCCTGTTCGGCGTACGCATAGTCTGGCTTCCTCGCGCGAGGAAAGCCTTCCTTTATTCGCGTGAAAACAGCAGCGCGACCAACGCGGCTCTTGCGGAAAGTGTGCATGGTGTCCGGGCTGTACAGGAACTCGGCCGAGAAGACGTAAATTACGAACTGTTCCAGACGAAGGCGCTGGAAAACCTGCGTGCGCAATGCAGGGCAGCGCAATTCACCAATGTTCTGATTCCAATTGTTGACGGCCTGACCGGCCTCGCGATGGCCGTCATTGTCGTCTTCGGCGGCGGGCTCGTACTTGATCGTGCAATGGATGTCGGCGTCATGGTCGCCTTCCTGTTCTACGTTCAGCGCTTCTTTGACCCGATCCGATCACTGACAATCCAGTACAGCATCATGCAGCGGGCGATGGCTGCAGGTCAGCGTATCTTCGAAGTGCTTGATGTTCCGGTTGACGTCACCGACCGCCCGGATGCCATCAATCTCGATGGTCACGACGGTTCTATCGAATTCCGCGATGTCACTTTCGGATACAAGCCGGACGAGCCGATTCTGCAACACATCAGCTTCAGGGCCGAACCGGGCGAAACCGTGGCACTCGTCGGTCCGACCGGATCGGGGAAAACCAGCATTATCTCCCTGGCTCACCGTTTCTATGACGTCTGGGAGGGTGAGATCAGGGTTGGCGGCCAAAACGTCCGCGATGTCGACCAGCGATCACTCGGCCGGCATATCGCGTTGGTGCTGCAAGAACCGTATCTGTTCTCGGGAACGATTTTCGAGAACATCCGATATGCAACTGCGGACGCCACCCGCGAAGAGATCATCAAGGCAGCCCGGGCGGTGGGTGCACATGCGTTCATCTCCGCCCTCGAACATGGCTATGACACCGTCCTTGATCAGCGTGGCTCCAATCTGTCGATGGGTCAGCGTCAGATGCTGAGTTTTGCCCGAGCTCTAGTTGCCGACACGCCGATTCTGGTACTCGATGAGGCGACCGCCAATGTCGACAGCTATACGGAATTGGAAATTCAGCGCGCTCTACTCCTGTTACTGGAAGGCCGCACGGCAATCATAATTGCCCATCGTCTTGCGACAATCCGTAATGCCGATCGAATCATCGTGCTCTGCGACGGCGAAATCGTCGAGACCGGCACCCATGAGGAATTGATGGCAGCTTATGGTCTCTACAGCATGCTATATGACCTGAATCACGCATCGTTCGATGACATATCCCTCGACGACCTGGAATATCGTCAATGATACGCTGCTTGATGCCGATTGTCTGAAGCATCGGAATTCCCCCGACAACCACCACCAACGTTTCGGCGATGGGTTCTGTTGCGTCAATCACCAGTAGGGCTGAAACTGCCGCTAGATCATCAAGGGGTCGACTCCGGCTGAGTGAAAAATGACACTCCAAGGACTTTTCCACCTGTTCATCGTTCGATAGACGGTTGGCCGTGATACGGAGAAGAATTCGGCGAGATCGCTGATCGAGTACTCCCCGTTATCGTGCATTCGCCAGAGTTCCTCCTGTTGTTTTTCTGACAGTTTCGGCTGTTTTCCTCGCAGCCTGCCATTGGCCTTGGCGATCGCCATGCCCTCTCGGATGCGCATCCTGATGAGATCCGCTTCAAAGGCCCAAACGAACCGAAGCTGCACATATGATCAGCACGGAGAATGGAACGTGATTGGATTTTGAATTCCTCCGACGACAAGGCTCTGCAAAGGCAGAGTCTTTGCCACTTTGGTCGTCAATTTGGGCACACCCATGATGACAGACCGGACGAATACCGCATTGATGCTTCCTGATGTTCACTCAGGGTCGTTTTCGACATCATGCTCACCAGACGCCTGAGGCATATCCAAAATGAACAGTTCTTCCGCCCGCATCAGCGATGCCAGGGTCGCGACGCCGGATCAGAACACCGAGGCCCGGATCGCGGCACTCGAGGCCGCGGGATGCACCTTGATCCGGACCGAAACCGGCAGCGGCTCCGGTCTCGAGAGCCGTCCCGAACTCGGGATCACCCGCAAATGGATTGCCGAGTTCAATTGTCACTTCAGACGTCAATATAGTCCGCGTCTGCCGTGGTGTTCTTTGCGTCCTGCCGCGAAGCAGGAAATTCAACAACCCTTGGCTTGGCAAGAGATACCGTGCAGGCGATCAACTTTTCCAAGAACTCCGATGTTGCAACTGTTCGACTTCCCCGTTCTCCTGATCATGTCTCGCTGATTTCGACCTGTTTCGCGGAAAGCCGGACCCCGATAGCTTCCAACACTGCAAGCGTGGTGCGCAGGGTGGGATTGCCTTCGGTGCTGAACGAGCGATAGAGTTGCTCCCGCGAAAGCTTGGTCCGGCGGGCGATTTCCGTCATGCCTCTGGCACGCGCAACCACGCCCAGGGCATGGGCAACGTAGGCAGGATCATTCGTCTCGAAGGCGGCGGACATGAAGTCGGCGATGGCCCGGCCGGATTTCAGGTGGTCGGCCGGGTCAAAGGTTGTGAGTTCTTCGGTCATGGTCATTCTTGCGTTTGGCTGGCGAGGCTCTGCGCGATCCTGATGTCGCTGCGTTGCGAGCTCTTGTTTCCTCCGCATGGCAGGATGATGATTGTGGACCCTTGCCGCCGGAAGTACACCCGATAGCCGGGGCCATGGTGGATGCGAAGCTCGCTGACGCCCTTGCCCATCGACCTGAAATCACCGGCATGGCCAAATGCCAGCCGGCCCAGCCTCGCGGTGATCGCCGTAGTGGCGCGTTCGTCCCTGAGCTTGGAAAACCACTTCCGGAAGGTTTCGGTTTACTGCAAGCTCAGCCGTACCAATAACCTAGCGGTCCATTGACGGTACCGCCACGCGGGAGTTGCCATTAGCATTGGCACACGAGTGGCGATCTCGCCAGCCACGACGCCTGGTACACGAGCCTCCTGCACATGTGTTTCCGATCCATTGTGTGGATGTGCGGGTTGAGGATGAATCGAGTCATGGCCGTGCGGACATGTTGGTGCTGTCGAGGGACAGGTGTTCGTGCTGGAGTTCAAGATGGCCAAGGGAGTGGTGACACGGGCACCGCACTGGATGCAGCGATCACCCAGATGCGGGAACGGGGCTATGCGGAGGATTACCCGAACCGCAGAGAGATTGTCCGTCTGGTCGACGTCGTGTGCGGATGCGTGGCAAGGAATTTCCTGGAGAACGGCACCGCGACTGCCTGAGGTTTCGCCGATTCCGCTGTTTCCTTGCCCGTTCGGATAAACCAGCGCATAACCACGTTTATGCGCTGCACTAGAATTGCCGAGACGATCCCGGAATGAACTCCAATACCCCCGAAAATGGCCGAATTTCGCCCACCGGCGGCTCCGGCCTCCTGATCGCCGCGTCAGCACCGGCAACCGCGGGAATTGCGGATTCCTCACTCGTTCCCGCCCCGATCGCCCTTCTCGGCGACGATGCGTGCCACGCCTGGGTCGAATTCTTCGCCTCGCACATCCGCAACCCCAACACCCGTGCCTCCTACGCCCGGGCGGCTCACGCCCTGTTCCGCTGGCTCGGCGATGGCGGCATCGAGGACGTCCGCGACATCCGGGGAGTCCACATCTCGGCCTGGATCGAAGACCGGCTCCTCTCCGGCATGGCGAAAGCGACCGTGAAACTGGAACTCGCGGCCGTCCGGCAACTGTTCGCCTGGCTGGCTCTCCACCGGATCATCCTTGAATCTCCGGCCGTGGCGGTCCGTGGGCCAAAGCACATGGTGCGGACCGGCCTGACACCGGTGCTGACGACAACCGAGGCCCGGCGGTTCATGCGCTGGCTCCCGTCAGGGACGATCACGGAACTCCGCGACCGGGCGTTCATCGCAACCCTGACGTACAGTTTTTCCCGGGTCTCGGCAGCGGTGGCGATGAACGTGGGAGATGTTTCCGTCCGCGACGGGCGCTGGCATGTCCGGCTGCACGAGAAGGCCGGCAAGATCCTGGACATACCGTGCCACCACCGCCTGGAGGAGTACCTCAGGGACTACATGGAAGCCGGCGGGCTCATGGAGCGCGAGCTTCGCGCCACGCCGCTGTTTCGTGCGGTGGATCGCCGCAAGGGCTCCGTTTCGCTGTCGGACCGCAGGT
>JAPOVX010000224.1 GCA_026707935.1 Paracoccaceae bacterium
GCATCACGGTGGTCGACGACCATACGATCGTCTTTGAAACGGCAGTCCCGAACGGCAATTTCTTTGAAAGGGTTGGCAAGGTCTACATCCTTCCGGCGCATCTTTTCGAAGATACGCCAATGGAGAATCTGCCGTCGATCGACTGGATGTCGACCGATGTGAGAATTGGCACTGGCCCATTCGTGTTCGAGGAATATGTCGAGGGACAATACGTAGCCGGGGCCGCGAATGAGAATTACTGGGCCGGCCGGCCGTATCTGGACCGGGTCGTGATGAGGTTTTTTGAAGAGTATGAAACCGGAACGCTTGCCTTTGAAAAAGGGGAAGCGGACTTGCTGGAATTTCTCTCAGCCCAGGACGTTTCGCGATATGGCGCGGATCCCCAAGGATTTGTTTTCCTGCGCGGCCAGCCCCTGAGTCCCAACTACATCAACATCGCCGACCATCCTGCCCTGGAGGATGAAAGGGTCCGACAGGCGATTTCCTTCGCAATCAACCGTCAGCAGTTGATCGATGTCCTGATTCCCAACGGGCTGAGGGATCCCATGTACACCCTGTTTCCCGCTGACCATGTCATGTTCAATCCCGATGCTGCGGCCTATCCGTTCGACCCTGAACGGGCGAAAGAACTGTTGGCCGAGGCGAACTGGGACCCGGACGTGGTTGTCGAGCTGGCGACATACTACAACTCCCAGGAGGCTCTTGACTGGCTGGTCTTCATCCAGCAGCAGCTGGCCGCTGCGGGCATGAAGGTCGATGTTCGGCAGATGGACTGGCCGGACATGGAAAAAGCCGGCGAGGCGGGCGAGCTGAACCTGTGGTTCACAGGGTATTCGAATGATGTGGTCGGCGATCACCTGGCCTATTTCGGCGCCGGCGGCGCGTGGAATTACGGCGAGTACAACAATCCCGAGTATGATGAACTCATGACCGCGGCAAGTCGCAGTGGTGGAGATGAACTCCGGCAGATCTATATGAGTATGCAGGAGATCTTCAACCAAGAGCTGCCCGGGATACCGATATGGAACCGGACCAAGTTCAGTCTGGTCAAACCGACTTTCTGCGGTGTTACCGAACAGTGGACTGACCAGCATTTCTCGTACCTGAATGAAAACAACATCTACATGTGCGAGGGCGCGACGGGCACGGTCTCCGTCAAGCCTGGAACTCCGGCCAGTCTCGCGCATCCCGGCTACGTCGTGGAAGGCCAGTAAAATGGATCGGGCGGCAAAGGTGACTTTGCCGCCCCTTCCCGCCGGTTGGTCATCCCGGACCGGACGGTCTCTGAGGTTGCTCGCTGATTACCGGACTGGCGATGACTGACCTGCGGACAGCCACACACAAACTGCGAAACCAATTCCACAGCGCTGACCTGCCACAGCGAACCCGGTCAGTCTTCAAAGCCGCGGGCTGTCGCCGGATCGCGGCATGCAAAATGCGCATGGGAATGTCCGGCACGGAAGTCGATTCGATCAGCATGGACTGCGTCGGTATGCGGCGGCTGCCCTGCTGAGCCGGCGGTCCCCGGCTCCCGCCTCGGAAAGCCTCAAATGAATATGTGATCAGATTCACATTCACGGACAGTGACTCGGCGACTTGGCCGGCATCTCTCATACCAAGAATTGAAAACCTCTGCGGGACGGATTTCCGGCGGTTTCTGGGGCCGTCGCCCGCGTCGGCGGCCGGCGAGGGTGTATTGCGGTCTTTTTTGGCCGCCGAGAGGCCGGTTCAGGCGTCTCCGGACGCCGGATCGCGGGTTTTTCCGGTGAAAGTGCGATTCCGGGCCTCCCCTTCGGCGGGGTGGGCTGTCCGGCGGTCAGCCGGGGGCGTGGTTCATCCAGATGGCGGCGAAGACCTCCCGGTCCGGGCAGACGCCGGACAGGGCGAAGTGGATGCACCGGATCGACATTCTCACCCTTGCGCCGAGCTTCAGCAGCCGCAGCCGCAGCGTCTCCGGTCGGCCCTGGCCAGCTTGCCTCCGGCGGCGGCGACGCGGTTTGCAGGATGTGGGCGAAGGCTGAGAAGCGCAGCCGCAGCGCGTTGGCGCCGAACAGGTTCGACGAGCAGCGGTCCGCGAACAGGTGTCAAGCGACACCCAGATTTACGAATGATGCTGGAGAAGGCTTTGCCGTTGCCCTCCGAGGGCCGCCGATATTTTTTGCCTTCACCCCCGACCTGGAGGTCGCGGCGGGCGCTGAGCCCGGACAGGCCACCGGATCGGAGTGTCGGGACTTCCCTGGACCTGCTCAAGACCGTGCATGACCTTTTCAAGTCACGCGGCTATCCTGCTGTCCGCTTCCTGCTTCCTCGAGGCCCGTCTCACGCCGGGTTTGCGCACCGCCCTCGAACTACGGTTGCACCATTTTTTGCCGTTTGCCACCGGCCCGTGCAGGCTGGGACTCAGACCCGAAGTGGGCGTATCCCCGATTTCGTGCGAGTTCGACCTGACGCTGGCGTTCCCGGAGTCCCTCAAGGCGCACGTTATCGCTGCTTCCGATACACGAAGGACAGGATACCCCTTCCTCGTAATGCGGGCTCGCGCGCTCGGCCGCCGACACCGGGCGGCGGCAGGAAAAACAGAGTTCGTAGGACCCGCGCTCCAAACCGGGACCTACGGATACGCGGTGATCGAATACGAAACATTCGCCGCGCCAGAGGTTGTCTTCGGGAGGCGTTGCCTCGAGATAGCCGAGAATGCCTCCATCGAGCTGGAAGACGTCGCCAAAGCCGTCCCCCAGGACAAGGCTGGTCGACTTCTCGCATCGAATTCCACCGGTACAGAACATCGCGATACGTTTGTCTTCGAAGCGGTCCCGGTTGGCCTTCCACCACGCGGGAAACTCGCTGAAACTCTCGATGCCCGGATTGATTGCACCGGGAAAGGTTCCGACCTCGACCTCGTACGTGTTCCTTGTGTCGACGATGACCACGCCGTCGTCTTCGATGACCTCTTTCCAGTCGCAAGGAGAGACCCGCTGTCCCGTCGATACGAGCGGCTCCACGTCCGGCCGCCCCATCGTCACGATTTCCCGTTTGAGCCTGACTTTCATCCTCCGAAACGGATCTTCTTCCGCCAGGCTCTCCCTGTGCCTGATCCCCGCACAGCCCGGCAGGGAACGAACAGCCGAGAGGACCCGATCGATCGCGTCGCGGTTGCCCGATACTGTTCCATTGATCCCCTCTTCTGCGACCAGCACGGTTCCCCTGCTTCCTGCTTCCTTCGTTGAGCGCCGGATGGATTCGCGCACGGCCGCCGGGTCGGAAAACCGGACGAACCTGTAGAATGTCGCGACAATTGACTTGGACATGACATGATTCACGGAGGTCGGGTTCAAACTCGTCTTCCGGCCGTTCAGCAAGCCCGACTCATCGGAGGTCGATCGATCGGTCGTGGCTCACGGACGTGTTGCGTGGTCCCCGCACGTTTTGCAGCCTCGAACACTGCCTCGGCTCCTGCTCGCTGTACAGGGTTCAGGTCAGACTGCCTGCCCGGTTCGGGATCCTTGTGCAACCGCAGATTGTTCCCCGCCCCGGCACCGCGGGAGTTTTCGGCTACCGCCAGGACAAGCAAGTCGGCAACGGCATTTCCCGCGTGGCCCGACTCGCGAATTATTTGCGCCACCGAGACCGCGGCACCAACAGTCAGAATTCGATTCCCTGCTGCGCCTTGATCCCGGACCGGAAGGGATGCTTCACGAGTTCCATTTCGGTTACGAGATCGGCGATTTCGATGATTTCCTCCCGCGCGTTGCGACCGGTAAGGACCACATGGGTCATCTCCGGCTTTTCGTTCTCGAGGAAACGGACGACGTCCTCGACATCGAGATAGCCATACCGGATCGCGATGTTGACCTCGTCGAGCAGAACCATAGAGTTCGACGCGTCGCGAATGAGCGACTTGGCCTTTTCCCAGGCGGCCCCGGCCATTTCCGTATCACGGACCCTGTCCTGGGTTTCCCAGGTAAACCCTTCGCCCATCGTGTGAAACGCGCAGAGATCGCTGAACTTCTCAACGATCAGATCACGTTCGCCGGTTGCCATGCCGCCCTTGATGAACTGAACGACCGCGCATTTCATTCCATGCGCGATATGCCGGATGATCATGCCAAACGCGGCTGTCGATTTGCCCTTTCCCTTGCCGGTATGGACAATGATCAGCCCCTTTTGGCCGGTCTTGGTTGCCATGATCTTGTCCCTGGCGGCTTTCTTCTTGACCATCTTCTGCGCGTGACGTTGGGCTTCACTGGTTTCGTTCATGTTCGGCTCCGACCTTTATTGCCGACATTGAGATCATCGTTCGCGGGATCGTTGGACATCCTGGGTGACCCGGCGCCGACGCGCCAACGATGATGTCTTTGTGGCTTTCACATATGCATCCTGGTTCCCGCGGTTGAAGCACCATGGCGC
>JAPOVX010000199.1 GCA_026707935.1 Paracoccaceae bacterium
CTTGATCCACGGGTTGCGCAAAACCCGCGGCGTGCCCTGCCGGAGGACTTGTACCACCTGGGGCCGACATCCCGGGTAACCCGGAGCCGGCTGCGGTCGATTTCCGTGGCGGACCAGAAGTGGCCGGATGTCTCGCGGCACCGTCTGCAATGACATGCCACGGCCGGTTCCGGTTTCCCGTCCCGTTCGCATGTCACTTCGTCGCAAAGGCAGGATCCGGATTTCATGTTTTCCTCCCGTGTCAATTGACTGGTGGCGCAACGACCCGGACCGCCGACGCCGCTACCGTGCATGGATTCAACCACCTGTACGATTCGCCACGAAACCGGAAACTGCCGCCCGGCCGTACGGCGAACTTCCAAATGCCGATTTCAAGGTCGAGTTTCCCGACACGAACTGAGCAAGTTCCGTCGTGTTCCGGGTGATGGTCCTGTCCATTTCCGCCCCCGCGCCGAAAACCGAGTGTACGACAGGGTCCACGTAATGCTGCGACTCCGCAAGCGGGGCACCTCCGATTGTTGTGAATCCTTGTGAACGGGTTTAGAGCGCACGCACCAACGCGATGGTCCGAGCCTGGCCTTTGGGGGCGGGTGATACCGACGCCGTGATAACCAGTTTCATGTTCCCGGAGAACACCGCCCTGCGGAGGTGTTCGGAAGAGTGGCAGCGCAATGAACGCTCAAGTCGTGCTGATTACCAATGTGGAGCAATTCGTGGGCCGGCCCGTGGCGGTCGAATTGGCTACACGAGGTGCGACGGTCGTATGCCACGACAGGAGTTTCACGGATGGCGAGATCGCCCGGGACTTCGCGGCAGAATTTCCCGGGTTCACCGTCATAAGGGCGCAACAGCCGGCGGGAATCGTGGCGGCCGCGACCGACGCCTGTGGCAGGATCGACGTGATGATCTGCAATGACGCCGGAGCTGCGATTCGTGCACCCATCGAGTCGGCAAGTCCGGACGACATGCGCTCGGCACTCGAGGACATGGTGGTCTTCCCTTTCGAATTGTCCAGCGCCGTCACGCCGCAGATGAAGAAACGCAGGCGCGGAAAGATATTGTTCATAACCTCCGCGACGCCTCTTCGAGGCCTGCCGAATTACTCGATGTACGTCACGGCACGCGGCGCCGCCAACGCGCTCACGGTTTCACTGGCCCGCGAACTTGGTCGCGACAACATCCAGGTCAACGCGATCGCACCGAATTACGTCGAGAGTCCGACATATTTTCCGCCCGAACTGGTCAATGATCCGGACGCGCTTGCACGAATGACCAGGAATATCCCCCTGGGACGGCTCGGAAGAGCGGATGAGCTTGCGGCTCTCGTTGCGTTCTACGCATCGGACAAGAGCGATTTCATCACCGGCCACGTCATGCCTTTCGCCGGCGGGTGGGCATAAATGCCGTAACTTTCGTGCGGCCCGCCGGGCCAACTGCCACACCACCTGCTGCTCGGTCCCTGTCCGGGTCCGATTGCGATGCGCGCGTGATCAACCCGGAGTCGGACAGGATGGTGGCAACGTCACGGGAATCGCGCCGCGACGCTCAACTCCTCGCATTCGCCAAGGGGAAACGTAGCGGGACTGCCCGCGCTGCCCGGTCAGGGAATTCCGCTGGCCAGCCCCGGTCATGCATGACAACTCCGGAACGAAGTCCCTTGTTTCAGATGCGGAGCACAGCAGGTCTTGTCCGTGTCATCCGTTGCCCATGGCAGCCGTAAGGACTGCACGGTAATCGTCAACCGACAATTGACGCGGATTCGTCGACGCCGTGTGATCGAGGACCGCCGCTTCCGCAACACGGGTGAGATCGTCGCCGCGTACACCCAATTCCGCCAGCGTGGATGGCAAGTTCAAGCGCGCATTCAGTTCCCGAAAAAAGGACGGAAGATGCGTGTCGGCAGCGAGCCCCAGCTGCCACCGGATTTTCGCGTATTTGGGTCCACATGCGGTTTCGTTCCATTCCAGCACATGTGGAAGGAGGATCGCGTTCAGCGTCCCGTGGTGCAATGAAACATGCCGGATGGCACCGAGCGGGTGTGAAAGTGCATGAATGGCACCGAGTCCCTTCTGGAAGGTCAGCCCGCCCTGGAGAGCCGCCATCATCATGTTCCAACGCGCGGCACGGTCCTGCCCATCTTTCCTGGCGGTCTCGATCGAAGCGACGGCACGTGCGAGACCGTCGAGGGCGATGGCATCGGCCACCGGGTTGACCAACGGGCTGAGGTAGGTCTCGATGCAATGCGAAATCGCATCCAGGCCGGTTGCCGCCGTCAAGCCCGGGGGCAAGTCCAGCGTGAGTTCCGGATCGCAGACTGCAGCGTGCGGAATCAGATGCGGAGAGATCAGGGCGAGTTTTCGCCCGTCTGCAAGCGTGATCAATGCACCGCGTCCGACTTCGCTCCCTGTACCGGCGGTGGTCGGTACCGCCACGAGGGGTACGACCGGTCCGAGTCGATCGATTCCACCCTCGATTGCCGCGAATTGCGCGAGCGGGCCTCCGTGCGTGTCGAGAATGGCGACTGCCTTTGCCAGATCGATGGGCGAACCGCCACCGATGGCGACGAGCCCGTCGCAGCCTGCTGCGCGGTACCTGTCGAACGCGGAGTTCACCGCAGCCTCGGTCGGGTTGGCAGGCGTGTCAGCGAAGACCTCCGTTTCCTGAAACAGCGGTGCGACGGACTTGATCCTGTCGACCAAACCATGGTGGATGAGGCCCTGATCGGTCACGATCATCGGGCGCTCAATTCCGGTTAGATCCATGATCTCGGGAAGTTTCTCTATTGCACCGAAGTCGAACTCCACTCTGGTCAGATAGTTGATCGAGGGCATGCCAATTCCTTTCCCGCGCTTGATCTTTTCCGCTGCTGGCCGGCCAAGCGTCATTGGGACTCGACCCGTACCGGCGTCCGGAGGCAACGAAACGACAACGCTGCCTTGCACCTTGCCGCCGCTAACCGCAACCCCGCTCGGGCGAGTGCACGCGAACCCCGGCACACCGCACGGCCGTCGCCCGAAAACGACCGTCCGTTTCGGCAAAGCCGCCGGTGACCTGTCGGGTAACGACGGAAATCCGGGCCGGTGCGGTGCGGTGATCCGTGCACGGCCAGCCGGGGTCACGGTTTCCCGGGCGCCCGGCCCGAGACGGTCACCCGCCATGATCGCTCCTCCCGTTTCGGTACTTCCGGGGGTGCATGTTTCCGGGCGGGCCAGATACAGCCACCAGAAACGGACCGTCCGAATTGCCCGGCCGCTCACGGCGACATGAACAAGGGCCAGAATGCGGCTTGCCGGACGGAAACCGATAACGGGAACCGTCAGCCGGTTGGCCCGTGCCGCCGCGATGGCTGAGCGGCAGCTGTTCCGCGAATTCACCGGAGAGGTGCATCGGAACCCTTGTGACCCGTCCGCCAGGTCAACCGCCCGGAGACCTCGGTTCAACGGGGGAACTCGGCGGTTTCCCGATTGTTCTTGACACGTATTGCCTGATCACGAACGGTCGACACATCACCGGTACCTGAAGGGGGCAGACATGCCGGACCACGGGATGCTCGAAGGCTGCTACGACTACATCATCGTGGGTGCCGGCACGTCCGGTTGCGTGCTTGCAAACCGCCTGACAGAGGATCCGCGCACGCGGGTGCTGCTGCTAGAGGCCGGACGCGATGACAATTACCACTGGGTCCACATTCCCGTGGGGTACCTCTATTGCATGGGCAACCCGCGCACGGACTGGATGATGGAGACAACGCCCGAACCCGGGCTTAACGGCCGGAGTCTCGCCTATCCCCGTGGGAAGGTACTGGGTGGATGCACGTCCGTGAACGGCATGATCTACATGCGCGGACAGGCAGCGGACTACGACCACTGGCGGCAGATGGGAAACATCGGCTGGGGCTGGGACGACGTCTTGCCGTATTTTCTGAAATCCGAGGATCACCACGCGGGCAAGAGTTCGATGCACGGGACCGGCGGAGGCTGGAAGGTCGCGACACAGAGGCTGCGCTGGGAGGTTCTCGAAGCGGTGCAGGAAGGCGCGAAGGAATTCGGCATCCTGCCGCGCAAGGATTTCAACGATGGCAACAACGAGGGATCGGGATTCTTCGAGGTGAACCAGCACCGCGGCATTCGGTGGACAACGGCCAAGGGATTCCTGCGTCCCGCTATGAACCGGCCAAATCTCAGGGTCGAACTTGAAGCCGAAGTCGAACGGCTGATCTTCGAAGGTCGGAACGTCGTCGGCCTCCAGTACCGGAAAAAGGGAGTCGGACAACGGGTTCACGCGCAGGCCGAGGTCCTGTTGGCAGCCGGGTCCATCAACTCGCCAAAGATCCTGGAGCTTTCGGGCGTCGGCCAGTCTGACCGGCTCGCGCGCCTCGGCATCGAGGTCGTTCACGATAGTCCGGGCGTCGGCGAGAATCTGCAGGACCACCTGCAAATCCGGACCGTGTTCAAGGTTCGCAATGCACGAACGCTCAATACGCTTGCAAACGGTATGCGGGGGAAACTCCGCATCGTCCTCGAGTATGCGCTGAGACGTTCCGGGCCGTTGTCGATGGCACCAAGCCAGTTCGGCATGTTCACGAAATCCGATCCGGCCCTTTCGACACCGGACCTGGAATACCATATCCAGCCGCTATCGACCGACCGGCTGGGCGATCCGCTGCACCGGTTTTCCGCGATCACCGTTTCGGTTTGCAATCTCCGCCCCGAGAGCGTGGGAACCTGCCACATGACCGCTCCCGACCATCAATTGCATCCCGAAATCCGGCCGAACTACCTTGCGGCTGCAAGGGACCGGCTTGTTGCCGTCAAGTCCGTTCGCCAGGCCCGCATGATCATGACCGCCAAAGCCCTGCAACGATACGCCCCGGAGGAATTTCTTCCTGGACCCGACGTCCAGTCCGATGCGGAACTGCTCCTGAAGGTCGGTGATATTGCGACCACCATATTTCACCCTGTCGGCACCTGCGGCATGGGCCGCCGCCCCAATTCGGTCGTGGGGGCGGATCTCCGCGTGCATGGATTGAACCGATTGCGGGTTGTGGATGCATCCGTCATGCCGCGGATCACCTCGGGAAATACCGCGTCTCCGGTCGTGATGATCGCGGAAAAGGCGGCCGACATGATCCGGGATGGCCGCGCTGCGTGAGTCGCGACAGTCGTGCGTGTTGCTCGGAAGGCATTGCCGGCAAAACGTTTTCACCTTCGGGTTTCACCTGGCTCTACCATGGCGACGGAGGAACCCCAACCGACACACCGTCGGTGCTGAAGACGTTGCATTGCGTCTGCTAATTCTCTTGCAACCGCCGTCGCTGACGGGTTTCGGCCCAGTTGTTTTTGCGCTCACAACTGACAACAGCCTAACCGTTTTCTCGACCCAGGGAACGATGGTGATTTGCCAAATTGCTCGTTGGAGAATGGCACGAAGTGGGTTGAACAACTTGAATTTAGCTCAAATGTCACTTTCTCCTTGCCAATTATAGGCAGGTTATGATTCCTTGATATTCTTACACGGTGTCGAATGATTCCAAATAATGACCTTCCTGATTGTGCAGGTCACACGACGAGTTCGAGACGCGTTGTGATCGGCCGGGTCTGGACTACGGGGAACTAGCCATGAAGCACCTGCTTGATATTTCAGAACTATTGGTTGCCAGTTGGGCTTTGTCAGGAGGAGGAGAAAGAATTCCTACTTCACATGGTATTCTTGACCGGGCGCTGAAAGAAGCCGTCGAACATGAATCTTGTCCTCCGTGGGTCAGCGATAACCTGCACTTTGTCGATTCTCGTATTGGTCTGCAGTGTGTCGAATTGCCGTCCCTCTTGGATTGGGCTCAGCGGGCACATCTGACTAGTGCGCCAAATCCCTCTTACCATTCTGCTCAAATTCAGATCAGCGAAGGTGCTGCCCGGGACTTGGTTAACAACCTAGGTGTCACTGAGGGCAATGCCAAACGCTGGGGCGATCATCTCTGTGCGCTCGTTGAAAACATAGGCAAATCGATGAACGCCGATTCTGCCGCAGCTATTGAAGAATACTGAAGCGATTTCGGACGATGAGTTTGATTTTTTCCGCCGGTGTAACGCCGATAAATTGATTGCGTGGAGAATCAACGCTGCTAGATTCTGCGAATCTCCGGGCAGATCTCGAAAATGCCGCACCTACGCTTTGGAGAGCATTTGGCGGCCTCGCTGAAAAGTGGCTTGAGCCTGCTCTTCAACGCCTAAACGATGGGAGATCGCACGCCGCTTATCCCAAAACTTTCAACGACCCTATTTGGGGTGTTGTTGAACTCATGCCTTGGGAGACCATTCTTCTGGATTCTCCGTTGCTCCAGCGACTACGGGGTGTTCGGCAACTTGGAATGGCGCATCTGGTTTATCCCGGTGCAGGCCATGATCGCCTTGAACACACGAGGGGCGTTGTTGAAGCCGCCGAGCGCATGATCCGTGCACTCGAGAGGAACGCAGAATTCAGACGTAGGTTCGGGTCTGACCGCGATGAAGCCGTCCCACATGTGAGTCCTATGGACCGCTGTGCCACTCGGCTTGCGGCTTTGCTGCACGACACGGGGCATGGCCCGTTCAGCCACGCAACGGAACAATTGATCAGGACGCGTTACGCTGCCGAATTCAATGCCGTAGAGCATGTCTTACGGAAACACTTCGAGGGTGTGACGTCAATCGCACCCGCTGAGTCTGTCGCAGTGTTGATCGTATTGAGCGATTCAATGCGTGAAGTCCTTACCCACGCAAGACTTGGTACGGGCGTCGACAACCCGACCGAATTGCCTGAAGCAGTCGCGGCACGCATTCTCGGTTCTCGAAGCTGCCTGCGCGCGGGCTATCTTTCCGGCATCATCAGCGGTCCTGTCGATGCCGACAAACTCGATTACATTGCCCGCGACTGCCACCACTCGGGCCTTCCCCTCGGGATCGATCTGACAAGACTTATCAGCAAACTAGAGGTCGTTGTCGTTACACCGGAAAACGCGCCAAACAGGGATTTGCGTGTTCGGGCACAGAATATTCCTGGAAGGCGTTTTTACGATATTGGGATTTCACTGACTGGCCTCGGCTCGTATGAACAGCTGATAATCGCCCGCGTTTTGCTCTATGACCGACTTTATTACCATCAGAAAGTTCGCACTGCGGAGGCAATGCTCCGTCGTTTGATCTGCCTCGCTGAAGAAGAGCGCGGTACCCTCTTCACGATCGAGGAATTCTACACAAGATTCCCTGATGACATCTTTGTAGGTGTCATTGGCGGCTCACTCCAAAATCTCGCTCTGAAACGCGGTGGCGTACGGTCTCAAGCTGTCGCCAGAATGATCCAGGATCGCCGTATCTACTATCGAGCGCACGCGTTCGCTGCGCGTTTTATTGGCGGGCTTGAGGGCTTGTCTGACGTCGATCAACGAGACACACGTGCCGAGAAGTGGCGCAAACTCCTAAGAGAACTGCTGACGGACGACGACCGCAAAAAAATTGAGACCAAGATATTCGACAAGGCGAAGGCACTTGCGGGAGCAATCCCCGACCTAGCCGATCGCGCGAATGGGCTAAATCCAGAGGAAATTTTGGTCGATGTCCCTTCAAACAGGGTCGTGGTACGTGGCGGCGATATCCTTACGCGTACCGACGGTGGACATATCGGAACGCCAAATCTCTTTTTTGACCCCGAAAGATGGTCTCAGGCCTACGAACATCAGAAGCAATGCGGGTTTGTGTTTACGCCGCGAAACCGGGTTCCACTTGTGGCATTGGCCTCACGTATCGTGCTCTACGAGTCATTCAAGGTGGTCATGGATATCCAGGCCGAACGTGCTGCGAAGGTTACAAATGTCGTAAAGAGTGCGTGGGTAGCTGCAGCACAGAAACATGGTCTATGCAGCGAAGATTGCGAGAAAGCCCTGAACGGCAACATCTCGCCGCCACTTATCAAGTTTCATCCGGACGACATTGCTTTACCTCGCGAATGGTCGAATCTGGATCCTGATCTTCGGCAGCGTCTTGTGCGCGACCTGAATTTGTACCTCCCGTCGGGTCTTGTTGCCGCATCTCACAAGGCCGTTTCAACCGCGATTGGTGATGTCGCCGTTCTGATCGATATGTTCGAAAAAACAGGAATGTTCGTTTCGGAGGAAATGTTGGCCGAAAGCAGATTGCAGGATGAGATCAAGCAACATTTCATGTCGTGCCAGATTGATGTTGTCGAGGGCTCTGAAATTAGTGGCGGTGAAACCGATCTCATCCTATCGCGACAACTTGTCGTCGAAAACAAGGTAGTGTCAAACCCGATCCGCGACCCTTTCGAAACAGGTTACCGCTTTTCGTGGCAGGCGCGACGTTACAGCATTTCACTTTGCAGCAACGTGGCAATTGTCATTCTCGCATATCGTCCGAGCAGTGAGGAGAACTTACTCCAGCTTCCGGCAAGAGTCCGTATTCTTGAAATACGGGAAGATTCGGAAGAACGGTGTGAAGTCCGGTTCGTAGTTCCTTGGGGCACCGGTGTGCCATCAAGAGCAAAATCTCCCGCAAAGAAAGCAACGTAAGGACTGAATCAGCGCAAGACGAACAGTTTTGGAGTAAGGCTAATTCTGTCTTTATGTCGTTCTTGGTGAGGCACCCCCGAGGCGACTTGGCGGGCGGTTTCGTGAATCTAAGATTGCTTGCGAATTCAGTCGGACTCCTACGTGTCTGCTTTCTGAACTTTCGGTTGCAAATCCACCGGTGCCATTCGCCAGATTTCGTCCTTAGTATCGCGGCAAGATGTGGTGGCATCAAAATACGTCAACTCTCGGACACCAGTGCGATGACTCGCTATGGATGTTGGGATTTGTCTGCCGAACTGTCCTGATCAAGAGGATCTAGATCATGTGAATCCAATCGACGATGAGGTACCTTTGTGGAAAAACGGGGGAGCGGCGTGGAATAGTTATGGCTCGCCGCTTGGTCACTGTCACAGATGCTGTGTTTCAGATTGATTCGACCAAATTTTCCTGAATTTTTTCGTGCGTGTTGGAAAGGAATTGGCCAGTTTGCTCCGATTTTGACGCATGTTCAATCCATGGGCGTTTTTTAGGCTGCCAGCCTTTGAGGTACGCGGCATTCCCGTATCTGGCTCTCTGATGAATCGCGATTCTTGGATAACGGGCAGACCGAGGAACGACACGTGTCCAAATTTGGCCCGCATTTTCCACCTAGATTTCTCCTATGCAGCAAGATAACGGCGGGCTCCGGTGGCCGAGACAGGATTCAGAGAAATTTCATGCACAATCATCAACCGTTGCCAGAAGGAGGCAAAGACAGGTTAGGTTTCTCCAAAACGGCAAAGCACCTCGCAAATGCGATTTTGGAAAACGACCTATCGGGTGGCTTTGTTATTGGAGTGGAAGGGACTTGGGGTTCCGGCAAAACGTCGCTTGTGAATCTTGCTCTAAGGCAAATTCAGCAATGCAAGAACAATAACAAACCACAGATTATCGAATTCAAACCATGGCTAGTTGGTGAAAGGAAAGATCTGCTTAAGGAACTGTTCAACCAAATCGCCGGGGTAGTCAAGAATGTTGTGGATGATGCTGAGGCCATCAGGGCTAAAAATCTCCTGAGAGTGTATTCACAAGTGGCATCCGGAATTGGAGGTCTGGCTGAAATTGCTGCAGTATTCGAAGTGCCTCTTGCCAATAAAGTGAAACGGTTTTTTAAGGCGACAGGCGTAAAAGCCGGTGAACTTGCAGAGACATCACTAAGGGACGTCAAGAATGATCTGAAACAAACTCTAGCGAAGTCAAAGGCACCGATTGTCATATTCGTAGATGACCTCGACCGCCTTGATCCCGAAGAAGCCGTAGAAGTTCTCAGACTTATCCGGGTTGTGGCGGACTTTCCGAACATCGCATATGTGGTCGCGTATGATTCGGTAATTCTCGCCGAGAACATCAAGACAGCATTGGAAATCGAAAACGGCGAAGGTTACATAGAAAAGGTCGTTCAAGTTTCATTCCGAATGCCCGAACCACTAAGGTATGACTTAATCGGTTGGTTCGAAGAAGAAGCAGCGCGATTACTCATAAAAGACAGAGAAAATACGGCGCAAATTCAGAGATTTAGGAGCGCAATTCACAACTGGGCTCCGGTCTGTCTTTCTACACCCCGCGACGTGGTCAGAACATTCAGTTCGTTGAAACTGTATGCCAAGCCAATTCCCGGGCGTTTCGATCCGGGTGACATGGTTTTCCTGCAGTTGATTCGTTTGAGAATGCCTAGTTTATATAAATGGGTTGAAAACTATGTATACAATCTTTCGATGCTTGGGGACGGATATTTTATTCCTCCTGGCGTCCCAGAAAGGGCGGGGAAGGAACTCCTAAAGGCAATTGAGGGAGACAGTAGTAGAAAGTCTGATCTCGTTGATGCTCTAGCAAAAATATTACCAGGCATAGACATGTGGGCGGGTGAACAAGACAGCGAAGGTTTCAAAGTTTACTCGGGTTTGTCGCCCGATGAAATGAATTTT
Source organism: Paracoccaceae bacterium (assembly GCA_026707935.1). GTDB lineage: Bacteria > Pseudomonadota > Alphaproteobacteria > Rhodobacterales > Rhodobacteraceae > JAPPHA01. The sequence goes on from JAPOVX010000199.1 coordinate 10,525, forward strand.
CTTTCACAGGAAATGAGGCTCGCAAGCAGGAATCATTTTCGCCGTTATTTCTCGTTCGACATGCCTGACGGATATCTTTCCGATACTGAAGTCATTGCGTTTATCAACATTGCGAAGACGAATAAAAAATTGGCTTTGGACCAGTTTACTAAGAAGGCGACAGAGAAGCGACCTCAAGGAGGTGTAATGGGAGAAGTACTACTGTCTCGTATCCTCGAACGGCAGAGCGAACTCGATGTCGATGATATCCGTGCAGTTTTCAACGTCTTAGGCAAAGGGATGGATGTCTTGGCAGCAAATGCACCCGGACCATGGGGGCACCCGAGTTATCTCACAGGGGAAAGAGGCACAATTTTTGGCATTATCGAACAACTGAACAAAGCTGACCGGAAAACAATTTTACAGGATATTTTCAGGCCTGGCACGTCGTATTCATGGCTCTCTGGAATTATACGAAGTTCGACTTTCGAACACGGCCTTGCAGGCGACCGCGCCAAGCCTGAAGAGAACCGGCTGCTCAATTCGAGCGAATTTGAAATGATCCGACAACTGTATCTCGACATGATTCACAACGAGGATCCCGCAACACTCCTCGGTGTGTTTGATTTCCTCGACTTTCTCTATTCATGGTTTCAGTTAGGCGACGAACAAAAAGTTCTTGAATGGGTGGCATCGCAGTCGAATACTGATGAAGACTTGCTATCCCTGCTGGACCGTATGGCAGGTTCTGTGTCGGACCTGACTCCCCATTTGAAACCCCAAGACCTCCAGTCTTTTTTCGATGACATTGCCACTATTGAGAAGCGTGTGACGGCAATAGCTGAGGATCAGCACCAGACTCTGGAGGTCCGGGAAAAAGCCAATAAAGTGTTGGGCGCACTGCAGCTCGGCAGAGAAAAAGAGGCACTATTTCCAAGTTAAGCGTATTTCGTTTGCCCGTACAAACTTCCAGAAGGTCGCTCACGTAGCGAATTCATCCAGCACGATCCGGCACTCGGCTTCCTGCTTGTAGTCTTACATAAATGCGCAAGATTTTATTCATGTACAAGATGTCTCGATGGATCGGTGCAGGTTTTTATGAATTTGACGGCAAATCCCGAAAGCCTGGCGAAAGGTGTTACGGCGACATACAGCGTGACACTAAATGGGATAAATGTCGAACTGCCCGACCTTTAAGGCGACCTGTGCGCTGACAGGAATCTCACTCTACTTCCGTTGATCGAGCATACACGAGACCCTGCAAGCAGACGGTAACCAACATTACGAATCCAAAAAAATTTAGATCGCTTTCCGGTTGTGAATCATTGGATGGGCAACATAGGTGACGAGGGATTTTTGGCGGTAGCTGATGTTCTTGCGTGGCCGATTCGGATAGTTCGGAATTTGCAGGCGGGTAAGATTTCACGAGCCATCCTGTAAAGCACGCAAAACCAAATCTGCGGCCGACTTAACGTCATCGTCGGTCGTGAAACGTCCAAAGCTGAAACGAATTGATGCGTCGCATTCATCCGTTGAGAGCCCCAACGCGAGAAGGACATGGGATAGTTCAGGCATGCCCGTAGTACAGGCTGAACCAGTGGAAGCAGCGAGTTTCGGCTGGAGTGCACCAAGAATCTCTTCCGCCTCGTGGCCAACGAACTTCAAATTCGCATTTCCCGGATGACGCCTGCTAGGCCCAGGACCATTGAGGGAGACACACGGATTCCCGTTCTCAATTTGACGGACGAATTCGTCTCTTTGGTTTCCAATCCTCTTGCGTTCTGAATCCGCTTCGCCGTTGGCCGCTAGTTCGGCGGCGACACCCATTCCGACACAAAGTGGAAGCGGCAATGTTCCTGAACGAAGACCTTTTTGCTGGTCGCCACCATAGATCAGGGGCTCGATCCTTTCCTGCAGTTCACGGCGAATGTAAAGGGCACCGATACCTTGTGGGCCGTACATCTTGTGCGCGGAGAGACTGATAAAATCCGCATGGCTTGCAAACGTCTTCGTGTTGACTGCGCAGGGAGCCTGCGCCGCATCGCAATGCAGGAGGATCCCGTGGGGAGCTAACAATCCGGAGACTCGTGGAAGGTCCTGAATCGTGCCAACTTCGTTGTTCACAGCCATGATCGACGCCAAGAGAACGTCGTCTCCGAGCGCGGATTGAAATGCGGCCAGATCAAGCAGCCCTTCCGGATTGACGGGAATAGATTCGACACTAAACCCCATACGCTTGGCGATCGCCTGTGAAGCTGACAGGGTACATTTGTGCTCGATCGCACTAACAAGTATACGCCTCCGACCTCGCGGTGCGCGAAAAGCAGGGCCGAACAGGGCGAGATTATTGGCCTCGGTTGCACCCGACGTAAAAACGATCTCATCCGGATCAGCCCCGATGAGTGCGGCAACGGAACTTGCGGCGGCGTCCACCGCAAGATGAGCTTGCCATCCCACGATGTGGCCGCTTGAATGCGGGTTCCCAAAGGATTCGTTCCAGAACGGGGCCATGCGGTCGCGCACGCGCGGGTCGAGGGGCGTTGTCGCCTGATAATCGGCGTAAATTGTCGAAGTGTCATTCATGGGCTTTGGACTGGAGACTACCGCCAGTTAAGCTTTGACGATCGATTGTCAATGAGATACGGCTGATCTGGACAGTTCTTCCAGATTGACGACATGCCGCGCGGTCCCTTGTACAAAAATGGTTATCAGCCGAAGCTCTCGGGCCATGAGACCTTTCCATTGAGGTATGGGTGGCTCAAGAAAGCCTTTGACGCAGTACTAGAACAAAAGGGGAACGCAAGTCAACGATCAGTGTTTCTCGCCGACGACGCCATTGCGCGCTTTGGTGTTGGGCGAAACATGGTCGGATCGATGCGCCATTGGGCGATGACGGCCGGCGTGATTTCCAATGACGGATGCAGGACGACGCCTCTCGGCCACTTTCTATTCGGTTCACGTGGTTTCGATCCCTACATGGAAGACCCGGTCACATCATGGCTCGTTCACTGGAAGTTGAGTGGGAACCCGCGAAACACGACCTGGTATTGGGCGTTCAGCTACTATCCCGCCCTAACTTTTGATCGCGATGCGCTGGTTCGCGGTATCGAGAAGTTGGTTAGGGAGCATCGTGGAACGCGGGCATCGACATCGACGATCAGAAACGACGTTGCCTGTTTCGTGCGGACCTATGTTGGCCAGCCACCTTCAGTAAAGACGGGTCATGAGGAATCGCTGGAGTGTCCGCTCGCCGAACTCGGCCTGATTCAGCCCACGGGAAAGAGGTCCGGCTTTCGGTTTGTCCGAGGTCGAAAGCCCACGCTCGGCGCAGGCATGGTTGCCTATGCGGTTCGTGAATTTTGGACGAACCGGTCGGCTTCTGCAGCACGGACCCTCTCATTTGAAGCCCTTGCACACGAGCTAGGATCGCCAGGCCGGGTTTTTATGCTTGATGAGAACGCATTGGCTGATTTGCTGCTGGAGATCGAGGATGTAACCAGGGGCGCGTATCGATGGTCGGAAACTGCGGGGCTGAAACAGTTGATTTGTGAACGGGAGGTGAATCCGGACGAAGCCGTTTGGTTCCTCGACCGCGATTCCAGTCGCCGGTTCCGACGGACTGCCGCCTGATGGCACTTGCGGAACGAGTCAAGGTGGCGCGCCGCTACCAGCGTGCAATTCGAATCGACAGCGACTTCGGTGATCCGGCCGCACTGGAGGGATTCGTTTGTCCGCAATCGTCGTCTGAAGTCCTCGAAACCATGGCTCGACATGCGTACGAAACCGGACAGGCGGCCTTTACATGGACGGGGCCCTACGGTGGGGGCAAGTCCAGTCTTGCCGTTGTTCTGGGTGCAATGCTGAACGGAAAGACCGATCTACGGAGTGAAGCGCGGGCCATCGTTGGAGAGAGAGTGTCTTCACTCCTTAAGGATGCGTTTCCGCCTAAAAGCCGAGGTTGGCAACTTTTGCCTGTAACGGGTCGGCGCGATCATCCCGCACAGGTTATTGGGGAAGCCATTGCCGAATGTGGCCTTTTGCCGGGCGAGAGGACACCATCGGTCTGGTCCGAAAAAACCGTCATCGACACTCTATCAAGAATCTCCAAGCGTTACCCGCGCGCTGGCGGCGGTCTCGCTGTGTTCATAGATGAACTCGGAAAATTTTTGGAGGGCGCAGCCCGAGACGGAACAGATATTCATCTTTTCCAACAACTTGCTGAAATTGCCTCTCGCAGCGACGGCAGGCTGCTGGTTGTCGGAATCCTTCATCAAGCCTTCGAGGAATATGCGCATCGCCTGTCCCACGAGACCCGGGACGAATGGTCCAAGATTCAGGGGAGATTTGTCGATCTGCCGATCAATACGGACGGAAACGAACAGATTGATCTTCTGGCAAGGGCTATCGAGAGCGACTGCCGAGAGGATTGGGTCCGGGAACTGGCGGGGAGAGTTGCCGAACTTGTGCAAGGTACGAAGCCACCTCGACTGACTACAATGCTGGTCAACTGCTGGCCGCTACATCCGGTAACGGCGTGCTTCCTCGGTCCGTTGTCGCGGCGACGTTTCGGACAAAACCAGAGAAGCCTGTTCGGTTTTTTGAACTCGTCCGAACCGAAAGGGTTCCGTGACTTTCTGAGCACTGCGTCTGACGGTGATCTCTATACGCCCGACCGGCTGTGGGATTACCTGCGCATTAACCTAGAACCGTCGATTCTGGTGTCGCCCGATGGCCACCGCTGGGCTCAGGCGGCGGATGCGTTTGTGAGATGCGAAACCTTAGGTGGCTCCGAACTGCACTTGCGCCTGTTAAAAGTCGTTGCCCTAGCGGACCTTCTCAAGGAACGATCCCGCCTTCAGGCGAGTCGGGCTTTGCTTGAATTGGTTTTTCCGGACCGAGCCACGGATGTGGTCAGATCGGCCCTGGACGATCTGCGCCGATGGTCGTTGGTTTCTTTTCGACGGTTTTCCGGAGCGTGGACCATATTCGAGGGCAGTGACTTTGACATCGACAAGGCTGTCGCGGAGGCGATCCCGGACGTGGCTGGAACGCACGACGAAGCGCTTAAGCGACTCGCAACGTTTCGACCGATGGTCGCGAAACGCCATTATCACGATACCGGTGCCTTGAGATGGTTTGACGTCAGCGTGGTTCCGCTCGCAAAGCTAAAGGAGACAGTTCGTACCTACGAACCCATTCATGGCGCGATCGGGTGCTTTCTGCTTGCCATTCCTGCGGAAGGTGAGCCGGTCGAAAAAGCCAAACGGCTTTGCCGGGAGGCGTCGAGGCTCGACAGCGACTGGGATACGGTTGTCGGCCTGTCGCCAAGTGCCTGGAGCATTCCCGGCTTGGTGATCGAACTTGCCGCGCTGGAGCATGTAGGCGAAGACCATCCAGAATTGCAAGGCGATCGTGTGGCTCGAACCGAAGTGGCTGCACGTATCGGCGCCATTCGCGAACGGCTAGAAAGCGTTCTTGAAAGAGCGTACGACATCGCGACTTGGTATCGCGAAGGGGAGCGGGCATCCAGAAGGTCTCGCTCGGAGTTGAACCTCCTTGCCTCTAGGCTTGCTGACCAGAGGTTTTCGGATGCGCCGACTCTTCACAATGAGCTATTGGGCCGAACCAAGCCCTCGAGTAGCGCAGCCGCAGCAAGAAACGCTCTTCTGCGACGGATGGCGACAATGGAGCACGAAGAGTGCTTGGGCATTGAGGGGTTCCCGGCAGAAGGCGGGCTGTATTATTCGCTGCTCAAGGGTCCACGACTTCATCGGAAGACAAAGAACGGTTGGCGTTTTGTATCGCCGAAAGCCAGGTATGGAGATCCCTGCAACCTCGGGCTGCTTTGGCAAGCGGGGAGGAAACTGCTTAAGGCGAATTCAGATCAAGTGGTTCCGATCGAGGAATTATACGAAATCTGGAAAGCCGCTCCTTATGGAGTCAAAGCCGGGTTCCTTCCCGTTTTGGCAGTCGCTTTTTTGCTGTCAGAGCGCAGTAATCTCGCTTTCTATCGCAAGGGGGTGTTTCAGGCCGGATTTTCGGATCTGGATGTCGAATACCTTGTAGATGACCCGCGCGACATTCAGGTTCGCTGGATGGACCTATCCGGGGTGTCTCGGGACCTCCTGACGGAGTTGGCTGACGTAGTACGCGAGTTTGATCCGGACAACCCGCTTCGGTGCCTGGAGCCGATCGATGTCGCACGAGGCCTTGTTTCCATCTATGACAGTTTGCCACCTTGGGTGCAGCGAACTCAGCGGCTTTCGCGACGCGCCATGCGTATCAAGCAATTGTTCAAACAGGCCAAGGACCCGAACCGGTTGATCTTCGACGATCTGCCGCGGATGCACACGGCGACCGACCAATGCGCCTCCGAAACTGCAGCGGTCAGAATCGCAGGCATGTTGCGCGAGACGCTTCTTGAACTGCGCCAAACCTATCCTGCAATGCTTGGCCGCCTTCGAGAGACTCTCTTGACTGAACTGCACGTCCCGTCCACGGCCCCGGCGATGATGGAGGAACTCAGGGCTCGCGCAGCGAACGTTCGTGAACTTGGCGGAGATCACCGTTCGGAGGCCTTTATCATGCGGGTCGCGCGATTTGACGGAAGCGACGTCGACATGGAGGGACTAGCGGGAATGGCAGTTAACAAACCTGTCAATGCGTGGATTGATCAGGACATCGATAAGGCGATGGTAGAACTTGCAGATATGTCACAAAAGTTTGTGCGTGTAGAAGCCTTCGCTCATGTCCGTGGACGGGAAGACAACAGGCATGCCATGGCGGTTGTCGTCGGGCTGAGTGGGAAGTTGAACCCAGTACGAGGCGAGTTTGATGTCACTGGTCAGGATCGCGAAGCTGTGGAATCTGTAATGGAAGCGGTCAATTCGGCGTTGCACGACACCGGAGAAGATCGTCGGAATGTATTGCTCGCTGCTCTCGCCGAGGTGAGTGCGGCATACCTTGAAAACCTCAGCTTTTCCCCTCCAAGCGGGGTCGGAAAAGAGGAACATTCGGGATGAGCGTCAGCGAGCACCCAGAAAGGCATGTCCTCGGCCTGTCCGGAGGTCGGGACAGTGCGGCGTTGGCCGTGCACATGCGCCAATGCCGCCCGGAACTCGAGATAGAGTACTTTTTCACGGATACGGGCAAGGAATTGCCCGAGGTTTACGAATTCTTGGGGAAGCTCGAAGGATTCCTTGGAAAGCCGATCCTCAGATTGAATCCAGAACGTGACTTCGATTTCTGGCTTCGCCGGTACAAGAATTACTTGCCGTCTCCCCAGTCAAGATGGTGCACACGGCAACTGAAGATTCGGCCATTCGAAACTTGGATCAAACCTGCCCTAAACAACGGAATAAAAGTGTTCAGCTATGTAGCGATCCGTGCGGACGAAGAATACCGAAAAGGTCATTCGTCACGGCACCCGAACCTTGTGGTCTGTTTACCTTTCAAAGATGCGGGCATCGACAAAGCCGGCGTGCTGGAACTTCTTGATGGAGCCGGCCTCGGGCTCCCTACCTACTACAAATGGCGAACTCGCAGTGGTTGCACCTTTTGCTTTTTTCAGCAAAAGATTGAATGGGTGCGCCTCCTAGAGCGGCACCCTGACTATTTTGAGGAAGCCAAGGCCTACGAGAAGTCGGCCATTGACCATGGATCACCGTTTACCTGGAGCCAGGGCGAAGCGCTAACTGATCTCCAAAAGCCTGAACGAATTGCCGCGATCAAGAACGAACATCGTCAGCGTGTTGAACGACAGAGAGGAAAACGACAGATTAACCCGTTGCGACCGGACCAAGAATTGATAGACATGGACGACCTGTACGGAAATGCCAAGATGTGTTTCGCGTGTCACAAGTAACGGGCGTTCAATCAGCAGGCCCTCCAGGTTTTCAGCCCACCAAGATCTTTGATCGATTGGGAGATCCCGAGATTAATCTCCTGTTACCTGCAGGTGCATTTAACCTGCTACGTGCGCTGGATTCGGAACGTATCACCGGACCAAGGCGAGCAGAGTGCCTGAGCCAAGTGTTTTCTCTGGATCTCGCGGTCGATGACCCGGACCGGCGAAGGATTCTGTTGAAATCGCTTCCCGATGCAAAAGCTCGGGAGCTTGAAGTCCGAACCGGCGTAACGATCGACACTCTCAAGAATTCGGATTCATTGGCAATACAAGTGCGTCGCTCGCTCCTTGGATTTTTCGGGGCGGTTGCTTCTGAAGACCGGTTTCCGGTGCCCGCCGAAGCTGTCAGGACAACGATGCCCAAGAGAGGACTGTTCCCACATCAAAAGAGAGCGGCAACCGAAGTGGAACGGATTTTGTTCCGCGAGGATCGGCGGGCGATGTTGCATTTGCCGACTGGTGTAGGAAAGACGCGGACGGCGATGAGCATTGTCACGTCTCATCTGAGAACGCAGTTGCCGGGCTTGGTCCTGTGGTTGGCAACAACCCGGGAACTTCTTGAGCAAGCGGCGGAAGAGTTCGAAGCGGCTTGGAGTTCCGTTGGGGATCGGCCACTGGATTGCGTGCGATTCTGGTCCCAACACGATCCGCCAATCGAAACAGTTACTGATGGTATTGCCATATGCGGTTTGGCAAAGCTGCATTCGTTTGCGAAAAATCGACCTCGCCTTTGGGACTTAGGCGACCGCACATCGTTGGTGGTTTTTGATGAAGCACACCAAGCGGTAGCTGAGACCTATGAGGATATCGTCGAAACCGTCGTAACCCGAAATCCCAGAACACCGCTACTTGGGCTGAGCGGCACTCCAGGACGGACTTGGGGTGATCGCGATGTTGATGTCAATGTGGCTGAACTCTTTCGTGGAAACAAGGTTACTCTTGACTTCGGTGGCAAGAACCCGGTCAGAGAACTGACGGACACCGGTTACTTGGCAGAAGTTGACTTCTCCTTGCTCAACGTTGAACCGGGGCTGCAACTGTCTAGCAGCGACATTGCCCAGGTCTCAAATGCCCTAAACATTCCAGAGTCTGTTGCTGTGCGCCTAGGTGCCGATGAAAAACGTAACCTCAGGATCGTTCAACGCCTTTGTGAACTGACAGACAGACATTCACGCATCCTTGTATTTGCTGCGTCAGTTGCCAATGCGTTACTTTTGGCAAGCGTTTGCAGAGGTATGGGATTCAAGGCTGACGTATTGACCGGCCAAACGAATTCAGGCGACCGACAAAGGATGATACGGCAATTCAAACGCCTGGATCGTGCCAAAAGGCTCTTGATCAACTTCGGTGTACTCACGACGGGGTTCGACGCTCCGGCCGCGAGCGCGGCACTGATTGCGCGACCGACAAAGTCATTAGTGTTGTACAGCCAAATGGTAGGGCGGGTGATCCGTGGTCCAAAGGCGAGTGGAACAGACCGTTGTGAAATTGTAACCGTGGTTGACACGAATTTGCCGGGATTTGGCGATGTCGCGGAAGCTTTCATGAATTGGGAGGATGTATGGAACACGTCGTGAAGGAGACGGCGGCTCTCCAACAGGAATTCGACTTTTCGATTGTCTCTGCCAAGCTCACGATCGAGGCGATGCGCGACAGTGGATACAAGGACACTGATCACGCGCTTGCAGAACTCATCGACAATTCTGTGGAGGCGAGGGCAGATCTGATTGAGGTTGTGGCGGTTGAAACACCTCCAGACCCAAATGTTCCATTCGCGCGTGCTCGCGTGAGTGAAATCGCAGTGATCGACAATGGTGAGGGGATGGATGCAACGACACTCAGGCGTGCTCTGAAGTTCGGAGATGGCACCCGGTTGGATCGGTCGAGCCGGGGTATTGGTCGATTTGGGGTGGGACTCCCGCAGTCCTCGATTTCGCAGTGCAGGCGGGTCGATATCTGGACTTGGCAAAACGGCGCGACGAATGCCTTCCATTGTTATCTGGATCTCGATGAAATCCAAAAATGTGGACGACAGGACGTGCCAGAAGTGAGACTACAACCGGTTCCCGAGAGATGGCTGGGACTTGCGGACAACTCCAACGCACCGACGGGGACTATTGTCATTTGGAGCAATCTTGATCGGGTGCGTTGGAGCGGAGGCAAAAAGACGTTGGCCCGAACCGCAGAACTTTGTGGACGGATTTACCGAAAATTTCTGACTGATGACGACAGACCCATATCAATCGCCTTAATTCATGCGACAGACGGCCCCAGCACTTTGGTTGTCAAAGACCGAACCGATTGCCTTCCAAACGACCCACTCTATTTGATGTCACCTTCAGCAACTCCGGAGCCCTTCAGTGATAAACCAATGTTCGAGACTTTCAATGCGCGCAATTGGACCATATCGATCGGTCAGGAGCGCGGAGAAATACATGTGAGATGCACGATGGCTCGCACTGACGCGATAAATGAAGCAAAGTCCAGCGTGACTTGGCCCTATTCCTATCCAAAGGCGGGGTCCGCACCTTGGGGAAAGCACGCAGACCGAAACAAGGGTGTGTCGATAGTGAGAGCCCGGCGGGAACTCGAACTGAGTTTGGCTTGGGTCAACAATTACGAACCGGAAGAACGATGGTGGTCGGTTGAGGTAGAGTTTGACCCCATTCTTGACGAAGTGTTCGGTGTCGTAAACAACAAACAACATGCACACGCCTTTGTTGCTGGAGCAGGAATGGGCTGGGAAGAACTCAAGGAAGATGACGAATCATTTGGGGCATTTAGGGAACGGTTGGAGAACAACTCGGACCCAAGAGCGCATCTGTTGGACGTCTGGGTCTGGATTGATGATCAGATCAAGAGAATGAGAAAGGAACGGAAGAAAATCACGAAAGGAACCGGAACTCCTCGGCATCCGCAAACGGACGAAGAGATAGAAGATGTTGCCACCAAAGTCATCAATGAACAGAAGGAGCGGGGAGAGGAAGGTGACAGCGACCGGGCGCCTGCGACAACACAAGAAGAAAAAATTTCGAGAATTGTTGAATCTGCAAGACAGGTTCGAGTGGATGAAAACACCGCAAAAGAATGGGCGGAGGCGACGGTCCGCACTGATCGGCGAGTTCTATTGAAGTCAGTGACGCTGGGGCATCGCGATGCATTTTTTGATATAGAGTCCGTGAATGACGTAATTGAAGTGTGGTTGAATGAGCAGCACCCAGTTCACGAACATCTCATCGACGTCGTGACGATGGAACGAGATGACGAGAGCTTGGAGGAACTCAACGAACGGCTTCGGAAAGCGGCATTCACTTTCCGAATGCTCTTGGTGGCGTGGGCGCGAAACGAAGACAAAGCGCCTTCTGGGAACAAGGGGACACTGGAGGATGTCAGAATGGACTGGGGGCGGGAAGCACGGAAATTTCTAGAAGTCATTGAGTCTTGAAAACGTTAGCGGCCGAAATTGTCGCCCTACTTGAAAGGGCGCGACAGGACGTATTGATCGTTGCTCCGTTCATTAGGTCGGAAGCGCTGAGAGGATTGCTTGAAAGCATTCCGGCGGGCGTTGACACAACCATAGTTACCCGATGGCGGATTGCTGACTTGGTTGCGGGTGCTTCGGATCTTGGCGTTTACGATTTGACGGAAGCGAATAATGTTCAGTTGTATTTGCGTTCCGACCTTCATGCGAAGCTTTTTGCTGCAGATGATAGATGTTTGGTGGGATCATCGAATATAACTGCCGCGGCGCTAGGTCTGCGAAGTTACTCGAATCTTGAATTGCTCGTCCCGGTGTCTCGGAGTGAGAAGGATATTGTTGAGTTTGAGAGAGAATTACTAGGGGAAGTTATTCAGGCTACACTCGCGCATCGAGATCGGATGAACGACCTCCTTAACAGGATAGACAGGTCCAAGGTCGCCCTGTCAGATCTTGAGGATGTCGCAGTGAGTGCAATGGCACCCAAGTGGATTCCGACGGCTCGAAATCCCGAAGATTTGTTTTCGGTCTATCAAGGTAGCGCAGATGTCGGTTCTGCCACCAAGGAAATTTTGGAAAAGGAGTTGCGGGAAATTGGTGTCGTTGGTGGCTTATGTGAGGATGACTTCAAAGCATGGGTTTCAGCAAAGATCTGTCAAAGTTCGTTTGTTGGAAGCGTGCTTCAGAGAATAGAAGACCGAGGTAGCGTGACCGAAGCTGATGTTTCGGAATTCGTTACGCAGGTCAGTGGTATCCCAAACGCCCACGAACCTCGCGAGTTGCTTGAGGTTGCTCAAAGGTGGCTGACTTGGTTCCTTGGAGTTCGGTATGAGACAGCGAGCGAGACTGTAAAGTTGATCAAAGCTAGGGATCTATGACATTCGACGGAATTGTTGACACCGACGTCAGGAGAAATGAAATTTCCAGCAGCTCAATTCTTTTTTTGGGACTAGAATTGTAGTTGCGTAACGAACTGAATACATATTATTTTGTCGGTTTCGACCACTAAAGCCTTCAAATGAAACGTCAATCCAATGCTAAGGTTTGTGCGGGTTTATAGTGTTAAGGCGCGGCTTGGTCGAAGTGCGTCTGCAATCCCCGTTCATGGCCGCAATCACTCAAGACAGTTCCTTAAACGAAATATTTGACAAAGTGCCCATGGCAGAAGGACATCATCACTTAAGTAGTTCCGGCTCTGCACTTTCGGGAAGATAGTCGAACGCCCATTCATTGTAGCCTTGCTCACCGCGATACCAGGCGACCTCGTCCCCGGCGATCTCGCCGTGGTTCCACCTCGGTGAATTTCCGCTCTTCTGGACCCCGAGGATCAGGCGTCGGCGGCGCTGGCTGAGAAGAATGCGTTCGGTGAGGGTCTCCTCGTCCCATCGTTCCGCAACGACGTCCTCGAAATCCGCAAGAACATCGGCAAACTCGGCCCGTTCCGCGAGGTTTTCGAGTTCGTCAGGGTCGGCCTCGAGATCGAAGAGAAGCGCGGGATCCGGGGACGACGCGATGTACTTGTACGGACCGCGGCGAACCATGAATATCGGCGCCAGGGCAGATTCCGCCAGGTACTCGGCCAGGATCACCTGGTCGGAAGGTTCCGGCGATCGATCAAGACAGGCGGTCAGGTCGCGCCCCGCGAGCGGCTCCAGCGCAGGCTCCCAGACCGATCCGGTAGCCAGTCCGTTGAATGTCGGCAAAAGGTCGACCAGCGAGGCAAAATCGCCGACCCGTTGAGGTTCGATCCAGGGCGCGGCGGCGATCAGGGGGATCCTCAAGGCGGGTTCGAAAAAGTGCTTCTTGAACCACATTCCGCGTTCGCCGAGGAACTCTCCGTGATCGGCCGTGAACACAACGACCGTGTTCCGGTCGGCGCCGGTGGATCGAAGCGTTTCGAGGACATCCCCGATCATCTCGTCGATATAGGTGATCGCACCGAAGTGGGCCCGCCGCGCCCGCAGGATGTCTTCGTCCTTGAACGAGCAGTCCAGCATTCCAAAGTCCCGCAACAGTCTCACCGAATGGGCGTCGTGCTGATCCTTTCGCATGGCGGGAATCGTCGGCAGTGTAATCTCGTGGTCATCGTAGAGATCCCAGTATTCGCGCCGGCAGAGGTACGGCTCGTGCGGATGGGTGTAGGAAACCTGGAGGAAGAATGGACGGTCATCGCTGGAGCGCGCAATGTCGTAAAGATGCTGTCGCGCCCTGAAAGTCACCTCTTCGTCGAAGTCGATCTGGACCGACCGCGCGCAGGTCCCGGCAATCAGGACCGACCGTGCGTCGTTGGTGTCGCGCTTGCCCTCGTCAGGCCAGTTAGGCACCCAGCTGAAATCGGCAGGATAGAGGTCAGCCGTCAGCCGCTTCTCGAACCCGTGGTACTGATCAGGGCCGATGAAATGCATTTTTCCCGACAGTGCCGTCTGGTAGCCGAGTTGGCGCAGGTAGTGCGCATAGGTCGGGATTTCTGCGTTCATTTCCGAGGCGTTGTCGTACACGCCGATGTCCGAACAGAGTTGTCCCGTCGCCATTGAAAACCGGGACGGGGCGCACAGCGGAAAGTTGCAGTAGGCGGTTTCGAAAACGACCCCGTTCTCGGCCAGCCGGTCGAGATTGGGTGTCTTGACGAACGTATTTCCATAGGCGGCGAGGGACGACGCGTTCAACTGGTCTACCTGGATGAACAGGATATTTGGCGATTTCATCGCGGTACTCTCTTCGCTGGTTTGGCTGATTATGTTGTCGACAATCTGACGAATGGACATTATCAACGCCCGCAGTGGAAATCCACGCCGATTCCGCCGCTGAAACCGGAAGCCGATGGTCGAGTGGAACTTTCTGGCGGTCCTTGCAGACTACGATCTGCTGCTCCTCGGGCTGCTCAACACGTTGAAGGTCACCGGAATGGCGCTCTTGTTCGGGGTGCCGCTCGGCCTGACGCTGGCACTGTTCAGGTTGTCGACCTTCCGGCCGCTGTCCGCCGTCGCCGCGTTCATCGTCGAATTCTTTCGCGCGACGCCGCCCCTCGTGCAGCTTTTCTGGTTCTTCTTTGCACTCCCGATCCTGATCGATGTTCGGATGACGCCGTATATCGCGTCGATCGTCACCTTTTCGATTCAGTCATCGGCGTTTTTCGCAGAGATCTTCCGGGCAGGCATACAGTCGATCGACAAGGGACAATGGGAAGGCGCGAGTGCCATCGGCATGACCTATCGACAGACGCTCAGCCGCGTTGTCTTGCCGCAGGCCGTCAAACGGATGATCCCTGCGTTCATGGAGCGTTCGATCGAACTGCTGAAGACCACGACGCTGGTGTCGACAGTTGCCTATTCCGATCTCATGTTTCAGGCAAATGACCTGGCCCAGAAGACCTTTCGCCCGCTTGAGGTCTACACGGTCGTTGCCGTGATGTACTTCGTGCTGATTTTCGTGTTCAGCCAGATCTCCATCTGGGTCGAGCGCAGGTTGGCAGAATCCGGCGAAACCTCGGTGCGTCTCGATGGAGCATAACTGGGATTTCGTCACGATCTTCGAACACCGGCACGTTCTCTGGGTTGGTGTGAAGGGAACGGTCGTCATTTTCGTGGTCACGGTCGCCCTTGGCCTGGCGGGCGGGCTGGTCGTCGGTATTGCCAGGTATGCCAGGACGCCCTTCATCGGTTGGCCGGCGCGGGTTTTCGTCGAGGTCTTTCGGAACACCCCCGTATTGGTGCAGATCATCTGGTTCTTTTATGCCTTTCCGATTCTCACCGGGATCGACGTTGATCCGTTCCTCGCTGCTGTCCTCGGTATCTCCCTCAACACGATGGCATTTTCGGCCGAGATCTACCGGGCGGGGATTCAGTCAGTCGAGCCGGGGCAGTGGGAGGCGGGCAAGGCCATCGGAATGACCTATATCCAGACCATGCGCCGAATCGTGCTGCCGGTGGCGATCAAGCGCGTGCTGCCGGCACTGACAAACCGTGGAATCGAAGTCTTCAAGATGTCGACACTTGCCTCGGTCGTTGCCTATGTCGAGACGCTCAACCAGGCCAAGCTCATCGCCGATCTCAACTTCAATCCGATCGAATCCTACACGGCCGTGGCCCTGATTTTCTTCGTCGTTCTCTATCCGGTCGTACAGGGTACCTACGTGCTGGAACGAGTCCTGAGGAAAAGCGAATGACCGCGGCGAGCGAAATTCTTCGAATCGAAGGACTCCACAAGACATTCGGCAACCTCGATGTCCTCCAGGGAATCGACTTGCGCGTAACCGCTGGAGAAACGGTCGTTGTGCTGGGTTCCAGCGGGTCGGGAAAGAGTACGCTCTTGCGTTGCGTGAACTTCATGGAAACCCCGACGAGGGGAAAAGTCTACCTGCACGGCAACCTGGTTGGAACCGAGCAGGATGGTCGCATGCACTATCGCGAGTCCGAACTGTGCAGGCTGCGTACCCGGATCGGGATGGTCTTTCAGCACTTCAACCTGTTTCCGCACATGACGGTTCTCCAGAACGTCAAGGAAGGCCAGGTGACGGTCCTGAAGAGGGACAAGAGCGAGGCCGAGGCAAAGGCCATGGCGCAACTCGAGCGCGTCGGATTGGCGGAAAAGGCGAGTGAATATCCGGCCCGGCTTTCGGGCGGGCAGAAGCAACGGGTAGCCATTGCACGCGCGTTGGCGATGGACCCTGACGTGATGTTGTTCGACGAAGTGACCTCGGCACTCGATCCTGAACTCGTGGGCGAAGTGCTGAAAACCATTCGGCAGCTGGCAGAAGAGGGAATGACCATGCTTGTCGTCACCCATGAACTCGGTTTCGCCTACCATGTCGCGAACCGGGTCCTGTTCCTGAACGAAGGGCGGGTTCATGAACAGGGTGAGCCGCATGTCATCCTGAAGTCGCCCGCGACCAGGCGTATGCGCGAGTTCCTGGATGGTCACTCGCTGTTCAAGCTGCCGGATTGAAGCGGTGCCGGAAAGTCAAGGGAGGGGTCAGTGAAACTCGGCGCCCACTTCGCCGACAAAATGGCGTCTCCGGACTTTTCGCCCGGATGACGCCTCGAGAGTCGGCTGTCATCGCGTACGCGAGGCAGTCGACATGAACTGCCCGGAATGGCGGGCAGAAAATATCAAGAATGGGAAAGGAGCATTCCATGAGATCCATTGTCAGAACGACGTTCAGCTGCATCGCCGCTTTTGCAGCGGTGTTGGTGGCGACCTCTGCAGTCCAGGCGCAATCGACCTGGGAGAAAATCCACGACACCGGGACGTTGCGCATGGGCGTGACGCAGGCGCCCCCCTGGTATTCGAAGAACCCGGAAACCGGGGAATGGGACAGCGGCCTGATCGTTTCGATCGGGCAGTCTATGGCCGAGGAACTCGAAGTCGAGCTCGAAGTGGTTGAAGTCACCTGGGCGACGGCGATCGCGGCGTTGCAGGCCGACAAGATCGACATGATGTTCCTGGATGCGACACCGAAACGGGCAATCGTCGTCGACTACCCGTTCCAGCCGCTTCTCTACATTTCGTTGGCGGTGCTCGCCAGGGACGACCTGGATGTGGAAAGATGGGAAGATCTCAACAAGCCGGAAGTCAGTATCGCCGTGCCCCAGGCCTCGTCCATGGACGCGTTCCTGACACGGACGGTTCCGAATGCCGATATCCAGAGATTCCCGGACAACGGTGCTTCGCTGGCCGCGTTCCAGTCCGGTCGCGTCGACGCCGTATCCCTGTTTCACCCGCCGCTCTTGGCTGCCCGAAAGAAATTCGGTGCGGGCAAGATCGTGATTCCGACGCCGGCATTCAGTTCGCCGTCGTCGATCGCAGTGCGTCGCGAGGCAGACAAGACGTTCCGGGACTGGGTCAGCCACACGATCTTCTACTATTACGAGACAGGTCGAACCCAGCGATGGTACGAACAGTTCCTGGCGGATTTCGGCCTCGACCCGAAGGCGTCACCAGTCATTCAGCGTGAACTGCTGTTCGCGAAATGAACTAACATGTGGCGGCGAACAGGTGTCCGCCGCCACCGACCGAACCGGTGAAACATGGACTCCCGAAATCACGTGTCGACTCATGACGCACTCGACGACCCGCGCAACGCGGACGTCAGAATTTACGTTGATGGCGAATTCTTCCACCGCGACGAAGCCAGGGTTTCAGTCTTCGACAGCGGCTTCCTTCTCGGAGACGGAGTTTGGGAAGGGCTGCGAATTCATGACGGATGCGTACCGTTTCTGGATGAGCACCTGGACAGGTTGTTCGAGGCGGCGAAGTACATCGAACTTGACGTCGGGATGACGCGTGAGGAGTTATCGACCGCTGTCCGGGCGACCCTTGGGGTCAATGACATGCATACCGATGCACACGTCCGCCTGATGGTCACGAGGGGCCGTAAACTCAGGCCGTTTCAGCATCCCCATCTCAATATCCATGGCGCGACGGTTGTCATCATCGCAGAACACTCCAGGGTCGATCAAGACGCAACCGGTCGTGGTATCCGGCTCTTCACCGTGCCCCACCACCGTGGATTGCCGTTGACGCAAGATGCCAAGCTGAATTCGCATTCCAAGCTCAACTGCATCATCGCGCTCAACCAGGCGGTACAGGCCGGGGCAGACGAGGCACTGATGCTTGACCCGTTCGGATTCGTGAATACGACGAATTCCTGCAACTTCTTCATTGCCCGAAAGGGAGAAGTCTGGACCTCGACGGGTGACTACTGCATGAACGGGATCACCCGTCGAAGGGTAATCGAACTTTGCCGCGAGAACCGGATTCCGGTTTTCGAGCGCAACTACTCGCTCGTTGACACCTACGGTGCCGACGAGGCTTTTCTCACCGGTACGTTCGGTGCGCAGACGCCCGTTTCCGAAATCGACGGCAGGTCGATCGGCGGAGGGGAACCTGGCCCGATTTTCAGGAGAATCCGAAAGCTGTACGCGGAACTCATCCAATCGCAGGTTGCCGCCAATGGACGTGGCTGAAAACATCCTGAAACCTGTCGAGGACAGGACATTACGTGCCCAGATAACGAGGCAAATCCTCGACATGGTCACATCGGGGAACTATTTCCCGGGCGAGAAACTGACCGAAAACGCACTGGCAGAACAGCTTCAGGTCAGTCGTGCCCCACTCAGGGAAGCGCTGAGAGAACTCGTCGATCGCGGAGTTCTCGTCAGCCAGCCGTACAAGGGATTGCGGGTTCGGCCGGTCAGTGGCACCGACCTGAAAGAACTGTATTCACTGCGGACGGAACTGGAACAATTTGCGTTCCGCCTTGCATGGAACAAGCGCAGCGAAGATGCGGTTGCCGATCTCGAATCACGTTATGATCGGCTGATCGCGGCACAGCCGACAGGGGACCAGGCGCGAACCATCAGCAAAGAGTTGTCCTTTCATTCCTGGGTTTACGAGCTGTCCGGGCACTCATTGCTTCTTTCGCACTGGCACCGCCTGACACCGCTGGTCCAGATCTACATGGTTCTCCACTTTCGTGCCCATGGGTCACACGGGCAGTTTCGACACATGACAACCGAATACCTGCAATTGGCAAAAGGCGAGGATCTCGACCTCATGCTGTCGCACATTGCGGAACACATGCAGCAGGGATTGCTTGCGGTCCTTAAATCCCTGGATCGAGGCGATTGACCTGGTCGCCAATCCGGCTTCCCTTTGCCGTGTGAACCTTTCCTGGTTTCAAGTCCTGGGCGTCAATTGCGAGACATTCAAGGTAACGAGCGCCGAGCAACTGGGGTGGGGAAGGGCAGACCAAATCCGCTCCCAAGATGCCGCCAATGCGCACCCCACGAGGACTATGGCCGCAGAAGACCGAACACGCGTACATCTTCAACCCGGCGGACTGGTGATTTGGCCTCCCCTTCGGAGAGGTTTTCTTGTCCAAAGACTTCTTGAAATTTTGGGATTTGAACGTTTTCTGTTGCTCAGTAACGGGATGGTCTAACCGTCTGTTCTTGGGTGGGCTTCGGCCGCCTTCCAACTCGCGTCCCCGCTTTCATCGGCATAGACGATGAACTTGCTGAATTCCGTCATCTCACGCGTCTATTCAACTTTCCAAATTTTGCGGAGATGCGAAGCCCCAGGCAGAGGGGAACCGTGAAAGTTCTAACCTGAAGGCCCTGCCATGACTGCGGCCGGTCGAGTCGTCATCGCCAGCCCCTGCATCGACATGAGGCACCCGCGACACTCTCTTGCCGAGCGCAGAAACGTAACATTGTCCTGCTGCGTATCATGTAACGTACAAGGTTCTCCTGACACGGTGTCCCCGGGTTTTCACAGCGCGAATCGGCCACGTTCGCGACAGCCCGAAGCTCCATCCAGTGCCAGGGCCGGCAGTGCAGCCCGGCGGACGCCAAAGGCAGTGCGAAGGTACGGCGGTTTGCCGTCGACGCCGGCCGTGCGATGGCCGAGGGCATTTGGGACGCCCATTGGCGGAGGATGGTTCACTCTTGGCGATATGCGCGGTTGGCGAAAGCGCAGGAGATGAGTGTCTAGACCAAGGCGGCCGTATACCGTTTCGTCAGGCCCAAAGACTGGAAATCGGCACTGCTGCCAGCTTCTTTCCGAATGGCACAATGTCGGCGCTGTCATAGAGGACGACTCCGTAGGCGAAACGCTCACCGAATGTCTCGGCCAGGATTCGCAGCCCTGCGAAATCGCTGGACCTCACGGTTGCGGCAGCCTTGACTTCGATCCCCACGATCGTGCCGTCGTCGCGCTCCAGAACGATGTCGACCTCGTGCATTTGCTGGTCACGGAAATGGTGGGGCGTCAGTTGCATATCCGATGCCGTCATCAGTTTGAGAATCTCCGAGAACCCGTAGCTTTCGAGGAGGGCGCCGAACTGTCTGCGGTCCGCCTTGATCCTGGCGAAAGTCAATCCGCGCGCGGCGGCAAGCAAGCCGCAGTCGAGGAAATGCAGTTTGGGTGTCTTCGCTATCCGCTTCAATGCATTCGTATGCCAGGGTTGCAATGTTGCAACGAGAAAGATCTGTTCCAGCAATCTGACATAGCGTTGCCCCGTTTTGTGGCTGACACCGATACTGGAACCGAAACGGGAATAATTGACCAACTGGCCTGAATGCTCCGCCAGGAGGCGGACAAATCTCGGCAACTCGGCCAGCCTCTCGACCTCCGCGATGTCTCTCAGGTCACGCGTCAGAACCGAATCCAGCCAAGACCGGGCCCAGGCCTGTTGTCGCCTCTCGCTTTCGCGGGCCAGGGCCTCGGGGAACCCCCCGGTCAGTGCGATCCGGACAAGTTCATCGCCAACCATCGCCTCGCGCACGCCCCTGAAATCCCCCGTGAACAGCTGTTGCAGGAAGGTTGGCGTCCTCCCCCGGATTTCGGCGCGGGCCAGGGGAAGCATCCGGAGGGTTTCGATCCGGCCGGCCAAGCTGTCGGCAACCCGCGGCAAGGTCATGACGTTCGCGGAACCGGTCAGGAGAAACCGTCCGGGCCGGTAGTTTTCATCCACCGTCTTCTTGATTGCCAGCAGCAACTCAGGCGCGCGTTGGACTTCGTCGATGGTTGCCTGGTCCAGGCCACGAAGGAAGCCGACCGGGTCGGATTGTGCGGCATCAAGTGCCGTTCCGTCGTCAAGCGTCATGTAGGTTCTGCTCGATTCCCCGATCTTCCGGACAAGCGTGGTCTTGCCCGCGCGGCGTGGTCCAACGATCAGGACGACCGGGGTGTCCGAAAGGGACTCTCTCACGCGATACTCTAGAAAACGTTCGTACATTTCACTTCCCAGGGGCCGGTGATTAGAAGGATAGACAATGACAATTGGAAGTCAACGATCTGTTGATTGGGATGCCTGGGTCTGTTTGTCGGCCAAGGCAGCGTCTGTGGCGCCGCATTCGGACTCGCCACGCTCGACAGCCTGCAGGTGCATTCTACTCATGTCGCCACCTTCCTCACTGGGTCGTTGAACGGCGGAAAACCGCGCGCCTGACGATCCGCCCTGAACGGTGATGCCTGGTGGCGATTCAGGCAAAAGGTGCAACTTTTCGGGACTCGATATGTCATCGATATGTCATGTTATCCGCCGGGTTTTCATCACGCGCGTTTCGATCGTGGTCCTTCCCCCGATCCGGCTTGAGCCCGGGATATTCGGGGATTCCGTCTTGGCCGCGAGGATTATCCGCATTTCGGTACCGTTCAGTGATTCAGGTAAAGGTCGCCGATTTGATGGCGAACATGTGGTGTCAAGGGTGGAGATCTCATCATTCGGGAATTTTCCTGCTCACGCCAGATGCCCGGTCGAAAGGACGTCAAAAGGACACGATGCTCTTGTCGTTCGTGCCGAACCCGGGGTGACGCGCTCATCCAGGACGTCCTGACACATTCCGTCATGGCGGCAAGTCGGCGGCATTGGCGGATGTTCGACCTCTCCGGCATGCGAAGGTCCGGGGCTTTCCGCCGGATCGGGAATGCCATACCGGGGAGCGCCTGGGGACTTCCAACTTGCGTACGGCGGAGCAATGTTGCAACAGGCTCGGATGCAGCGGGAAACTCGCAGGGAAACGGGACGATGAGGCTGGTTGGCTCGGCTGCCTTTCTTGCCGCTCTCTGGCTGCTGATGTCGGGGATTTACAAGCCCTTGGTCATCGGGTTCGGACTCTTGTCCGTCGCGACCGTGCTTTTTATCACGCGCCGGATGGACAGGGCCGATCGGGATCGTCTCGTTTTCGCCATTCGCCCAGTCGGATTGGTTCGGTATCTCGTTTGGTTGCTGGTCGAAATCGCGCGGGCAAACTGGGCCGTCACGAGGCTGATCCTTTCGCGGACGATGCCCTTGAGACAGGTGATCTTCGATGTGCCGAGCAGCCAGTCAACGGACATCGGCCGAACCCTGTTCGCCAACTCGATCACGCTGACTCCGGGCACGATCTCTGTGGAAACCGTTGAAGAAAACAACGTGATCCAGGTGCATGCCGTCGCCTACGAAGAAAACGATCCCGCCGCACTGGCGGACATGGACCGAAGGGTCACGGCGGTTGAGACCGGGAAAAACGGGTGATGTTCGTTGTCGCAGCCTGCGCGATCGGTGTCGCGATGGTCCTGACCTTCATTCGATTGTGTACGGGTCCGACCCTCTATGACAGGGTCGCCGCGGTCAACGCGTTCGGAACCGAAACAGTACTCCTGATCGGCGTGATCGGATTCCTGACCGGACGGCCTGACTTCCTCGACATTGCCCTGCTGTACGCATTGATCAACTTCGTCGGCACGATCGCCATACTGAAGTTCTTTCGCTATCGGGCGATCGGTGATCCGGTCACTGCCGGCAGCCCAGACGGCAGTCGCGGTGAAAGGATACGGTCTTGAATTCCGTGCTGTTGATTGACACCCTGGGCTGGATCCTGATCCTGGCAGGTTCGGTCTTTCTCGTGACCGGGGCCATCGGACTGATCCGTTTTCCCGACTTCTGGTCCCGGCTTCACGCGCTCTCGGTCCTGGATTCCGCCGGTGTGCTGCTTCTGCTCGCAGGCATGTGTATCCAGGGTGGCTGGTCGCTGGTAACCGTCAAGCTGGTGATCATCGGGTTGTTCCTGCTCATTACGGGACCAACGGCGACCCATGCACTGGCCAATGCCGCGCTGGTGTCGGGGCTGCGCCCGCTGTCAGGGACCGGGGGTCGGAACCCGGGAACGGAGGATTCGACTGCCGGCAAACCAGGCGTCGATCGTTAAGGCCGGGCATCGAGCAGGGCATGCCGGACACCTGGATCAATATCTTTCTGTTCACCATGCTGGCGGCAACAGCGCTGGCAATCGTCGGTGTCAGGCACCTGTTTGCCGTCATCATGCTTTTCGGCGTCTTCAGCCTGTTGTCTGCACTCCTGTTCGTGACCCTCGACGCCGTCGATGTCGCCTTCACCGAGGCTGCCGTCGGGGCAGGGATCTCGACCGTTCTCATGCTTGGAACAGTCGCGCTGACCAGTCGAACGGAACGCCACACGGCAAGAAAGCGACAGGTTTGGGCGCTCCCCCTCGTTCTTGTAACTGCCGCGGCGCTGTTTTACGGCACACTGGACATGCCTGGCTTCGGCGGTGCCGACACACCGGCACAGCGTCATGTCGCTCCCCATTACCTGGATCAGACCGCATCCGAAATCGGGATTCCCAATGTCGTTACGGCAGTCCTGGCGAGTTACCGGGGATACGACACGCTGGGCGAAACCGCCGTCATCTTTACGGCAGGCGTCGGTGTGCTTCTGATCATCAGCGGGCTCGGCATTCGTCGGCGAAGAGACGAGGACGAGGACGGTTAATGCGCCACCATCTCATCCTGCGGACCGTTTCAAAGCTGCTCATCGGAACGATCGTGCTCTTCGCATTGTACGTGCAGTTCCATGGCGACTATTCACCGGGAGGAGGATTCCAGGCCGGCGTGATCTTCGCTGTCGCCTTTATCCTGCATGGCATCGTTTTCGGGCTGGCGACGGTTCAAAGGGTGTTTCCGCCCTGGCTCGTCCACAAATGTGCCGCGCTCGGCGTGCTGCTTTATGCCGGAACCGGTGTGGCGAGCATGATGCTCGGTTATGACTACCTCGATTACGGTGCCTTCACGCCTGATCACCCGTCGCACGGGCAGCATTACGGAATCCTGGTGGTTGAACTCGGGGTCGGGATTACCGTCGCTGGTGTCATGATCTCGGTTTTCTACGCCTTCGCCGGTCGACCTCCGTCGATCAGTGATGATGACTGGTAAGCGGACGGACTGGACGAATGCCGGACTGGGAGTTCATTGCCGATCACGCCAATTACTGGCTGTTCATCCTGCTGATGATGACAGGTTTTTACATTGTCGTCTCTCGCGGCAACCTGGTCAAGAAAGTCGTCGGACTGAACATTTTTCAGGTTTCCGTCTTCATGTTCTACATTTCCATCGGAAAGGTCACCGGAGGCACACCGCCGATCCTTCCGGTTGATCTCCAGGTCGACCCTGACGAGGTGTATTCGAATCCGCTTCCGCATGTCCTGATCCTGACGGCAATCGTTGTCGGGGTCGCAACCACATCCCTTGCGCTCGCGCTCATCGTCAGGATCCGCGAGGAATACGGGACCATCGAAGAGGATGGAATTCTCGCGATCGAGCAGGAGACGGTCCGGGAGGAGAATTCCCTTCACGGTGAAGCGATGAGTGGTCGCGCCTGATGGCGGTTGACACGACCGAACACGTCGCCCGGACGGTTTCAGATCATCTGCCGATCCTGGTCGTGCTGGTGCCGTTCCTTGCCGCGCCCCTGGCGGTACTGATCGGCAACCGGACAGGCGCCAAGGTCATCGCCGGGGTGGCGACACTGGCGAGCCTTGTCGTTTCCATGCTTTTGCTCATGAAGGTCATCGACGGCGGGTTCCTGTCTTACCATATCGGTGGATGGCCGCCACCGATCGGCATCGAATACCGGATTGATGCCGCCAATGCGTTCGTTTTGTTCCTGATTTCCGCAATCGGCACGGTCGTGCTGCCCTATGCATTTACCAGCATTGACCACGAAATCCCCAAGCGGAATCACTGCCTGGTCTACTGTTGCTTCTTGCTGTGCCTGTGCGGCTTGCTCGGAATTGTCGCGACCGGCGACGGTTTCAATGTCTTTGTGTTTCTCGAGATTTCGTCACTCTCCACCTACATTCTCGTCTCCCAGGGATCCCATCGGGACAAGCGGGCACTGACGGCGGCATTCGATTACCTGATCATGGGAACGATCGGTGCAGTGTTCTTCGTGATCGGTCTCGGAATGCTCTACATGATGACCGGGACGCTCAACATGGCCGATCTTGCGGACAGGATTGCCGCACAGGGACCCAATCGGACCATTCTTGCCGCATTCGCGTTCATTGTGGTCGGCATCAGCCTCAAGGTGGCGATCTTCCCGCTGCACATGTGGCTGCCCTACGCCTACAGCTACGCGCCCTCGGCGGTTACGGTTTTCCTTTCGGCGACGGCGACCAAGGCCGCCGTTTACGTGTTGCTGAGGTTCCTGTTTTCCGTTTTTCAGCCTGGCTTCGTCACGGAAACGATGGCGCCCGAACTCGTGTTGTTGCCGCTTGCGGCGTTCGCGATGTTCGGCATGTCCATCGTGGCCCTCTTCCAGAACGAACTCAAACGCATGCTTGCCTATTCGAGCCTTGCCCATGTCGGGTACCTGCTGCTCGGCATCGCCCTGATGAACGTCGAGGGCCTGAGTGCGACAGTGATACATCTGTTCAACCACGGCATTTCCAAGGCGCTCTTGTTCATGGGAGCCGGAGCGCTGGTCCTCCGGGTCGGCTCGACGTTCTACGATGACATCGCCGGCCTGGGCCGGTCGATGCCGGCCACGTCGGCAGCGATGGTTGTCGGCGGCCTCAGCCTGATCGGCGTTCCGGGAACAGCCGGATTCATCAGCAAATGGTTGCTGGTTTCGGCATCATTCGAACGTGGCTGGTGGTTTGCAGTGGCTTTCGTCGTTCTGTCGACCCTTTTGACGGTCGCAAACGTCTGGCGTGTATTCGAGGTGCTGTACATCAAGGAGCCGCCCGACGGTAACCCGACGGTCGGGCGACGCGATGCTGCGCTGTCCGTCGTCGTCCCGGCCTGGGTGCTTGCGATCGCCTGTATCTGGTTCGGGATCGATACCGACCTGACGCTTGGCTCTGCGCAAACGGCTGCGGAGAGCCTGCTGTCAGGCAGCCTCGGAATGGTGCACTGAGGTCGCGGTCGTGTTTGAATCAATCCTTTCCGTCGAGATCTGCATTTATCTTTCGCTGTTGTTTCCGGCGATGGCGGCGCTTGGCAATGTCCTGTTGAGGAATCAACCCGACCTGCGCGACGGCATGACCTTTGTCGCTGCGATCCTGACATTTGGCACGGTTGCCGCCGTTGTCAGCGGGTCAGCGGATTCACCCGTCGAATCGATCAGCCTGATCGATGTCTTTCCGGGCCTTGCGATCGCTTTCCACGTCGAACCCCTGGGCCTGCTGTTCGCGTTGATCGCGTCCGGCCTCTGGGTCGTGACCCATGCCTATGGCATTGGCTACATGCGCGGAAACGACGAGAAGAACCACGCGCAGTTTTTCGCCTTTTTCTCGATCGCCATCATGAGCACGATGGGGGTCGCGTTTGCCGCAAACATGTTCACCCTGTTCCTGTTTTACGAGATCCTGACGATTTCGACCTATCCGCTCGTGGTGCACAAGGGGACGCCCGAGGCGGTCAAGGGTGCGCGGACTTATCTTGGAGTGCTGTTGCTCACCTCGATCTGCATCCAGATGCCGGCGATCATCTGGACTTGGACTGCTTCGGGGACCCTGGATTTCCGCCCCAGCGGAATCCTGGACGGCCACCTCACGGGTTGGGAAGTTCCGTTCCTGCTCGGTCTATACGCCTTTGGCATCGGCAAGGCCGCGTTGATGCCTTTCCACCGCTGGCTTCCGGCAGCGATGGTCGCGCCGACGCCGGTTTCCGCCTTGCTCCACGCGGTCGCCGTCGTGAAGGCCGGCGTCTTCACCATGCTGAAGATCGGTGTCTACATTTTCGGGGTCGACCTGCGCGCCCGGACCGGAGCGTCCGAATGGTCGATGTGGTTGGCGGCTTAC
>JAPOVX010000097.1 GCA_026707935.1 Paracoccaceae bacterium
GGAGGTGGCGCGCGCCGCCAGGGCCCATAAAGGTTGCGCAGGGCTTGCCTTCGTACTTGGCGGAAATGGCGTCGAAGACATGCGCTACCCGGTCCCAGTTCGCCCGGTCGCCGCCGCCCATGATCGAGGGTCCGTGCCGCGCGCCGTCCTCGCCGCCCGAGACCCCGATGCCGAGATAGGGCGCACCGGCGGCGGCAGCCTCGGTGGCGCGGCGATTCGTATCGTGATAGTTCGCATTGCCCGCATCGATAATCAGGTCGTCCGGATTCACCAGAGGGCGCAGGGCCGCTATCTGCGCATCCACGGCCTCGCCCGCGGGCACCATCAGGATAATTGCGCGCGGCGAAGCGATCGAGTTGACGAGTTCTTCCAGCGCACGGGTCGGAGTGATCTGCGCTGCCAGCGGCCCGGCCTCTTTCATGAAGCTGTCCACACGCGCGACGGTACGGTTGAATACCGAAATCGCAAATCCTTTTTCGGCAATGTTGAGCGACAACATCGCACCCATGGTGCCGAGACCGATCAATCCGATTTCAGACGTGCTCATGGGTGCTGGGTCCCTTGCCGGTTCAGGGAGACGCGGTAGATCGAGGTAGTTGCAGTCACGTAGAGTTCGTGTTTGGCGCGTCCGCCGAAACAAACATTCGAGACCAGTTCCGGCACCAGGATCTTGCCGAGAAGATCGCCGTTCGGGGATATGCAATGGACGCCGTCTGCGGCGGAAGACCAGAGATTTCCGTCGGTATCGACACGAAAACCGTCCGCGAAGCCCGGATCGACCACGTAAAATACATCGCCGCCCGTCAGGTCGCCATCGGAGCCAACATCGAAAGCCCGGACATGCTGCGGATCGTCGCTGAACAAGCGCCCGGTATCGGCCACGTAGAGCCGCGACTCATCAGGTGAAAACGCCAGTCCGTTGGGGCAGTTGGCGTCCGTTACCATCGCATCCATTTGACCCGTGACCGGGTCGACCCGGTACAGGTTGCACGGCAGTTCCTGCTCCGCGGCATAGCCCTCATAATTGGTCATGATCCCGTAATGTGGGTCCGTGAACCAGATCGTACCGTCGGATTTTACGACCACGTCGTTGGGCGAGTTGAGCCGCTTGCCATCGAAACCGTCTGCGATCACGGTGATCTGTCCGTCATGTTCGGTCCGTGTCACCCGCCGGGCACCGTGTTCGCAGGAAACCAGCCGGCCTTCACGGTCGCGGGTGTGTCCGTTGCTGTAATTCGATGGCTGCCGATAGGTGGTGATGCCGCTGCCGGGAGTCCATCGCAAGATACGATTGTTCGGGATGTCCGAGAAAAGCAGGCAGCCCGCATCACCGAACCAGACTGGTCCTTCGACCCAGTCGAACCCGGCGGCAAGCTGTTTGAGCGGAGCGTTGTCCAGAACGTAACCGTCAAAAACGGGATCACGGGACTCAAAGAAAGACATTGGGGGCTCCTGGCTTTTCAGGCGAGGTTGCTATCGATACCAATTGGTAGCGTCAAGAAGCTGACAGGCAAGCTGTGCCGTGATTGCTCGATGAACTTTGAATTCGCCCTATCGATCTTCGGTCTGAGTGACCAGTGAATCGAGAAATGTCAGAATAGAGAACAGCACAAGAAGAAATAGTCCGGCAATGGCACACCGGGCGCCGGCATCGAGTGAGCGATAGGCAAGCCGATTGGGAAATCCCGCGGACTGACAGGTGATCGGAGGAAATGGCTGGCCGATTTCGGTGACAAGGTCTGAAGTCCCGTCAAGCAATGTAATTCCTTCGTTCAGAAGATTGGTGATCGTGAAACGAGCTTCTTTGTCACGACGGACTATCGTATTTCGAAAACACAGCGAGGGTGTTCCATGCAGAAATCAGGTAGTTGCCTGACGTCAGGTTCGGGGACCGCCTTTCCTTTTGGTTGCGGCGCCCTCATTGGAAATTTGGCCAGCTAATGTCCAGGAACGATCGAGTTGAGTCAGTACGTGCATTGTTGCTCCACACAAATTCGACGAACCTTTGCCAGCCAGGGACTTCAATTCGCGCATTTCGATGAAGCTCGTGTTGTGGAAATCACTACGCTCAGGTGGTGGAACGAGATGAATACAAATCAATACTTCAGGATCTGCCGGAATTTTCCCAAGCGTGCAGACTACCGGCGCGTTGGATTCAAGTGTTGGCCGGCCGGTCGATTGGGTTGCGTCTCAGCTATCGCGAACGAAACGCCTCAAGGCGTGTATTCTGTACAAGCTGCGACATATTTTGTAGCGTGAAAACCTTACCACGGGTGGCGAGGAGCAACTTCTTCATGTCTTCGCGGCGTACGCCGAAACCGCGGCCCGCAATGCAGGCAATGACTTCAAACCTTCGGTGTCCGGATGGTTGGCCTTCCATACTGAGGGCGGCCAGATGCTGTACACGCGTAACCTTGTCACGCGCAGTGCCGTCATCTTCGGTGAGCTTTGCCTCGATGACAACCTGCGGGTTGTGTTCGTTTGGTATAACAAAATCCGGTGCTTGGTCGAAGCCGTCCAAGCGTTCGGCTCGCCTTGTCTTCCGGTTGCTGATACCGGCGCCCGCCAGTATGTCCTCGATGGCGTTCTCCACAATATTGCCGATCAGTTCACTGATTGAGTCTCGGTGGCCGGCAAAGGGGCGGCCGAGAAGGCGCTCGTACAAGACGACGGAATAGGGAACGCCGAGGTCCGCCGATCCTCGAACACTGACAAGCCCGGATTTGGTGTCAGCTTTTTCGAGACGATGGAGAGCATCAGGTGATCGTCCGGGAACACCTTCCTTCAGGGCATGGCAGGCGGAGGCGATGAGAGCCTGGATGCGCTGTTGCGTTACACTGCCCTTTCTTGGCAAAGGCGCCTCGGGAGCCACTCGAATTTTCCGATCGAGGATACGCGCCGCGCCTTGGGTTACTTCGATGCCAGTTTGCCGGGTAGCGTAATAGGCCCACTCGGGCGGCGTGAACCCCAGCATGCAGCGCAACACGATGAAAGCGGTTGGCGTTTTGAAGACCGCGGGGGCGACAGTGTCGGGCGTCACGTTGCGAAATCCGCCGGTTGCCTTCTTGAGTGCCTCGTACCCGTTCTCGAATACGGGAAACTCAATGAATCCTTTCCCCTTAGGCATGACGAGAAACTCGGATTCGAGGCAGCTGAACACGGCGTCGACGTGAGCATCGAGATCAGCACACAGTTCTTTGAAATCGACTTCAAAAGGAAACGTCACCGTGATCTTCCTTGTCGGGAGGCTTTGTGGCCTGAGCGAACAGCGGCAGGTCGGCGTGCGGATCAGGAGCGGGCACCGAACGCGCGAGTTCCTCCGCATCACCGAACTGGATCATCTGGTCATGAAAGATCGAGATCTTTTGCGACGTCGCTATGGAAGAATCCCATGTCGTTCGCAAGTTCCAGACAGCAATACGGGTCAAGTGGCCGAAAACAATGCAGCGGGTATCACCAAGGGAGGCTTTCCGGCCCGCGGCTGCTAGTTGCGCGAGATCCTCGTTCACGATCCCGATCATCCGTTGGGACGTATCGAACAACCAACGGTCAGGGGTTTCACCGGAGTCGCGGCAGACAAAAACTGTATCGATGATCGAGGACACCGTGCCGTGAATGTGGATCGAGCCGCCCATCTCTGCAGGGCAAGGCAGCGACGCTGAGCAGGTCAGACCAGCGTCAAGAATTGCAACGCCAATCGCACAATAAGCTTCGAGGTTGTTGTGATGATATGTGAAAACCAATGGCGCGCCCGGCTTCAGTGCTAGCGCCATGCGGGAATAGACCTTCGCCAATCCCTCGGTAAAGAATTCCAGGTCGCGTGATTGGGTCGTGTTGCCGGTCAATTCCACTGGCGATCGTGTCGACGTCCGGTCGAATCCCTCGGCGTCTTTGCCAGCAAGCTTCCTGAGCCAGACGTAGCAGAAGTCCATCAATTCGCCATACTGCACGTTTCCGAAATAGGGCGGATCCGTGAACACCGCGTCGAGACTGTCTTCCGCCAGTTCGATTTCGGCCGCGTTCTGGCAGTGAATTGCCACGCGGCGGCGAGCGCCGTTCAAACGCTCGCCAATCTGTTCGCCCTGAATTGGTACGACAGTCTTGCGTGAATTGACGTGACGCACCTCGTACGGCGCCTCGCAGTAGCGCTTTGCCCGAACGTATTTTTCGACGATGTTCGTCCAACCACCGGACCCGACATTGGTCCCGGAGCTATTGACGATCCCGAGAAGGTTGGCCTCGCCCTGGACGAGGCCCACTGGAAACCCGTGGACCGAAAAAA
>JAPOVX010000345.1 GCA_026707935.1 Paracoccaceae bacterium
GGGGCGCAGGATCTTGCCGACGAATTCCCTGCAGCGGTCGGTCTGGGGATTGTCGAAGATCTGCGCCGGCGACCCCGTCTCGATCACCCGGCCCTCGTCCATCATCACCACCGCAGTGGAGATTTCGCGCACGAATGCCATCTCGTGGGAGACGATCATCATCGTCATGCCGTCGGCGGCCAGCAAGCGGATGGAGTCGAGTACCTCGTTGACGAGTTCGGGATCCAGCGCCGAGGTGACCTCGTCCAACAGCATGATCTCGGGGTGAAGCGCGAGCGCGCGTGCTATCGCAACGCGCTGCTGTTGGCCACCCGACAGCTCGTCCGGGTAGGAATCCAGCTTCTCGCCGAGGCCAACCTTGGCGAGAAGCTGTTTCGCTTCGTTGTCCACTTCGGCGCGATTGCGTTTCTTGATCTTGGTCGGGGCGATGCTGACATTGTGCAGCGCGCTCATGTTTTGGAACAGGTTGAACTGTTGGAACACGATGGCGCAGCGGTCACGCAGGCGCCGGACATCGTGCTTGCTGCCATAGTCGATGATGTCGCCATCGAATTCGACCGTTCCCGAAGTCGGCGGCAGCAGGCCGATCAACACCCGGAGCAGGGTACTCTTGCCGGAACCGGACGGACCAATGATACCGATCACTTCACCCTTTTCGACGTGCAGACTGATGTCACTCAGGACAGGGACCGAGCCAGTATAGCTTGCACTCAGATCCTTGATATCAATATGAGGCAATGGTTCGCTCCCGACTCTCTTTTTCCCGGGCCGACAATCGAGTTCTGCTGGTTTTCTCGCCCATTGGATAGGTTCGATCCGACCTCTTCATTGCATCCCTTGGCTGCTTATACCCTAGCAGACGGTACCGGCGTTTGCACGATGGATTTCACCGCCCTGGCGGTCTCATCCACTTTCGAGCTTTTGCTCCCGGCGAGTTTCTTCTCCATCCACCACCCCAGACGGGTCATCGGATAGGACAGAACAAAATAGAGCGCCAGCACGGTACCATAGGAGAGGATCGCCGAGTATCCGACATTGTTGAAGTACTTGCCCACCGCAGTCAGCTCGATCACGCCGACCTGGGAGGCCAGCGCGGTGTCCTTGATGAACATCACGATGAAGGCAAATGCCGGTGGCAGGATCACTTTCCAGCTTTGCGGAAAGATTATGTAATAGAGCGTCTGTAGCCGGGTGAAGTTCATCGCATAGGCGGCTTCCCATTGGGTTTGCTGAACCGATTCCAGGCCGGCGCGAATGATCTCGCTGATGAACGCCGTCGACAGGATGACGATGGAAATGCAGGCAATGGTGAAGAGCGAGTGGCTAAAGCCGAATCCCTTGGAAATGAACAGGACCAGGAACAGCAGCACCAGGAACGGCACGCGCCGGAAGAACTCCACATAGGCGATCATCAGAAGGCGGAGCGGAAGGTAGATCAGGCCCGGCGTGGTACGAAGGATCACGATGAGGAAGCCCATGACAAAGCCGATGCCGCAGCCGATCAGTGTCATCTGTATGGTTGTGATCATCGCGTGGTAGAAAAATGACGCCGTCTCCCAGGTCACAAATCGGGGAAGCTGTTCCAGGAACAGATCGAACATCAGAACACCTTCACCTTGACCCTGAACTGCCAGCGCCCGATCATCGCCAGGACGAAGCTTGCGAGGATGGTGATCGCGACATACAAAAAGGCGACCATGAGATAGATTTCAATCGACCTGAAGGTATCTGATGCGGCATTGAAGGCGCGGCCCGTAAGTTCCTCGACACCGAAGATTGAGGCCGCCGCCGTACCCAAGATGATCCAGATGTACCAGTTGGACAGCGGTGCGAAGAGCACTTTGGCGATATGCGGCACAATGACGAATCTGAGCCGCTGAAGCAAGCTGAAGCCCATCGCGGTCGCGGCCTCGACCTCTGCTTGGCGCACCGAGAGGAACCCGCCGCGCATGACCTCGGTAATGTAGCCACCGGAATTGAGCGCTATGTTGAGCAGCATCACTTCATAGGGTGACAGTACGATGCCGAATTCCGGCAATCCGAAAAAGATGAAGAAAGCGGTGACCAGCCCCGGCGTGTTGGTGAAGAATACGACATAGATGTCGACAAGCCGGATTAGCCAGCGCGGACCGTATGTCTTGGCCAGAGCACCGAAGAGGCCGATCGTGCAGCCCGCCCAAAACCCGAGAAAGGACAAATGGAGTGTGATCCAGGCGCCGCCGAGCAGATATGGTAACTGCTCGAAGGCCTCCCTCCATTGAAAGGTGTAGTCCATCTGGAGCAAACAACACTGTTTGTGTTACATGTCAAGAAACTGGTAATCCATCGCTTGCATCTCGGGGATCTCGTATTGACGGGCCGCAAATTCGACGGGGACCGTACGACCTTCCGCATGGTGACGGGGCGGAGGTCCGGCATTTTTCTGGTGTTGCTGATCGCGGTTTTCGCCGTTGCCGGCGTCGTCCAGTGGATCGCCTGGCCGGACCCGCCGGCCCGGATCGCCGGCTCTGACGCCAGCGGCGCCGGCCGCGACCCGCCTTCGGCCGAGACGACCCTCGACAATGTCATGCTGATTTATGCCGATGCAATCTCTCACGTCGCCGGCCGCTATCTTGAGGCAGAAAGCTACGAAACCGGCATCCTCTTGTTGGAACGGGTCATCATCGTGCGTCGAGGGGTGCTAGGGCCGGAGCATCCGAGGGTAAAGGAAGCTGAAGCGCGTCACGCCGCCGCGGTGGCGGTCTTCCGGGGCGAAGCTGACCGGGACATGGCATTTCCAGGTAACAGCGATCCGAGTCAAGCTGCTCGCGACTAGCGCGACCAGGACGCCGCTTGGTTGCCTTCCGGTCGGCTTGGCGCGTATTCTACCGACAGATGACGTTGGACTCGCTGATCGCTGCAATGAATCCGGTATAGCCGCGGGAGCCGGGAGAGGACATGAAGTCGAAACAGGTTGGAAGCCCTGAAGAGACAATATCCGAAGTCTTCGATGGCGCCGTGGTGATGATCGGTGGATTCGGCCGTTCCGGGGTGCCAGAGCGGTTGACTGATGCGGTCTCGGCAAGTGGCGTCACCAACCTGACGATCGTCAGCAACAACGCCGGTACCGGCGAGACCGGGATCGCAAGACTGCTGCGTGAAGGCTGTGTTGCCAAGATAATCTGCAGCTATCCGCGACCTGCGGAATCCGGCGTGTTCAAGGAGATGTTCGATGCCGGCAGGTTGGCGCTCGATCTGGTGCCCCAGGGCACGCTGGCCGAACGCATCCGCTGCGGCGGTGCGGGGCTCGGCGGGTTCCTGACCCCGACCGGGGTCGGTACGGAGCTCGCCGAAGGCAAACAGACCATGCGGATCGAGGACCGCGACTATGTGCTCGAAATGCCGCTTCGGGCCGACTTTGCCTTGGTTAAGGCCCACACGGTCGACCCTTGGGGAAATTTGACCTTTCGCAAGGCAGCGCGTAACTTCAATCCGATTATGGCGATGGCATCGAAACGGACTCTCGTCCAGGCAACGGAGCTGGTGCCGCTGGGCGCGCTTGAGCCGGAGAACATCATCACGCCAGGGGTTTATGTCGATCGCTTTTGCATCTGCAGCTAGCGGTCTGTCGAACGCGCAATCAATCGGGACTCCGCCATGCAGACCGCCGTATTGCCGAAGTGCCTTCTCAGCCGGGAGCAGATCGGAAAACGCCTGGCGCAGGATCTGAAGGACGGTTGGCTGGTCAATGTCGGGATCGGCATGCCGACACTCGCGATTTCGCATGTGCTGGAGGACCAACACGTGATCCTTCACAGCGAGAACGGCATTGTCGGCATGGGCCCGCCGCCAGCTGAAGAAGATGCAGATCCGGATTTGCTGGGTGCTGGCAAGGGCCCGGTCACGCTGGTGGCCGGCGGCAGCTACGTTCATCACGCTGATTCGTTCTCGATTATCCGCGGCGGCCGCCTGGATGTGGCCATCCTGGGGGCCTTCCAGGTCGCAGCCAATGGCGATCTGGCCAATTGGAAGCTGCCTCATCAGAAGGGTGGCAATGTCGGAGGTGCAATGGACATCGCCGTCGGTGCCCGCGAAGTCTTTGCGATGATGACCCATACGACCCGCGACGGCAGCCACAAGATCGTCGAGACGCTGACCTATCCGGTCACCGCCAAGCACGCGGTGACCAGGATCTTCACCGACATGGCGGTGATCTCGGTGACCGCAGACGTGTTGGTACTCGAGGAGATCGCGCAAGGCCTGACGGTCGAGGTGGTTCATGCCGCGACGGGTCCGAAG
>JAPOVX010000346.1 GCA_026707935.1 Paracoccaceae bacterium
TCGGACCTGAAGGTGAATTGAGAAAGCACGGAAAACAGGTCCTCGGTGCTTAGCGTAGGATTCCACCCCTTCCGCGAACGACCCCAGTGATGGTAACAGTCATCGCGAGGGTCGGAGCAATATACTATGTGTAGCGACCTCCGGATCAACGCGCGTTAGATCTCGAAGAGTGCGAGAGCGAGATCATCCAGTGTGCCGATGCCCTGTTGTTGCAACGGCGAGGGGAAGCCGTGGAAAACGTCGAAAGTGTGATGTTGGGCAAGTCCCAATGCCTGGCGATGCAGGGCAAGACCAAGGGTCCTCTGGGCGAAGTCCCCGCCTACCGGCCACGCGCTGGCGGCGAGGAAAAGACGTAGCAGCCCCTTGTCGCATCCAAGGGTACCGAAACACAGCTTGGCAAGTTCATAATGCCGGTCGGTCACGACCGCATCACCCCAGTCAATGATCCCGGAAAGGCGGCCGTCTTCGACATAGATGTGGTTGTCCACCAGATCACCGTGAACGAAGACACGGTCGAACGGGCGAAGACGAGCGAGAAACCCTCGGATCCCGGATATCAGATGACGCGGCAGCGAACTCCGGTAGGCTGCTGCAACGATATCCGCGACCGGCAAGCCTGCCTGCGTCGCAACCCCGATCGGCCGCAACGCGTGGACGCGACGGATCTGACGGCCCAGTTCATCGGCGAGTGAGGACAACTGCGCGGTTGACAGGTTTGCCTGCCAACACGGGACCCCGGATATTCGTCCGGTGACCAGATATGGCCATGGCACGTCGGAATCGCGGAAAATTCTACCGGATGCCAGCAGGCGGGGCGCCGCGATCTTCGGGTCGTTCGCAACGAGGCGGAGTGCCGAGCGTTCGGCCGCGTGGCTTCGACGCCACGGCGGAAAGTGGCCGAACAGTTTCACCACGACATCACCGCAAAGGAACGTGGGGTAAGTTGCATTATGTCCAGCAATCGCCCCCCGTTTCGCTGCCGGGAGGTCGTGGCGTCCCAGGATCCGGGAAATGCAGGGCCGCCAGAATTCGACATCAGCAATTCGCGACCGGTATTCCTGGATAGATCCGAATACAGGCGGTTCTGTCATGGTCATGTAACGAAGTCCGTCGGCGGTGGTTCCTTGGACGGTTCATGCCCACGATCAGGTACGGTTTGCAATGGGCAAAGGACCATCGGGTCCTCGCGGAATTCGTCATGCCCTTTGTCTTGAGAACATGGAGGATTCGACGCCGTACAAATATATCGGACCTGACGGTGAACTGAGAAAGCACGGAAAACAGGTCCTCGGTGCTTGGCGTAGGATTTCGCCCCCTTTCGCAAACGACCCCTTTATGTTGTTGGTCTACGTCTACTTCATGGTCTTCTTCCTTTGCCTGGATCGGTGGGGCAGGGCAGTTGAAGAATGATCCGTCGAAAGGAGCAGAAGCTTGCTCATAGCTGAATCAGATCTTCCGCCAAGTCTGGTCGACCGGCTCGAACTTGTCGCTGTCGAGGAACGCCCGCCTGGGCGGCTCGGCAACCAGTCGTTCCGGGTCTGGGATAAGGCAGAAGGACCGGCTTATCTGAAGATCGGTACGGGAATCGCCGGTCAGGATCAGATTGACGAAGCCGAACGGCTCGACTGGATTGGGCACTACCTGCCTGTTCCTCGCGTCCTGCACTACGCCACACAAGGCGACCGGGTCTTCGTCCTGACTACCGAATTGCCGGGTACGCCCTCGCATGAATGCATTGAAATCATTTCCGCACCTACGGTGGTGGCGAAGCTGGCCGAAGGACTGAAGATGGTTCACGAAGTCCCGACGGAGGACTGCCCCTTTGACCGAGTGTTGGAGAATGAACTCAAGGAGAGCGCCCGGCGCATTGACTCTCTAGGCCTGAATGTCGAAGCCTTCACGGCTGATACCGGCGCTGCGCCGTCAAGAGTGCTGGAACACCTGGTTGCTCAAGCTTCGCAAATTAGTGATTCTGTCTTCACCCACGGTGATTATTGCTTTCCTAACCTGCTGCTAGACAGACAGTGCATCAGCGGAATCGTCGATTGGGGTATCGCCGGAATCAGCGACCGGCACCGCGATTTCATGTCCGTTGAGCTTACAATCAAGCGCAACTGTGGTGAGAAGTGGATACCGACATTCTACGAGCTCTATGGCGAATGTGATGTCGATCCAGAGCGCATCCGTTTCTTCTGGCTGTTGGATCGCTTCTTCTCCCACTATGAGTGCCCGACCGGCGCCGAACCGTTGGGTGGGTCGCCCTGATGGGGATAGATTCAGGCGCATTCGAGGCGTTCACCGATCGCTGGGAGTGCACCTTCCGGGCGCGTGGTGCAACACCGCACCAATCGCCCCAACATATCCGCGTAGAGAACTGCCGATACGATGCCGCGTGCCTTTAGTGATCGAAGCGCTGCTCGCAAACGGATCAACACAGAAGTTCATCGCAAAGCGCTACAACACAACGCCTGCAAACCGCTCAAACTGGATGGAAAAGAACGGAAACAAGAAACCAACGGCGTGAAAATCCTAAGGCGGAATCGGGTAGAGTCGGGGGCTGGCGCGCCAGATTTAGGGTCCGGTGGCTTGTCCGTCGCTTTCGCTCCGGGCCTCGGTCCGGCTCCCATGGCCGCGTTTCCAGTCCCCCGCTCTCCGAACCCGGCGTGCGGATTTCCCGCACCGGGCTCTCCAGTGGGATCATGCACCTCGCACACGGACCACCAGAACGGGTCGTGGGAGGAAGGTGAGAGTGCGCACGATAATTGATGATACGATTTTCACGTTTTCTGGCGGACTTCGGCTGGAGGCCAGATACACGTGTGATGATCCGGGTGGTTCCGGGAACCGGTTCCGGTGATTTGCGTGTGCGGGAACCGGGGACCGCCTGAGGGTTTCCGGTTTTCGGGATACGGCCGGCCCGTCATGGCTGCCTCCTGTCCCGTTTGACGCTGGTTCTTGCGCGGTTCTTCCCCGGCATCCCGTTTTCCCGAAAGAATGCTGCCTGGAAAGGAAAGCGCTCAGTTCTGCCTGCCGGACAGCATGTCGTCGGAGAACAGTGCCGGGGTGCGCCCGAGGCTGTAGCCGTTCCGTGAGCGGATCACGGTTCCGGCGCCGCACAGCTGCCTGAGGGTGCTGCTGACGGTCCCGTTGCGCAATCCGGCGCGTTGGCGAAGCTGGCGCTGGGAGAGCGGTCGTGCCGCATGGTCGAGAAGTTTCACGATCCGGGTTCCGGGGTCGCCGTCGGGTTCGGCCTGCTGGCGGGCCGGGGCTTTCCTGAGGCGCAGGAAAGTGCCGTGCCCCTCGGTGGTGAAGTCTAGAATCTGCTGGATAATTTGGGAGGGGCGTGGTGGACGACGAGGACGGCGGTTTCGAACCGGCGCTGGAGGCTGCGGAGGAAGGCGAGGATGGGGGCGATCTCGCCGGCCGCATTCTCGTCGACGCCATGCAGCCGGACCAGCGGGTCGAGGATCAGGATGCGGGGCCGGGCCTGGCCGACGGTGGCGGCGAGCTTCGCCTGGTCCGCCTTGCGGTCGAGGCGCAGGACCGGGGTATCGATGACGGCGATGTCGAGATGGTCGAAACGGACATCGGCGGCGGCGGCGATCCCCTGGAGCCGCTGGCGGACGACATGGCCGGCGTCCTCGGCGGCATAGAGCAGCACCGGTCAGGGGCGTCCGACCGGGAAGCGCCGCAGGCAGGGGGCGGCACTGGCGACGGCGATGTCGAGGGCGAGGAAGGTCTTGCCGCATTTGGGTTCTCCCCCGAGGATGCCGACGGCCTGTTCGCCCCACAGGGTGTCGACCAGCCAGTCCTGCTGGCGGGGGTGGTCCTCGAGTTCGCGCGGCCTGCGTGTGGGGAATGCGGTCATCGGCGTGTCCTCCTGCCCGGCAGGGCGGTTCCGAAGACCTCGAAGAAGAGGCTTTCGTCGAGTTGCGTGCGCTCGCTTTCGGCGGCGGCGGCGAGCAGGCTGTCGGCCATGATGGTGAGGCTCCTCGGGTTGCCATTGGCATGGGCGGCGAGGGTCGCCTTCAGCTCGGCGGACATCAGCGCCGGATTGCCGGCCGCCCGGAGCAGGTGGTCGTATAGCGCGTCAATCTGGATGGCAGTCTGGTGTGAGGGGGTTGGTCCGCAAGCTGCCCCCAGATCCGCTTCATGCTCAGGCGGTCACGCCGCTTCTTCTCCTTGTTGTCTTCCAGCTTCCGCTCGAGCTCCATAACGAAGTCACCGAGCTTCGGATGAGGCTGGTCCGGACGCCGGTACTTCGGCGCCGC
>JAPOVX010000096.1 GCA_026707935.1 Paracoccaceae bacterium
CGAACTGAATGAGGAAGAACGGACTCAAGAAACCAAAGGCGTGAAAATCCTATG
The DNA here is from genome assembly GCA_026707935.1 of Paracoccaceae bacterium. Taxonomy (GTDB): domain Bacteria; phylum Pseudomonadota; class Alphaproteobacteria; order Rhodobacterales; family Rhodobacteraceae; genus JAPPHA01. Next base: position 55 of record JAPOVX010000096.1, read on the forward strand.
GCGGAATCGGTACCTATGTTGGGTTAAGGCCAACAAAGGGGCGGCCGAAAAACTGAATCGGCGCGGACACAGGGATGCACAGGGTGATTTCTCCACGCCGTCCCGTATTGCGTACTTCGGGCAAAAACGCCCGGAAACAAATCAGTCTTTCTGAATACGTTCAGGCCTTACCTCGGAACATGTGGAATATCTCAAGCTGCTACGGATCCGCGGCGCCTCGGCCGAGGAGGAAATTCGCCGGGCACTGGGTATCTCGAACCGGGGCGACTTCGTGATCTTGTCGGAGTATCTGCCCCGTCTCGACCTGATCCGCTTCGGGCCCGGCGGGCGAAACCCAACGTCCGATGGCAGGTGTTATCTCACCGCATCGTCCCCGCCCGAACTCCGCGACAGGATCTCGCGTCGGATCAACTGAGGTAGGTTGTGGCACGGACATCGATAGACAGAGCTATGCGCATCGTAACGGGCGAGACAACCAAGCTCCCACGAATGGCTTTATGGGCGTCTGCGTATTCTGCTTCGAGAAGAACAACCCCAGTTCGGCCGCTCCACAGGTGCCAGGTGAGGATGGACCTGCCTTACAGGTCGAAACAAGCAGAAATGTGAAATTCGAATGTTTTCGCCAATAATGGTATGAGCCTGGATGATCGACAATTTTCCCGCTTGCCAAATTTACAGACATACCCATACGAATAGAGCGAACCCACCTCAAGCCAAGGAACGGTCACAATGGAAAACGAAGCGACGGCAGGTAGCACTCCGATTGAGATGGCCAATATTTTGCCACTGCTAATTGCCGAAGGAACTTTGTTATTGCTCGTCCTTATCGCTCTCCCGATTTATGCCGTATGGACAGCGCAATCCTCTGCCAACGTTGTTCTCAAGGGATTGGCATTGCCCCAGGGTTCCGTGAGGTCGATGTTGGCACTGACCGTTGTGGGTTCCTTCGTCATTTTTCTCGTATTCGGAGGAGCAGCGCTCCCGAATGGCACTCGCTTTACGGAAATCGTTGCGGCATTGACTGGGATCGCCGGTACTGTGGTTGGCTTCTACTTTGGAAGTGGCGGCTCTGGCACCACGGGCAAATAATTCTAACCTACGCACAAACACAGACGTTAGTGATGAATGATATTTCGGATGTTGCAAAAGAAATAAAAGATACGCCTTTTCTTGCGGAGTTGCTCCAGGAATTCGTTTCTAGGGGTCTTGGTAGTTTGCCGGGCCGTGAGACAACGACTACTTTGTAGTCTTCTGTTGGAGCACTATTCCGATTGGAAGAGTAATCCACCGTCTGATTATGAAATCGCAAGACTACTTCGAACTTCTCCTCGCAAAATCAGGAACATTCGTGACGAGCTCAGTTATCGCGACATCAAGCACGGCGATAAATGGTGCCGAAATGAGATTGTTCGGATTCTCCAAAACGCAGAACGATTGCAGGAAGGAAAATTAATATCTTTTCAAATTGACGATGGTCTCGTTCGCGACTTTGCGCAGAAACACGTTCGTGAAAATTGGGGAATAGTCGAACATGGTCTGAACTCTTCGATCGCAAAAATATCGGGTCCCGCCTTTGCAGCATTGGTGATGGCGGTAATGCCCGAAGGCGAACGGCAAAAGCTCATTGACGAAATCCAAGATGAAACATCAGCAAAAGTTCAAGAAGAGGGACCAGTCAAGACACCCACTCGACTGTTTGTAGAAAGCTTCGCAAAGAGAGCAGGCGAGAAAGTGGGAAAGAAATCTGTTTGACTTGCATTTTCCCTGTTGACGGGAGGCTTTAGCGACATCAGCGACGCAATAGAGTTGGTCAAAGATGTACTCGCAAAATCCGACGAAAATGAAGAGGATTCCGACGAGACTTGAACGCGAAACGCACGGGTTCACGGGGTTCTCACCGCCCGCTCCACGGCCTCTTCCAGCGGCCCACATGGAGACCCCGGACACATGGATGCGATAACTATTGAACAGTAGCCGATCAACGATTGAATTTGCGATGGTCGGTTCCCCCAACTACCGCATGCCACTGCTGGGGGTCATCTGTGTCCGGCGGCCAGCGTCGAGGATTTGCGTTGGCGCTGCTGAGAGTGCGCACGAATTGTTGATAATTGAAACATTCCGATTTTCGAAAACACATGAACTGCAGCGAAGTCACCATGCAGGCAATCCGATCGGTTCGGGTGCCGTGGAAAGAGGGAATCGCTTGCTCGTGACCCAACGGCTGAAGGGGTCCGGCCAGCGCCGGGGGTATGATGGCGGCCCAGGTCGTCCCGACATTCCGGGCTATGCTGAATTCAGGTCGCATCGACCGGGCATGGTCCACGCATTCCAAGAGTTGGCAGGAATTTAAACCGCCTAAACCCGCGAACGACAACCAGGCCTTGGCAACGGCTCGACGCGTGATTCGGTTTGACGATCTCGATCTTCGGATATTCACACCATACCGGATTCACGCCCAGTGACGTTTGCTTCGATTGCTTCATTTATTTCATAAACGTATCTTGACTCAGTCAGTCCACGCATTCCAAGGAGGCATGCATGAACACGTTGACTCATAGACTGCTCCCACCCACGCCTCGGGATGCTGTGATCGCACGAAGCACTCACGAGGCTTTGTCTCCCTACGGCGGGATGGACCAACCCTTGAAGCTGCGTTTCGGGGACAGCGAACAGGACCATCCCATCGAACTTCCGGCCGGTGCGGTTGACCTGCTCATGCACGTCTTGGAAGCCATGGCCGCGGGCCAGGGCGTGACGTTGATTCCGGAGAGTGCCGAGCTCACAACGGTCCAGGCGGCCGACGTGTTGAACATCTCACGCCCGTTCCTCATCAAGCTCCTCGATCAAAAGGCCATCCCTCATAGGAAAGTCGGCAAGCACCGCCGGATTCTCATGGAGGATGTCATGGCATACAAGAATGCCATCGACCGTGAACGCGAACTAGTGCTTGAACAGCTAACCCTGGACGCCCAGACTCATGACATGGGATACGGCGCCCGGTGACGGGCTTGACCGCCCTTCTTGACGCCAACATTCCCTATCCCGCGCCGATGCGGGATATCTTTCTGCAAATGGCTGTTGACGATCTCTTCCGTGCGAACTGGACGGCTGACATCCATAGGGAATGGATCAATGCCCTGCTCCGCAATGAACCGCACCGTGATCGAGCAACCCTCGAACGCACCCGAGATCGGATGGATCGGGCAACACGGGATTGCCTGGTTACCGGATACGAGACGCTTATCCCCTCACTCCACCTTCCCGATCCCGACGACCGTCATGTTCTTGCCGCGGCCATAGTTGGACGCTGCGACGTGATCGTAACCTGCAACCTTAGTGATTTTCCAAAAGGCTCGGTCGGGCCCTATGGGCTCGAATTCCTGCACCCCGATGAATTTCCACGGCGAGTGGAACTCACCTTCACACCGCGCAACTGATTGGATAGGTTTTTTTTGGCGAGCCTCCGTAGGATTGTGACGAAACGACCGATCCATTTGTTCGATGTTTCGAGAGCCTCTGTCCTGTCCTCGGGCGATGTCCGCTTGCCCGTGCTTCGTTCGCCGTTTCGGTAAAGACATGGCGCCCGCGGGAATGGGCGATGGCACATTCGCCGGGTTTAGGGCAAAAGACCGCGCCAGGACCGTGACCGGAGCCGGGACCCATTCCCCCAACAGGAGACCCGGACATGGCCTTGCCACGCGTCCGGCACGATGCCCTCTTCCGACTGCTCGTCTCCAATCCCGCCCGCGCCGGTCAGTTGCTGCGCGATTACCTCTGCCGAGGTGGTCGCCCGGCTCGATCCGGAGCGCCCTCCGGTGCATGCCGAGGGTACGATGATCGACGGCGAGGGCAGCACGTTGCAGTCCGATGCCCTTTTCCGCCTCCACTTCGGGGACGGCAGCGTAGTGATTGTCTACGCGTTGCTGGAGCACAAGAGCAGCGTCGATCACCGCACGCCGCTCCAGCTCATCCGGTACGTACTCAGGATCTGGGGCAAGGAGCTGGACAAAGGCGCCTTGGTGGACGGCGGCCTGCCACCTGTCATTGCGATGGTGTTTTATCACGGACGGGAGCCGTGGACGGTGCCCTGTTCGGTGCAGGACATGATCCATGCGCCCGAGGGGCTGGAACACCTCGCGCAGTCCTTCGGCCGCTACGAGGTTCACGATCTCGGCCGGATCGCGCCGCGGGAGCTT
>JAPOVX010000030.1 GCA_026707935.1 Paracoccaceae bacterium
GATGTTGACCACGGCTCAATCAAGGCAGGAATCTGGAAACTGTATGGATCCACAGGCCGAGAGCCGGAGTTTTCCAGGCACGGGCCGGATATTGTGGCTGTCTCTGAACATGAATGGTGGTGCATTGAATGCAAGGGGACGGGAACAGGGAAGCCCTCAACGCAACGAAACAATTTCGACAGAGCCTTGGCAAGCGTCGTCTCGTATTATGAAGATGACCCGCAAGCTCCCGTCCGGTGGGCGAAAGATGCGCGGGTGTTTCTCGGTCTGGCGCTGCCAGCCTCGCCACAATATTTGAAGGAACTGGCGCGCCGCGTCAGGTCTCCTCTGCGCCGACGATTGAATCTCTGGATATTGCTTTACGAGAAATCGGTGATCCGGGCCGTAGCGCCCGCAGAGAGGTTTTAGACGTTGCTCCTGGGCCGCATTGCACGCGCCGTCGCGAATTTGGCCAACGCAGGGCGATAATGGTGGCTTTGGCTATCACCGGCATCGTCGGTCCGCCGTGCGATATAGAGATGGCAGGTGCTCTTCTCGTGACCGCCTTCGTCCTGTTTCTGCTGCTCGACATCTACGTCGCCTTCGCACGGCGCGATGCCGCAACCTTCGACGAAACGCTGCTCGGATTATGGATACGAACGAAGAAGTGGAAGTTGCGACGAGAACTTGACGACGATGAGGAATGAAATACCGACCGAAGCTGGATCCGATAGTAGACTTGGCGGGCGCACCACCCCCGGAGACGGTGGCGCGCGCCTTGCTGCGGAATCTGCAATGCTTCCGCGCCCGACGAATGGCCGTTGTCGGCGATTAGGTCGCGGTACAGGAGGTTCCGGCCGAGGAGCCGGGCGACGGTATCCTGCATCTGGACGAGGGTTCCTGACTCACGATGGTTGTGCTTGCTTGCCCGCGAATTCGCTGACGTACCCCTGGAGATGCCTGGGCTGATCTTGTGGAACGTCCCGTCATGCGCCCGCTTGAGCATGGACCGGAAGGATTCCATCCCGTTCGTTTGGGCCTGACCGCGGACTTAATCGGAGACCGTGTGATTGACGGCCTAACTGGCGAGGTCCAGCGCCAGTCCCCTGTAGGCGGCGGCATCGTCCGTGTAGATTGTCGCGCCGGGTTCGGTGTGCGCACGGACGAAGCCTTGCAGGGTCTCGCCGTTCACGCGGAGCGACAAGAAAAACTGCCCGAGATTCAGTCGTGCGACGGTTGACGCATTTACCATTTCCATACTGAATGAGTGGCGCACCATACGGATGCAGCCATCCTGCCTGCGCCGCAAGCGGCGCAGGAAAAAATACCGATCAGCCACTTGGCTACCGTTCAATCTCCATCACCCGGCCTGTTCCCAATGACAACCGTCCACTTGCTCAGAAACCGGGCAGCGCACGGAATCAGGGGCAGTGCTTTGCCCCTGTCGCCTCTCTGTCCGCGGAGATGGGACCAGTCCTGTTTTCAGAAATCATGCTCATGCCTGAAGACCAGGCACCATCCGGACCGGATCACGGGAGCGATTCCAGGGCAGTTCCCGGCAGCTTCAGGACAGTCCGTGATACCGCCGCAGGAGAGCAACGGCTTCCTGGACGTAGAAATCACGATCGTCGTACGTCGCGAAATCGCCACGTTGTTCGCTTTTTCCGTACTCCTGCCGCAGCAGCATGACGTCCTACAGCCGATCGCCGGTCTCCGGATCCTGTGGCTGAACGGTCAGGTTTCCAAAGCGCAGGCGCAGCCAGCCAAGCTTCCGGCCGTCTGCCGCGACGGTGAACTCGACAAGCTCCGGACATATCCTGCAGGCCCATGTGCATACGACCCCGTCGATCTCGACCGGGCCAGGGTTCGTGCTGCTTTCAAGCACGACATCTGCGAAGTACGGATAATCCCTCATGAATTCCAGGTCTTCATCCGTGATCTCTCCGGGGAAGACCATCCGTTCCCTGAATTTGTCCAGCTGGGTCATCATGGCGCCAAATAAAGGCCGCCGGCCAGTCTGATCAAGAACCGGCGGCGCCCCGCGGCATGCGCCGTTTACATGGCCGGAACGGCCGCAACCGGCGGCGCCGGGCGGGGTCGCGCGCAGGCCTGCCCGGACTCCAGCCATCAAGCCGTATGTTTGGCGCATAAGGTGACGGGGAGATGGGTTTCACCGTAGCCAGAGCCTGGATGTGATTGCGGCGCTTGACCGCCCTTTGCACCAGACGCATATTCGGGACATGAACGGGACCGTCACAAACGAACTTCTGCTTGAGAACATGAAGGCAATGTGCGCCGAACTCGCGGCTCTGGCCGTGCAGATCAAGGAACTCCGCGACAGGCAAACTGAAACGCACGCTGCCGTGGGCGCTCTGCGTCGCGACTAGGCGGGTGACGCCGAAGTTGATGCGACCCTGGCCGTGCGGGTAGACCGCATCTCGGATCTTGTGGATACAATCGAAAAGCGCCTCGAACTCGTCGACTGACCGAACCGTGTGCTTGAAACGACCGGCTCGGACATTTCAAGCTGCGCGCCGATTGTGATTGCAGGTCACTACACATAGGGACACAGAACTTGTCTGCTGAACTGTTAGAAATTGCAAATGAGTTGGAAGCTGTTGCAATGCATCTGGCGCATGTTTGGATCATGGGCTCTACACAATGCTAGACCTGTCAAGCCTTGAAGAACTGATCGCGCGAGTGGCTGCCATCGATTTCTCGAACAGTGAGCATGATACTCGCGAAATAGCTGTGAATCGCATCATCGATGCGCTCGGCTGGGACACGATGAAACCCGACGAGGTTGCCCGCGAGTTTTCGGTTCGGGGCGGAAAGGTGGACTACTGCCTTCGGGGGCAGAGGCGTAACTTGGTTCTGATTGAGGTGAAGCGCGCAGGCACGGACCTTGCCGATCACCAAGAGCAGTTGTTGCGCTACGCATTTGACGAGGGCGTGCCGCTTGCTGTGCTCACCGATGGCCTCGACTGGTGGCTATACCTGCCAATGGTTGGGGGTAGTTGGGAGCAGCGCCGGTTCTCCCGTACGAATCTCCGCGCCCAGCAACCCGCCGACGCAGCGTACGCCCTCCATCGATTCCTCAACCGCGATAGCCTGATCGGCGGCCAAGCGTTGGAGGAAGCGACTCGGGAGTTCGAGAGCCAGGAGCGCGACCGCCTCGTGCGGGGAGCATTACAGGAGGCCTGGGTGCAAGTGCTTAGCGACCCGCACGGCCTATTGCCGGATCTGCTCGCCGAGGCGGTGAACGAAATATCGGGCCACGCTCCCGACCGGGAAACAATCGCCGAGTTCCTCCAGGGGATATCGGGAAGTGGCGGCACGGAGGGCGGGTCTCCTGTCCCGTCGGAGCGAAGCAAGGTCCATTATCCTCCGAAGCATGAACCTGAACGATCTGTATCGACCAAAGCCAGGAAGAGAAAGGCCACGAAAAAAATGTCCACACGCGTGGAAGGATCTGGATCACGGGACCACCTCCTGGTCAAGTTCGAAGACGGCAAAATGAAGCGATGGAAACTGCCGGACCGTTCGGACAAGGCAGCGATAAGAATCGTCCGAGATGCGGCGGAGGCGTTCGCGGGTGACCATGGAGCCACAGATGGACAGATCAACGCCGTCAAGAAGTCGCTGACAACCGCGAAGTACTACGTGGGTAGGCCGAAGAGATCGCTCAACTGACTAGTGGGTCCGTGCCCTACGGCGGGGTAGAAACGATCGTGCCGGCCTTACCAGCCGCCAGACCATCATGTGCGTGCGGGATGGGTATACTTCCCGGGGGTCCGGAATGAACCGGTCGCACGCCGAATGATGACCGGGACCGCCAGCTCCCTTCACGACAATTTCAGTAGTCCTCTGGCCGCGCCCATACTGCCCGGCCGTCCTGTCGGCATGCTCAACCGTCAGGTCGGACGGGGTCAAGCCGAATGTCCAGCTTTGCGCCGACGGCCTCGGCATAGTTCGCCAGCTTGGCAATGCTGACATTCTGGCGCCCGCCTTCGATCCGCGAGACTTCACTCTGCCTGGTTCCCATGCGTTCCGCAACCTCGGCCTGGGAGAGCCCCGCTGCCACCCGGGCAGCAATGAGTTTCCGGGCAAGATCAAACTCGGGCGACAATGCCTCATAGGCCTCTCGGTTGTCGGGGTCGCTCAGGAATTCAGCCTTGAGTTCTGACAGTTTGGTCATGTGACCTCCCTAGCCCTACCATGTCATGACGGATTTGACTGGACAATGCGGTTTCGCTGCGTTATGTCGA
>JAPOVX010000266.1 GCA_026707935.1 Paracoccaceae bacterium
GCCAAGCGACGAATTGGTCTGGGCGTGACCGGTCTTGCCGACGCGCTGCTGATGACCGGGGAGCGCTACGGGAGCACCGAGGCCGCGCGGGTCACCGAAGACTGGATGCGCCGGATCGCCCATTCATCCTATCTGGCGTCCACCGGGCTGGCCGTGGAAAAAGGTGCATTCCCGCTGTTCGACCGCGACGCCTTCCTGGCCGGCCGCACCATGCAGGCAATGGACGAAGAGGTCAGGGAGGCGGTTTCGGCCAACGGCATCCGCAACGCCCTCCTGACATCGATCGCGCCGACGGGGACGATTTCACTGTATGCAGGAAATGTTTCCTCGGGAATCGAGCCCGTGTTTGCATTTTCGTACAACCGCAAGGTGCTGCAGCCGGACGGCGCGCAAGTCGAGGAAGAGGTTGTCGACTACGCGGTCAGGCTCTGGCGCGACATGTTCGGCGAACGGCCTCTGCCCGGACATTTCGTCGACGCACAGTCGTTGACACCCGAGGATCACGTCCGCATGCAGGCGGCGGCCCAGAAGTGGGTCGACAGTTCGATTTCCAAGACGATCAACTGTCCCGGCGATATCGCATTCGAGGACTTCCGTGCCGTGTACATGTCCGCCTGGGACAAGGGGTGCAAGGGATGCACGACCTATCGCCCCAACGAGGTCACGGGATCGGTACTGAGCGTTGCGGAAACCGAAGAGCCGGCCCCCGAAGCCCATGCGATGATGCCGGCCAATGTGGAGCCTCTCGGCCGGCCGGCGGCCCTGGAGGGCCACACGTACAAGATCGCGTGGCCGGAAAGCGAGCACGCTCTCTACGTCACGATCAATGATGCGTTCTGGGAGGGTCGCAGGATCCCGTTCGAGGTGTTCATCCATTCGAAGAACATGGAGCACTATGCCTGGACGGTGGCACTCACACGGATGATCTCCGCGGTGTTCCGCCGAGGCGGAGATGTGCGGTTCGTGGCCGAAGAACTGCGCGACGTCTTTGATCCGAGGGGCGGCGCCTGGATGGGAGGCCGGTACATTCCTTCCATCCTCGCGATGCTCGGGGACGTCATCGATGAGCACCTGAAGACCGTGGGTTATGACGGCGGCGCGTTTCATGTCCGGGCGCCGGACGATCCGCCGGGCATCCCCGTTGTCGGGGCAATTGTGGCTGCCGGCTCTTGCAGCGCGTGCGGGAGCCCTTCCGTGTTCCGCCGGGAAGGATGCCTGGTCTGCCGCAACTGCGGACACTCGAAGTGCCAGTGACAATCAGCGAAAGGAGAGCCTGATGTCGAATTCCACCAATGTCTACACGATCAATGTCAAGCAGGACGGCACAGACGGAAAGGTCTACTGGAAGCCGTGCGGCGTGGCCTTCCTGAATGTCGACGACAGCGATGGGCACCATGCAAGGCCAAAATCGATATCGCTCAAGCTGGATCTGTTTCCGAACGTGGAGATTGTCGCTTTTCCCCGCCGCGAGCGGCCCGACATTCCATAAGGCGGTCGAGGCGATGGCCCGTGCGGGGAGGTCCGGTTCTCGCGCCGACAACGGAATGCCGGGACCAATTGGCGTTCTGAGACGCCGAATGGCCGCGGCCGTGCGGGCGGCCTTCGATTGCGCCCGCCGCGCGCCGGGACCACGCGGGGGCGTCATGGAACATGTGACGGTCTCGAAAAGGTCTGTACTGTCCGGAAGACTCAACGTGATGGTCATTTGCGTCGACCCGAACGCACTGGAACGGTGGCTGGCCTCCCCGCGCGCAGAGCGGCCGTTTCTCCGAGACGCGTTTCCGCACCTGTCGGACGATGAGCGGGAGTTCCTGTTGTCGGGCAGCACGCCGGACGAATGGGACAGGTACTTTGGCGGCGATACGTGAGGCCCCATGGCGGGACCGCGGAGGGCAACTCCTCACAAAAGGTCCCTCCACAAAAAACGAAACAACACGAATTTGAGGCTGCGACGGCCGGTCACCCAAACCCATGCCAGATCGGGAGCGTGATCTTCCTGTAACCCCGTCGACTGCCTCAACGAAGGAATTCAATGACCGGGTGAGTAGTTACGAGTTGGTTTAGGTACACCCTACCGCAATCCGGGGGCAGTGATTTTCACATGGCGGGATACGTTTCTCACGACATTGCATTCAATGAATTATTCTCGTGAATTGTTCAGCGACTTGCCTTGATTTCGCGGATTTTCGCAAATTTCCACATAAGCTACGGACTTTCCATATGTCGGTGATCAAGAATGTATGCCGGGCCTTGGGAGTGTGAGTGATAAAGTGCTCCAACACGAGAAGCATCGCGCCCGCAGCGTGATTCGTTCACATTGAGTCAGAGGTCAGAAAATCGTTCCACATGAGAAGCGCTGCTTTCCTTCGGCACGCATTGCATGTCGATCAAACCTGCGATAATTCAGTGCCTTCCATAGGGGTAGCCTCCAAACTTGCCAAGCCAGCTTCTGAACTTTCTTTTTCCAAATCCCCACTTCAGGTACTGTTGACATGAGGAAACCGCGTCATCAACGGCCGAATGCCAAACATCGAAGGGTTCAAGCCCCGCCTCAGGGCGTGGATTTGCCACGGGTTGCCAGTTCTTCTCGCTACGTGGGTAGCGTGTACCACTAGGATACTCCGAGCTTTGCCGGGCGCGTACCCAGACCTCGCCCGGACGCCAGTTTGTGCCCCCGGAAATTCGCCAACCAACAATTGCTTGTTCAATGTTGGCTTCGTAAAAGCATTGAGAACGGCCATACCGGCGCTTGGCAAGGGGACTATCCGAAATACGTCTGGTATCGTCACGATGGAACTGTTTACGAGGCCCGGCAGGGATCGCCGGGCTCCGGTGAGTACCATGGGTATCCTCTTCAACCCAATGAAGTGGTAAAAGATCTGCCATGAGCGTGAATCTAGGATTCAACTGGGTTGATTCTGGTCCTTCGCCGGATGCCGTCATGCGTCGGACCATGGCCAGATTCTCCATTGAGGTTGACGGCAAGATGCTGACGGCCGTGCAGGACCGGAAGAGTCGGCGTTACAGAAAACAGATTGTTGTGCCCCTCTTCGTTGTGGCCAACTGGCTTGTCGACAACTGGTGGTATCTTTGGCACGAACCGGCGGATACGCTTGAGCAGAGGACGGGGTTCGAGGAGCGGCACAATTTGGCATATGCCGGAACTGGCTTTTTGCTGCCCAAGCTAACGATCGCGCCGTCGTCCGAACGCATTCACCTGGTTGCCGAACGCCGGGAGCCTGCCCACGCTTCAATCTCATTTGTCGAGGAAGTGGACACTTATGTTGAAGTCGAAGAACTGCAGCGGGAATTCCGTCGGCTCGTCGATTTCGTGCTCAAGCGACTGAAATCGCTTGATGACGAAGAAGACGCTGTTCAATTGTCCGAAGCGTGGGCCGCCATCAACGACCTCGATCCCGAAGAGAAAAATTTCAGTCGAGTAGCTGCCATGTGCGGAATTGACCCGTTCGATGTCGAGGATAGCATTAGCGAAGCAATTGTTGCGTTCTGGGAGCGTATCCAGCCTTCCATCAGGGAAGACGCGCTGGCGGTTGCAGACGCACATTCGCTTCCACAGTTGGGCGATTGGCTTGTCGATGTTGCGGAAGGTCTTGCGTCAGCAGGCAACGCAAACCGCTGGAATGAAGTCCGGGATCACGTTCCACCTTCGCCGGCTTGGGAACCATGGAAGCAGGGTAATGAATTGGCGCAATCGGTACGCAAAATGCTCGAACTTGGCGAAGTTCCGTTTCAGTTTGAGTCTGAAGGACCACTTGCAGTTTTCCATCAGGAACAGACGTCGCCCAGCCGCCGGATCGAAGGGATAGTCTCAGCGACGACTCCCGCATGCGTGACATTATCCAGAAGGCATAGCAGCAGTAAAAGGTTCCTTTTGGCTCGTGCACTGGGTGAGTTTGTAAGCCGAAGGGAACCGAGTCTGGGGATACTCGGGTCCCTGCACAATGACCGGCAGGCTCGCTCAAGGGCGTTTGCTGCCGAATTCCTGGCGCCAGCCGCAGAACTCTACGGTCGGTGGAGCGCTTCGAGTGCGCCGGACGAAGAGGTCGATGAACTAAGCCGAGAGTTCGACGTGTCTGCCAGCGTTATTGTGCATCAAATTGAAAATTACGAGCGAGAGATGTCTGTTTCTTGGTGACTCTATCCAAACGCTCATGGCAGGCTTCGGCCTTCCACCCCGACCGGCATGAAATTTCTTG
>JAPOVX010000257.1 GCA_026707935.1 Paracoccaceae bacterium
GCTCGTCGTCACGGCCGACGAGCGACGCACCGCAGTCCTGAATACGGCTCGCAAGGGCTTCGGGTGAAAATCCTCCGAAAACAACGGAGTGGACAGCCCCGATCCTGGCGCTGGCGAGCATTGCGTAAGCCGCTTCAGGGATCATCGGCATGTAGAGAACGATCCGGTCTCCTTTCCTGACGCCGAGAGACTTGTACACGTTTGCCAAACGGCAGACCTGCTCGTGGAGTTCGCGATAGCTGATGTGTCGCTCGGTACCCGGCGTATCGCCTTCCCAGATAATGGCCGTCTGGCCCGACCTCGCGGGGAGGTGCCGGTCGACGCAGTTCGCGCATACATTGAGGATACCGTCGTCGTACCAGCGGATCGACACCTCGGGCCAACCGTAGGAAACTTCCTTGACCCTGGAATACGGCTGAATCCAGTCGACCCTCTTGCCGTGTTCGCCCCAGAATGACACCGGGTCATCGACCGAATGCCCATACATCTCGGCATAGCGACCCGCATCAATATGTGCCTTCGCTACAATTTCCGGCGACGGTTCAAATCGTGTTTCACTCACGGTGCACGCTCCCGTTTCCAAGCCCGACTGCCCAATATTAATGCCCGGACAACCGGAAAATGTCTAGGCCTGTCGGCGATTCCCGATTGAACGCCTTCGAGCGAATTCGGGTATTTCCTTCAGCGATATCCTGGATGTGGCTTATGCTGATCCGGTCCGTATGCGATCATTGGAGACATGCCGAAAAGACTGCCTTGCAACAGTGTCTTGCCTCTCACGTCGCGCAGCAGGGACACTGTCCAGCCGGTCCATGATCAAGCCTTTGAGGGCGATCTGTTGCTCGCGAAGCGGCCCACTGATGTCAAGCGTTGCCACGAAGACGCTTTCCTCTGCGTCCCGCTTCGCAATCGAATACCGCTTCAAAATCGGATCGCGCTTCAATTCCCCGTGATGGGGATAGAGCAGCATGACCTTTGGACAGTCGTAGAGCCGACCGTATGTCATGACTTGATACACGTCGGATTGGCTCACGCCCCGTTTCGGATCTTCGATCCGGCCGGTGATGCGTTTCCACTTCGTGTCGATGATGAGGGCAATCCGATCGCCCTGCCGGACTATGAGGTCGGGACGGGTCTGAAACCTCCCCGTGTTACCTTCGAAGAGACAATTACGGTGCCCGCCTTGGGCTGAAACGCTCAGATCGGTGCCCGCAAATGCCCGTGCCAACAGCCGCGCAACGTATTCCTCGAAGAGAGTGTTCATCTTGAACAGGAGCGCGTGGCCTTCGATGGAACCGGTAGTCGTCTGCTGGTGGCGATCACCAAGAAAGAGGCGCGCCAGCGATAGTAACTCTTGCCATCGCGTGTTTGTCCGGTCGAGAACGATCAGATCCCAGCGCAAGGCGGACGGGAAGACTTCCGAGATATCGGCGTATGCGAAACTCAATTCGCGCAGTATGCGCTGATTGTCCGGAGCTTGGGCAATACGGCAGAGTTTGGCGACTACAGCCCGCATGACCTGATTGAGTGAAATATCGGGCGAGCGCGCATCGAACCGGCAAGCCAGTTTCTGTGGCGAGAACGCGAGGGTCGTGAATTGCCGGTTCACATCAAGGCGTCCGCGAAGGGAGGGGAGGTCGTCTTCATGATTGGCATACTGCTGCGGGAATCCCCGGCGCAAGGCGTCGGCGAGTTTATTGCAGTAGAGGCGGATCAACAGTTCCAAGACCGTGTCCCGCTGCCAGCCGAGTTGCGTGATGGCCCTGGCATCAACATGCGTGTTCATTGCAATGGCGAGCATGTGGATCAGCCGACGGCGCAACGTGGCATCGTCCGAATTGCTTTCACCTGGTCCTTCAATTTTCGGCAGAATTTCAAGCTGGCAGCTGGGCGTGGCGATTACCCCAACTACGCCACGGGCACGCAGCCCCTTTCGACCGTGCTCAAGTATGCCTTCGCCTCCGTGTCCCGAAAATGCCGACGCCTTCGCCTCTGCCACAATCCGGTCTGCGTACTGTGTCGGAATCGTATTTTCGTCCGTACCATAACTGATGCGTTCCCATTCTCGGACGGTACGGCGGATCATGCCTCGGTTAGCCCGTTGTAGTCGAAGCCTTCGTCTTCCGAGCGGATCTCCCAGCGGAATCGGGGCAGTGCATAGTCATCATTCAGCCCATTAGGCGGCTTGAGCACCGAGCGATTGAGGAAACCGCCCTTTATCGAACCGCTATGCGAAGCCGCGTCGCCGAGTACCGCCGCGATCTTATCCCAGTCCTCGAAAAAATATTCGGCCAATAATGGGATTACCTTTTTTCGCATGGCAGCGTCCAAATCAGCCCGTGATTTGCAATCGATGAAATATGCATGCCCGATTTGGTGTTCGCGGTCGTATAAGTACTCGACCCGCTCATTGATCACAGCAAGAATCCGAGGCAGATTAAGACCACACGCCTCGGCTGAGTCAATTAATAGGGATGGATTGGGCATCATCTCTTGGAATGTGAAGCGCCGACGCAAAGCCGTATCGAGCAATGCGATTGAGCGGTCCGCGGTGTTCATCGTGCCCAAAATATGCAGGTTCGAGGGCACGCCGAAGTCGTCGCCGGAATAAGGAAGGCGGATTTTCAGCGCGTTCGGCTGGCCAAGGCGCTTGTCCGGTTCGATAAGCGTAATCAGCTCTCCGAAGACCTTTGAGATGTTGGCACGGTTGATCTCGTCGATGATTAGAACGAAAGATTCCGGCTCGGGAGGGCCGTCAATTAGCTGGCTATTTAGGTAGCGCTCAAGAGCCGGGACATTGAGTTCACTATCATGAAGCATGTAGAGCGCCTTCATTGAGAAGCGTCGCGTGTAGATCTCGGTAATCGATACACCTTGCCGGTCTACCCAAAGCCAACGCATAGCGCGTCGATGAGCGTAGCCGCCCTCACTCCGTGGGTGGAATTCGTAGTCACCTGTGAATTCGCCAATCGCTCGAAACAGCGAGTTACCTTTAGAAACAACCACTACGTCACCCTTGCGCACCAAGTTGCGGAAAATGAACGGCATTTGAACGGATCCGGACAGAGCGTTGACGTCGGTGTGCCCCTCAATCCTCCCTTTGGTCTTGCAGGCCTCGATAATTGCTTCCCGGTTTGCGTATTTGTCATCACTCCAATCAATGTCTTCCCAACCGAGTAGCGTGTATCCGCCTTCAATAGCCTCTTCAAAAAGAGGCGCGTCTTCTGGATTGCTCGCCTCACCGATCGACATCTTGAACACTTGCCGATTTGCGACTGTGACCGTATCACCTCCGATCGACCGGCCCCGGCTTGTCTCAGCGCGCTTTGCGATACGTCGGAAAATTCCGGGAACGGTATCCAACCGGAAGCCGGCGGAGGAGGTATCCTCACCGTCGTCTGACCCGGTCATCGGCTGCCGACCTTCCACGAAGTCTTCGTAGGACATTGACTGATGGAAGGTGACAAACTCGATCCGTCCTGATGAGAGAAGTTGCTGATAAACCTGCATCAGGGTTTCGCGGTCCTTGTGCTCGGGTTCCCCGCAAAGCCTGACTGCCTCCGCAGCTGTAGAAAATGTCTTGCCGGTACCGGGAGGTCCGTAGAGGATGAGGTTGACGGGGCGAATCGGCATTTGCGCCTCTCGGTTTTCATTTGTGTCTGAGGAAGTAACTGGCTCAAGGGTTTTGTCGAAGGCGATCCAGAGGAACCACTGTATGTCCAGCCAGTCCTGCGGCTGCCACTGCCAGTCGTCACGCATGATATCGAAGAGTTCAGCATAAACATTTGCAAATCGGTGGTAATCTGAGGCCATGTCTGCTGTGGATTTTACGAAGAGTATCTCCCCAGTGAGCTTTTCCCAAGCTTCGTTAATCCGCGTGATCGTGACCGGAACAGCCTCATTGGGGCGCACCATAGACAATGCAGAAAACAAGATGTTGAGACATCCGCCAAAGGTCAGCGACTTTGCACCTCGCGCATGCAGGTCGCGAAGCGCATCAAACGCCTGCATCAGGGCTTCGTCAGCAGCCCTGTCGGTTCGGACCAATTGCCCAATAATCCCATAGAACTCACCTAGTAAGTCAGGATTGTTCTGTTTGATCCGATAAACAGTCCGCCATTGCAATAATGGGCCATCCTGAGATGCGGACTCTCACTACTGTCCCAACGTTAATTGAATAGATTCAATTGGTTACTGGGAGGGGG
>JAPOVX010000003.1:0-3905 GCA_026707935.1 Paracoccaceae bacterium
CAGACCGGAGGTTGGTTTGGTCACCATTCGCAACGACCGATGGCGGTTTGAATTGGAAGATCAAGGGCTCGTCACGAAACAACCGCCTCGGTTCGTGTTCAGGTGGCTTGCGTGTTGGCCATCGTGTTTGATGCACATGCTTTCCAGAACGATCAGACCGTAACCTGGACCGGTTCGAATCCCCGTCGCCACATCAAGATGAACCGTGGCGTTGCTTGTCCAAGGCAACCGAAGAACCGGCCCCCGGCCGTGGTGGCGTGCGGCCGGCGATCGGTCGTCGCCTCGGGGAATCCGGGAATTCTTCCCAATTCTTCGCCCCGATCCGCCCTCGTGGCGGTGACACAAGGCCACTGGAACATCCGTACCCGGAATCACGCAGGGAAGAACCGGGATGGAACGATCGATGGCGGTCTGGAATGGGTGCCGGGTACGCTCTTCGAATACACCATTGATAACCCGGACGGTCAGCAGGGCCTCAAGCCAGAGGAATCAAGCTGTTGGGGCGACGCGCCGCGGACCTGTTCAGCCTGCACCGACGACAGTTCACCGATCTTCAGCCCTGCCAGGCGCAGAAACGTATCTGCCGTGCTTTCGACGACTCCGACAGCCTTGCCCTGTTTCATCCAGATCTGCGCGGCGGTTCTCATGACTTCCTTCACCGTCACCGGATCCGTTCATGCGCCTCGGAGCAGCTTCGATGCGCTCGGGCCGCGGGCTGACCTGCTCAATGATGTCGGCCAATTTGGAGCGCCTGCACAGCGACAATCGGGATTGAGTATCTCGATTGACGGGTTTGGCCGGGGGCTGTCAGGACGGCGTGAATTCGTCGACGAGCGCACGGAGATACCCGACATCGTCGCCCGAAAGGATGTCGACGGCCCCATCGGCCACCCAACCTCCGGCCACGGATCGAAGGTCGCGCCCGTAAATTTCGTATCCGGCGAGGACGGCAGGTGTCGGCAGGTGGCAACGAACGGCGACGCCGACACCGTGAATCGCGTGACCGTCCTCGGAACGGAAACGGCCAGCCTCGACGGATACCGAATCGAGACCCGCCCGGATGGCCAACCCGGCGGGGTCGACGTGGCGGGCGTGTGTGATACCTTCGGTCCGGAGGCCCGGGATCGACGCCCTGACTTTTGCCAGCTGCTGGTGATCGAAGGAGATTGCGACCAGCCAATTGCCGGCGTCGGGGACTGCCGCAAGATGTTCCCCGAGACGGGCAATCAGGGCGTCCTCGTTTTGCGGTGTGTCCTTGATCTCGCAGTGCAGGCCGATTCGGTGTTCGCAGGCGAAGTCCAGGACCTCGCCGAGAAACGGTACGCGTTCACCGGCGTTTTCCGGGTCGAAACGGACACCCGCATCCAGCGCCAGAACTTCCGAAGTTGACAAGTCCTCGGCGTAACCACGGCCATCGGTCGTCCGGTCGACCGTGAGATCATGCAGGACGATGATTTCGCCGTCGCCGTTCAGTACCACGTCGACCTCAAGCGATGTGCAGCCGAGTTCCACGGCCCGGCGGAACGCCGCCATGGTGTTTTCCGGACGATCGACGCAGTGGCCGCGATGCCCGCAGACATGAACCTGGCCCGAGTCGGAAGCGAGAAGGGTGTACATGGCAGGATTCCTTGTCGTTGGGCCGGGAGCCCGGGGTCGGGACGGCCCTCCGGCCTGCCGCACCACGAAGATTCGGCGGGGCGGGATTTGTTCGCCGTGCCTGCGGAGGCGGGGGTTTACGTCAGAGCCCGACCCCGGCGTCGGTTAGCTGTACACCGTTCTCTCGCCTGTAGACGAGGGCGTTGTCCTCGGCGAAGCGGAGTCTCACCGGCTGGTCGGTGCGATGACTCGGGACGAGCCGGACTTGAGTGCCCGGGGGTTCTGATGGCGGATTCGACAACATCGTGGATTGCCCGGGCGATGGGCTCGATCCAGTTGCTGCGGCCGGGATCCCCATCGCTGTCGAAACGGAGGCGTTCAGGCCGTGAGGGATGCAATCGCGGCGGCGGCCGCAAGACGAGACGTTGTCCTCATGGTTCCCTCCTTGAGATGCAAAGTCCGACAAAGCAGTACAAAGTATCGTTTTCCTGCGAACCCCTACCCCTGCTGTGGCATTGGGAAAGAATTGCCTTCCTGGCGCGGTTTTCGGCTACCCACAAGCCGTTGGCATGACTGGAGTTGCGGTCGGAACATTCTTTTCCTCGGCCCCCATGACGGGCACCCGGCGATCCGCATGCCGTCGTCAGGAAAACGCGGGAATCGCCCATCGACCAGCGAATCATCGACATCAGGGCGGCCACCTTGCCGGACTGCCGCCTTGGACGGTAGCAGATCGCCGACATCCACGAGACCGTCGAGCTGTTCCCCAACGACGGCCACGAGAACTCGCGAAGACCTCCTGCGCGCATCTCGGCAGGACGACGGCGACAGGCGACTCCAAGGTCGGGGCCTGCCTCGGGATGATGGAGACGCTGGATTGTGACATCCCGATTGTCACGCTGCCGCAGGGGGCACCAGGTTCGACTCACTTGCCGTGATTCCATTCCCACGTCATTCCGCGGTCCATGGACCCGACGAGTTCATTGACCGGAGAGAAGCGCCCTGGCGGCGGCCCTGGCTTCTCCGGTGACTTCGCTTCCGGCGAGCATACGCGCAAGTTCATCAATTTGTTTCTCCGGATCGAGCCGGACGACATCGACCAATGTGCTGCCCCGGGTTTCGATGTCGACTTTTGAAACGAGGAAGTGGTGGTCCGCGCAGGCCGCGACCTGGGGAGAGTGCGTTACGACCAACACCTGGGTCCTTTTCGCCAGAGTCGCCAGCCGCCTGCCGACCGCATTTGCGGTCGCGCCGCCGACTCCTCGATCGATTTCGTCAAATACAAGCAAATAGGGCTCGAAATTGGTGGCGAGACATGCCTTGAGTGCCAACAGGAACCGCGACAGTTCACCTCCCGAAGCAATTCGATTGAGCGGGCCTGCCGGCATCCCCGGATTGGTCGCCGCGAGGAATCTCACTGCGTTGGAGCCATTCGGCCCGGCAGGCGCATCATCAACATCCGTGCGGAACCTGGCGTCTTGCAGCTTGAGTGACGGAAGCTCACCCAGCATCATGGAGTCGAGCTGACGTCCCGCAGAGCGCCGGCGCTCGGACAGCTGCGCCGCCCTGGCCCGGTAGCTGGCCTCGGCCGATCGCACCTGTTCGGCAAGGTCGCTTACCTCCGCTTCGGATCCCTCCACGGCCGCGAGTCGTGCCTTGATCGATTCCCGGACTTCGGATAGCCGGTCGGGATCGACGTCATGTTTCCGGGCGAGTCTCCTCAACGCAAACAACCGTTCTTCGACCTCCTCCAGGTCAGACGGCGAAAAGTCGAAAATCTCGAGGCAATCCGCGATTTCGCGTTCGGCGAATGCGAGTTCCTCGAGCGCGCGGTCAAGGGCCTCGAACGCGCCTTCAAGCCGACCTGCCGCTTCAGTACGCGCCCCATTCAACCACCCGATGGCCTGCGAAATCTGCCCCTCGGCACCATGGGAGCCGAGGCTGTGCCAGGCACGGGATACATCGTCCCGGACTCGTTCGGCGGCTCGCATCAACCGCCGTTCCTGATCGAGCCTTTCTGCCTCCCCGTCTCCTGGCGCGAGTTCATCGAGTTCGCCCGCCGCGTGTCGAAGAAAGTCGGTCTCCCGCCTGTCCCTGTCCACTCGAGCCTGGGCGGCCTCCAACCGTTCGCGGCGGTCTCGCCAATTGTCCCAGTTGCGCTTGACCGACGACAGATCCGTCCCGGCAAACTGATCGAGCAGATTCAGATGAAACCCGGGATCAAGGAGGCCGCGATCATGCCGCTGACCCACTATCTCGACCAGACCGCCCGAAACGTCCCTCAACGTTTCAAGCGTGCACCGCCGATC
>JAPOVX010000003.1:3915-4198 GCA_026707935.1 Paracoccaceae bacterium
CAACGTTGCGAGCGTGTACCGCCGAGCATTGAAATACGCGACGGTACGCCCGTCCGGCCGAAGCCGGCGCCTGAGCAACAACCGTGAATGACCCGGCACTCCGACCCCGTGAAGTGTTTCCAGTACGGGATGGCCGTCAGAGAGGTCAAAGCTCGCGGCAACTTCACCAGACCCTTCCGGGTTGCGGAGCATTCCCGTCTGAACGTTCCACCCGAGCACAAAACCAAGGCAATCCAGCAGGATGGACTTCCCGGCTCCGGTTTCCCCTGTCAGTACGTTCAGA
>JAPOVX010000222.1 GCA_026707935.1 Paracoccaceae bacterium
CACCTGTCCGACGGCCTGGTAATCGAAAACACCATCGAATGTCCGAAGCACGCCTCAATCTACGATGTCCAGACCGGCGAAGTGGAAGCCCCACCCGCGTGCGAAAACCTTCAAACTTATCCGACCAGGGTTGAAGGCGGTCGTGTGCTGATCGAGCTGTAGACCATGACGGAGCCCTCCGACCGACCACCTGCACCAAGAATCCGTGGCTGGACAATCCTTATGGCCGGTGTGTGAGCATGTTGACCAAGAGGTGATTTGGCGCGGGATTCTGGAACCTGCCCCGTCATGACATTGGCGCGTTCGCGTAGAATGATCCGATGTTCACGACCATCAACGACAATCTCGAATGCCGCTCGCGTTCGATGACTTCGCACTGAATTCTAGACCTGACCCAAGGAGAAACTGATGGGCATGTACCATAACCGACCCCATGTTGAAGACATCCGCAACATGAAGAAATGTGGCGAGAAGATCTCGATGCTCTACGTAACCACCCTGGAAGAGGCCGCGGCGGCTGATGCCGCAGGTATCCATATGCTGTCCATCGAGGGGCGATTTTTCAGCACCGAGATGCGGGAAGCGGCAGGCAGCTGCTTTGTCCAGGTCGGTCTGCCGTATGGCGGTTGGGGCCAGTTTGAAGGGCGCCACCTCGCCACCGCCGAAGATTACCTTCGTGCGGCGTACCATTTCACCGCAATGGGCGGCGACTGCTTCTACTGCGCAGCTTCCTACGACATCCAGAAGGTGCTGTGCAGCAACCACGTGCCGATCGTGGCCCATGTCGGCCTCATCCCCAGCTACATCACCTGGACCGGTTGGCGCGCGGTGGGCAAGACGGTTGGTGAGGCGGTGAAGCTCTGGGAAAACGTTCAGCGGCTGGAGGCCATTGGCTGCTTCGGTGCCGAGCTGGAGGTCGTGCCAGGCCGGATCGGCGAGTGGATTTCGAAAAACACCTCTGTGATCATGCTCGGCATGGGCGCGGGACCCGGGGCGGATGCTCAATACCTCTTTGCCGAAGACGTCCTTGGTCACGGTGTCAATCACAAGCCGCGCCACGGCAAGGTCTACCGCAACTTCAAGGCGGAATTCGAGCGGCTCCAAAGCGAACGCATCGCCGCCTTCAAAGAGTTCATTGACGATGTAAACTCCGGGGCCTATCCGGCACCGGAACACGTCGTTTCGATCAAAGACGACGAATTCGATCTGTTCCTGAAGCAAGTGGGTAGATGACCGGGTCTCCCGGATGTCTTTGAATCGTGTTCGACAATCCGGTCGAACGACCGGAGCACAGAGCCGGCATGGGCCATACCGGTGTGCGGATCACTTTCCGGAGATCCCCACCCCTACCCGGATTCCGATCCTCTTGATCTGGTCGGGTGTCGTCCCTTTGGCCGTAGAGCTTGTCAGCCTTCGTTTTGCGTGGCCGGCAAGAGCGAAAGATACAGCGGAACGGCATCTGACCAGTTAGCGGCCCGATAAGTCATCGCGAGAAGGATCAAATCGGATCGCCGGCCGCAACAGGGTCCCTTGCAGTTGTTTCCGGGCTTGCCTATCGCCCAATCTTCACCGACATTTGTCAACGAAACCGGAGATTTCAGATGAGTTTCATTGTCCAGCCGGCCGCGCCTTCGCGGCTCAATCGTTGCCAGTTGTTCGGCCCCGGATCGCGACCGGAGCTGTTTGAAAAAATGGCCCGATCCGATGCGGATGTCGTCAACATCGATCTCGAGGACAGCGTCGCGCCCGCCGACAAACCCTCCGCGCGAAAACTCGCCATCGATGCGATCGGCTCGATCGATTGGGGTTCGAAAACACTCAGCGTTCGAATCAATGGCCTCGATTCACCTTTCTGGTACCGTGATGTTGTCGATGTCCTCGAAAAAACCGGCGACAGACTGGATCTCCTCATGATACCGAAAGCCGGGACCGCCTCGGACATCTATGCCGTGGACGCCCTCGTGTCCTCGATCGAGACGGCAACCTCCCGAAGGCGGAAAATCGGGTTTGAAGCCATCATCGAGACGGCCGCGGGCCTGATGAATGTTAACGAAATTGCGGCTGCCAGCCCGAGGCTGCAGGCGATCAGCCTGGGGGCGGCGGATTTCGCGGCTTCGATGGGGATGCAAACCACCGGGATCGGTGGGACGCAATCCAACTATTACATGATTTCGAATTCCGGGGACGATTCGCCGCGCACGTTTCACTGGCCCGATCCCTGGCACGCCGCGACAGTCGCGGTTGTCGGGGCATGTCGCACGCACGGCCTGTTGCCCGTGGACGGTCCATTCGGAGATTTTTCCGACCCGGACGGGTTTGTGGCCCAGGCAAAAAGGGTGGCAACCCTTGGAATGGTCGGCAAATGGGCCATTCATCCATCGCAGATCAAACTGGCGAATTCGGTCTTCACGCCTTCGGAAGAGTCCGTCGCCGAAGCGCGGGAAATCCTTGAGGTCATGGCCCAGGCCGAACGTGAAGGCCAGGGAGCTGCGACCTACAAGGGAAAGCTTGTGGACATCGCCTCGATCAAACAGGCCCAGGTCATCGTGCGCCAGGCCGAAATGATCGGTTTCTGAAATGGCTTCCGGTGACCAGATCAGTGTTGAAGCCGAGGGCCCGGCCGGAAACCCGTCCCGAAAAGGCCCGGCTCTTGACGGAATCCGGATGACCGGCCCAGACCGGGCGTATCGAGGCAAGGGCGCGGAACGATTCGCATCATGATCAGGTTGAGGACATCATGCACCGCTCAGGGAACGCCACACCGGCGCAGGTCGTTCGTTCCGTCACTCGGCTCGGGATCGATCCTGAGCGTTTGTTGATTGATCATGCAGCACTATCTCGAATTCGAAAAGCCGATAGCCGAGATCGAGGCAAAGGCTTCCGAGCTTCAATCCATGACCCGCGAGACTTCAGACCTCGACCTGTCGGGAGAGGTGGAAAAGCTCAACAAGCGCGCGGGAAAGTTACTGAAAGAAACCTACGCATCACTCGATCCCTGGCAAAAATGCCAGGTTGCCCGGCACCCGGAACGCCCCCATTGCCTCGAATACGTCAGCAATCTGTTCAACGAGTTCACGTCGCTTGCCGGCGATCGCAAATTCGCCGATGATCGCGCGATGATTGGCGGACTTGCACGGTTCGAAGACGAGCCGGTTGTCGTCATCGGTCACGAAAAGGGCCACGATACCCATACACGTCTTGAACACAATTTCGGCATGGCGCGGCCGGAGGGCTACCGCAAGGCAACCCGCCTGATGCAACTTGCGGATACCTTTTCGATCCCGGTCATCACGCTTGTGGATACGCCGGGCGCTTATCCGGGAAAGGGCGCGGAAGAACGGGGCCAGTCCGAAGCCATTGCCCGTTGCACCGAGACGTGCCTTCGAGTCAATGTCCCGATCCTGTCGGTAATCATCGGCGAGGGTGGATCCGGAGGCGCAGTGGCAATTGCGACCGCGGACCGGATCGCGATGCTCGAACATTCGATCTACTCCGTCATTTCCCCCGAAGGATGCGCGTCCATCCTCTGGAAAGATGCGGACAAGATGCGGGAAGCTGCCACCGCATTGAAACTCACTGCCCAGGATCTCGGAAAATTGGGAATCATCGACAAGGTTATTCCGGAACCTCTGGGTGGTGCCCAGCGCGGGAAAAAAGAGACGATCGAAAGCGTCGGTGCCTGGTTGTCCAGTACGCTACGGCAACTGAAATCAAAGAAACCTCAAACCCTGCTCAAGGCAAGGCGCGAGAAGTTTCTCAAGATCGGGTCAGTCTGAGAACGGCCACATGCGATCATCGTCGTATTCCGGCATCGCTGCTCCGACCGCAGTTTACCCATGAACTTGAACGCAGGAACGCACAGGAACGCGCAAGAATCCTCGCCTGTGGTTTCCAGTTCCCTCCAAGCAAAGCACCGGAACCGCCAATTGCACCCCCGGAAACCCGGGCCCTCAACCACACACATACCATCAAAAGACGTGATCAACGGGCCATCGGTTTTGTAAACCTTCAATAATGCGTCCAAGTTTCTTGTTGAATGGCTTAGCTTTATCAATTGGTTACCCATGTTTGACATACGCGAAATAAGTTGATTGTTTTTCAGTGGCTTGTGCCGACTGAAACGGCGGTTATGGCACTACAATCCCGTGCCCGGACATGATGTCACCGACCCGTCATGCAACCATCCTCCGCGTCTTC
>JAPOVX010000137.1 GCA_026707935.1 Paracoccaceae bacterium
CCTTGCTGCCTCGGATGCCGAGGCGCGGCGCTTCGAGTTCGTCAAGGAACTGCTCGCTGCTCCTGCGCTCGGGACGTCTTGAAACCGGCCGGCCGGCCGCCGAGATCGCCTGGCCCGCAGGTCCTGGCCGGGCCGGTCGAGCGCGTCACCTTCCACAGTCCGGAGAACGGCTTCCGCGTGCTGAGGATCCGGGCGCGGCAATTGCGAACTGGTCACCGTGGTCGGACACGCCGCGGCGGTGTCGCCGGGAGAATGGATCACTGCCTCGGCTTTGCAGGGCGCCAAACAGAGATCTTGTACCAACACCATATTCATCCGCGTGCCGGCCGGGATTCGAAACATTGGCGATGAATTCAAATCCCGCTCGAGCATGTGCTTGGTCACGGTATGCGCGGCATCACGGGCGTCATGGCTGAGCGCTCGGGACGCCGATTAAGGGCTGCGATGGTCAACCGTGCGGTCTATGGCAGCATTGTGACCCGTTCGGATTCCGCGAAATCCTGTCCGGTCGTCGTAAAGGTTCTGGCAGATCCTTCTGTCGAGGTTCCTGCGGGCACCCAGCCGCGCGTCATTCCTCCAGGAACGCTTGGATCGGGGGTCGGCCACGCTCAAATCTGGTTGAATGTTTTGGTGTCGGATGACGGTCGTTCTCCGGTCCACCGGATCTTGTTCGATAAGGATGGAGCGATCGTTGGGCGGGTTGGCCCATATCACCGCGCGTAATTTGGCGCATGAATTGGCCTCTCATTTACGCATCTGGAAGGGTTTCCGTCCATATCGCCGCGATTTGGTCGATTGTTAGTCCGACAAACCGCGGGATTTTTCTCGATCGGCACGATTTCGCCCACACTGACAGTGCGTTTTTCGTGCAACGAGATTCTCAACCACGCTGCCTCGTTTGCCGCGCCAGCAACAGGAGTGCTCGCCGACCTCCCTAAGATTTTGTCCGAAGGAATCTCTCCACATCATCAACGTCCTCTTGCGCCTAAGTCCGATCGGGATCGAAAATTTCTTGAAACCACGGGCAAATTTGGCAAGGTGTGCGGCTGGCGCGACCATCCTCTGGACGTGTTTTGCTGCCTCGGAACTCTTGTCATCTTCGGCGTTTTACAAGATTATGATGAAGAAGGAGAACCTCGACTCGCCAACGCAAATTTGGGTCACAGGACAGGCTTTGCGGCACAATCCCCACGAACGAAATCGCGCCTTCGGGTACAATGTCCGAATTCCCAATCGGATAAAGGAGCAACGGTACCTCGGCACCCAATTTTCTCGGATCCGTACGTGCCCGAGTTGGGAAATGGCTCTTCTTGAGTCCCGAGCTGCAAGGTTCGCATGCTGCGGCATAGTTCAGCAAATGGTAGGAAAGTAAGTTACCCGTTGTTTGCGGCAGGAAGAGCACCTGGCGATATGCCTTCAGCGGTCAAGTCCGGGGGCAGGGCCAATCTTTGAGGGTCTTTTTCGGCCGGCAATGTTCGAGATCGAGTTCGTGTTGGCTGAAGTCGCCTTCGAACTTCCGCTCGCAAAGTCAACACTTCGACACTTGAACGTCTATGAAGACCGCTATGATCTCGCCCAAAATCGAACCGCTTTCCTCATTCGTTTTCTTACGAAGAACATTGGACCAAGCCTTGGTTCTGGCCGTCCATCCAGGCTTGTGTTTTTCGACCATGGTATCGAGTTGGGTGTCTGCAATGTCGTGCCAGATTACGACTTCACACCAGACATCTCGGCCATCCGATTTCGGACCGCCTCGGAATCACCTTGCCGCGTACCTTTGAGCAGCCCTCGAATCCGGCGTGTCTGAGGCCCGAAGCGTGCCGATTTAAGGCCGAAGAACTCTGCAAGAAGGATTTGATCGGCATCGAGTCTCGACACGCCTACCTTCTCAACCCATGCCAAATCAAATGTCGCAAGGAGGTTGGCGAAGAGCGCATCGCCAAGTAAAACCAACTTCCCCCATTCGCCACCTCTCGTGTCCGCTACATTTAGAATTCACTTGCGGGGCCGCGTTCTGAGATGCCCGGCTGCAAAGGTCACGAGGCTGTTGAAGATGAAGTCATAGGCTTTGGCAGTATGCCGTCCCGCACCGCGTTCGTGCGGCAAATTTTCCGTACGGAATTTTGAAAGCGGTCTTGCAAGATCAGCCGTCGCTTGGTCGCCCCGGGTGCAGGGACTCCGCGGAGGCCGATTTCCGCTCAACCGGTAAGGGCGTTGGTTCCGGGAAACGTGCAATCTGACGCAAGTTTCACCTGTGCGTTTGCATCTGCCCTTCTCCAGGCGCGACGATCGATCAACAGGAGTCAAGGAACTGGACTCGGGGCCTCCGGGAAAAAGCGGTCCGAACCCGGTTTCGGCCCAGCCGAATTATTGTCCGGTGTTCCGGGTGACTTGAGTTTCCGTAACCTACCCTGGTCGATCCGATGGTCGTTCCCGGTTTCCGCGTGATTCGTCGAGCAACCAGTCGCGCAGTTGACGTGCTTCCGGTCGCAAGCGGCTGGAAGCGGAATGCACGAGGTAGAACGCGCGTTCGGATCCGACCGAAACCGTCAACGGGCGAACAAGCGTTCCCTCGCGGATAAGATCTTCTGCGAGGCGTTGGCCGCATAACGCAACACCTTCGCCCCGAACGGCGGCGTGGATCAGCAGCAGGTAGTTATCGAAGGACAGGCTTCGACCCTTGAGCGGCGACTGGAATTCGAACGACTTCAGCCACGATTCCCAGGTCACCCAGTTCCTGTCGAACTGGTCGAGATGGAGGAGCGTGGCGTTCCCGAGGTCGGATACCTCCCGGATCGGGCCCTCCCTTTCGAGATAAGAGGGTGCGCAGACCGGAAAAACCTCGTTGTCAAACAGGTGATGGGCCGAGGCATCCGGCCACTGACCGTGGCCGTAACGGACGGCCAGATCGACGTCACTTGCAGTGATTTCCCGGACTCGTGCAGATGCCACGAGGCGGATATCCGCTTCGGCAAACTGGGCGCGATACTTCGCGATCCGGGACATGAGCCAGTAGGAGGCGAAGGTCACGCTGGATGAGATCGTGACATCGCGGGACCTTCTGTCGCGACCGATTTCGTCGGTTACGTTGGCGATGTACTGCAGCCCCATCGCGACAGCCTTGAAAAAGTGTTCGCCTGACGGCGTCAGTTCGATCGTACGATGCCTGCGCAGGAACAGTGCCGTGCCGAGGTAGTCCTCCAGCAACCGGATCTGACGGCTGACTGCGGCCTGACCGACACGCAGTTCCTGGGCGGCCCGGGTGAAGCTCATGTGTCTCGCGACGGCCTCGAAGACGACAAGACTGTTCGCGGGTGGAAGTCGGTCACGCAGCTTTCGCATCAGTTTTTCTCATGTGTCGGTGATTTTTTTGCGAGTTCACGGGGGATTCTCAACCTTATAGATGAAGTGTCGAACACCGAAAACGCCCACGGGCGTTTGCGCAGATACGGAGGACGACGGACATGCGGCCAGGAAACAACGGACTCTTTATCCCCGGACCGACGAATTTGCCCGCGGCGTTGCGAGTCGCCATGGATCTGCCACTTGAAGATCAGAGGGCGCCGGACTTTCCGGACTTCACGCTCAGGCTCTTCGACGACCTCAAGCGTGTCTTCAGGCTCGATCGCGGACAGGTGTTCGTCTTCCCGGGATCCGGTACCGGAGGATGGGAGGCAGCTGTCACCAACACTCTGAGCCCGGGTGACACCGTCCTCGCATCGGACATCGGCTATTTCTCGCATCGTTGGATTGATCTGTGCCGGCGCCACGGCCTCAATGTCGACGTCATCGATGTCGAATGGGGCGAAGGCGTGCCAGTCGAGCAGTACGCCGCGCGACTTTCCGCGGACACGAACCATGCAATCAAGGCCGTTCTCGTTTGCCATAACGAGACCGCAACAGGAGTCACCAGCGATGTCGCCGCGGTCAGGCGGGCGCTTGACGACGCCGATCACCCCGCGCTCCTGATGGTGGATGCCGTCAGTTCCCTGGCGAGCATCGATTTCCGGATGTCGGAATGGGAAGTCGATCTCGCGGTTTCCGGGTCGCAGAAGGGATTCATGCTGCCAACCGGCCTTGCCATCGTGGCGGCAAGTGAGAAGGCGCTGGCCGCGAGCCGGTCGGCCGCGTGCCCGCGTTGCTTCTTCGACTTCGCCGCCATGCACGCCGCCAACAGGGAAGGGTATTTCCCGTACACGCCGGCGACAACCTTGTTGCGGGGCCTTCGAGCCTCGATCGACATGCTGTTCGCCGAGGGCCTCGAGGCGGTTTTCGCACGGCATGGCCGGCTGGCCGAAGGCGTCAGGAAGGCTGTCGATTCCTGGGGGCTGAAGCTGTGCGCCAAGGAACCAAAGTGGTACTCGGACACCGTCAGCGCCATCCGTGTGCCGGAATCCTTCAACGGGAATGACGTCGTGAATGTCGCCTATGCCCGCTACAACCTGTCGCTCGGAATCGGCCTGGGCCGGGTTGCCGGCCAGGTCTTCAGGATCGGCCATCTTGGCTGGCTGAACGAACTCATGCTGCTGCAGGCCATTGCCGGGGCCGAAATGGCGATGCGGGATCTCGGTATTTCGGTTGCGGCAGGCTCGGGTGTCGCCGCGGCCGAGGAGCATTTCCGAATGACGGCCGGACCCGTCTCCCTGCCGACGCCTGAGAATATTCAGAAAAACTGATTGGTTTCCGGGCGATATTGCTGGATTGCTCGATGTTGGTGGAGGGCACCCCTCGATTTCCTTGCAAGAAGTCATCGAGGGGCATCTCTCGGATTTTCCCGAACCCTTGAGACGGTCTGCTATTCTTCACGATTTCTTCGCCAGTTCCATCTTTTCTAATCCCCGCATCGGGGCATTTCCGATGCGGATTGGCGCGTCGGAAGCCGGGCGCTGTTGCCAGGGTGGTTTGCCCGCAAGCCACCTGGCAGCACCATCATTGCGCGCAGGCGTACGGTATTTCAGTTTCTGTCTCCGGAACCGTGTCGCTGGGGGACGCCGTCGTCGGTTCCGGTTGGCGCCGGCGTTGTGGGGTGGAGAGCGTTGTTGTTCCGGCCAGCGGCTTGCCACTGGAAGCGGCCAGTCGCATGTGCGGCGTTCCAGTGACGACGCTGTTCCGCTGGCGTCGGAGGTGGCGCAAAATTTTCCCGAATTTGGAATGTTCTCAGTGTGGGTTCAGGCTCAAATCTAGTGAACTATTGGACGTCAAAGATCACGACCGCTCTTTCTATGGGGGCGCTTCCAGGTGCTGGTTGAGTCGCCCGTCTCGCGTGTACCAGGGCCTTGTCATCTCCACTCCACAGGAGTGACTGGTTGGGTTGCCAACGGTGAACATATCCCGAATTGTCAACAACATGTGCTTGCTCCAGAAAGGACTTCACCTCGGGGATGTTCTCGAATGATTCGATAATTTGAGCGTATTGCGTAAAACGTGAAAAATAACCCTCAAGTCGAACCATGCATGGCTTCCGTACCCCCCCGACATTCTTCCAGGTGTTCAGATACTCGCATGTGTTGGTCATGAATTCGCTCACCAGAGATACCGGGTCGTGCGTCAAGAGAAGATACTGAAACGCTACGCTCGCCTTTTGCAGTGTGTGCAAGTGCTCGGGTTGTTCTATGATGAACTGACCAAGGTTCAGCCACTCCTGGTATGCCTCGTCCAGAAGACGATTGGCGTCGTCACCAGAAACTGGCGCTGCGACACTTGTGGGCACCTCGTGGGGACGGAATGATGGTTTTGTCAAACTGGCAATGAATCCCGGAAGTATCTCGGCGAGGTGTTCGGTGGCCTTGGATACGTCATGAAACACGGTCTCCGAAGCGCCACGATAGTCGTGGTCAGTGGTGTGGAGATGGGTAATTCCGTTTTTGATCTCATCGAAGTGCCAAAACCAGAAAGCATGGTCGATGGCGGGGTCCTGGTTTCTCAACTGGCCTTGTTCCTGGAGAAACATTCCTCGTCGTGCGCGTAGCGACCGGGTCGGAATGACATCCCGGTTCAAAACCAAAACCCTGTATTCCTTCAGGAGGCAACGCAGTTCCTCCAGGTGTTCCGCCTGCAGCAACGCTTCGGAAATCTCGTCTGAACCGAGATCCGATTCTATGGAGAGACCGAAAGAATCGCACAAAGGTCTCGCGAAGAATCGATCAATGTGTAATCGGATCGTGTTTTTGGCGGCCAAATCACCAGGAAGAGAATGTTCACGAACAGGCATCGATCGCGCATGTTCAGAACCAAATGAAGTCGCAGTTTTCGTCAGAGACAAGATCGTCTAAGCCACACTTCAAAAAACGCGCAATGACCTGTCAACAAATTATTGGGAACTTGAAGCAAAGCATCTTGCACGCTTGACCGCGTCATTCGAACGGATTCGATGTTTTCAGCCAGATTTCCTGCGCCTCAGCGACTGAACGCCGCTTTATGGCATGATAGAGTTTCTCATGCAATTCGATCAGGTTTTCACGAAATCCTTCCCGCTCAACAAATCCTGACATATCCTCAAGCCAACTTGCGCGAAAATTCCTGTAGACCCTGATCAGGACGTTGTTGTGAGTGGCGCCAACCAGTGCATTGTGGAAGTCAAAATCCGCCTTCAGGAAACCGGCAAGGTCACGGCTCTGGATGCAATCTTTTCCTTTAAGAACAGCTTCTTCAATTCTGGATAATTCCTCTTCCGTTCTTTTTTCTGCCGCAAGTCCTGCGATTGCCATTTCGAGTGCCCGACGAATCTCGAAAACTTCAGCAATCTGTTCCTGGTTGAACAGTTCGGTCAACGAGTTTTGCGGTTCACTGAATCCTTTAAAAAAAGTTCCGTCACCTGCGCGTACATGCAATATACCGGCATACGTCAGCACCCCGACCGCTTCACGAATGGTTGAGCGGCCAACTTGAAAATGATCCATCAGCTGCGGCTCCGGGGGCAATCGATCGCCCGGATTGAAATCGCTGGCCAACCAACTACGCAACCTGTTCACGACCTGATCAGCGAGTCTCTCGCGTTTGACTGGTAATGGGCCATTCATGGGACTCATGGGAACGTGTCCTGCAGCTTCCGTTCAGTTGCCGGTTTGAACCTTTTTCACGCGTTGACTCTGCGCAGACTCATCATTTGCACATTGACCGCCACACTTCGTTCAATTTGGAGTCTGCGAACCGGCAGGCGTTTGCCCTGACCTGTCACTAAAGGATCCCGCGTAGTTCAACTTCTTGAGACGACAAAACTGAGATGTTCCATCCAATTCTGAATCTTGGCGAAGCGAAGCGACGGTTCGCTCATTAGCCTGCCGGCGTCTGGCGGTCAATGATTGTTCTGGATTTGCGCTTACTCTCGTTGCGCTGGCATTTCGAGACAACAGTAGGCGATTCCCGCAATCTGATCGCCTCGAACGCGGCGATAACCGACGGAGTCCGTGATTTGGGCCGGCACCAGGTCGGTGGCAATGCCTGTATCGTCCCCAAACGGCAACGGGACATCAAACCCACATTTCCCGGCAACGCAATTGCGAGGTCGGCCGACATCACCGGAAAACGATCTCGTCATCGACCAATCGGAATGGCGTGCGCCCGGTGCCAGACGTGGTGGCAGGGCTGGAATTTGGGCAAGCCTTTTGCACCGTGGGGTTGCCTTGCGGGTTGCACGTCGATCTTGCCTCGTTGGATCTGGGGGTGGTCAAACTCGGAGACGCGCCCGGGGAATCTTGCCGGGAGGAATTGGGCGGCAGGAGACGAGGGTCGATGGCACCTGCGGGGAGGAAGACGGAAAACCGGGCATCCTGTTAAGGCCGCGTATCTGCGGAGCCTCGTCGATGCGAATCTGGATGGGTTCACCCGGCAATGCTGGAGGATGGCGAGGCGTGCTGCCGCGACATCACGGCTTTGGATTTAACGCGGCCGTGCAGCGGTCTGCCAGCGACACGGAATCGGTTCGGGGACCCGGTTGTGGACGGCACCGGGGTTCCGGTAGGAAAAGCGTGGTTGACGGCGTCGAGGCAAGCAGGCGGACGGCAGCGCGAGGATCTGCGAAGCCAAGGTAATGACCATCTGCACGGCAGGGCGTGTTCACCAGGAGACAGGTGAACCAGAGAATGGCCCGGGCAGCAAGACCCACAGCGGCCCGCCGGAGGGTTCATTCTCGACCCGTGTCGCTGTGTCGGACACACCTGCGCGCCCTTGCGGGCGCTCTGTCCTGACAAGGCGGAGCGAAAGAAGCAAATAGAGGAGGCCAAGGCAAGAACTGAAAGGTGGAATGGTCAATGGGTATGTTGCCGCGTTCACGCCACATCGTCACAGGAGTAGCCGCGTCGAAGTGAATCGACCATTTTGTCGCCAACAAGACTCAGGTGCGGAATGACGGAAATCGCCAACAGGACACGTAAATCGTGTCCGGGTGTCGTCGAGAGCGCGGGTCGGCAGATTGTCGATCTGGTGATGAAACAAACGGCCCTGGATGTGTGTCGTCGGTGCGTCATATGCACAAATTCCGTTACTGTCTTCAAATGCCGTCTAACGAACCGGAAACAGGTGGCCTCCGTCCACAGGTAAATGCTTCAGGCCGAGGCCGCCTGAACAAAGAAATCGGGATGCACCCGCACCTATCCCGGCTGAGTTGTCGGACGGAAAATGCCGGAAACGACCCGGTGGTGCGGGCCCCACCCTGATTATCCGCGATTCCGTAGCGCGAGATTGTTCTGCCTCGGCGGCCTGGCGGCCAGCCCTATTGACAGCATCCAATAGCTGTTCTAATGAGAATCATCCGATGATCGGATGTTTGCGCCAACCTGCTTTGTGTCAACACGGCAATAACGATTCAACACCCCATGATGAAATTGGGAAGTGTGCTGGCTGCCGACGTGACACCGCAATGTCATAGGAGACGCTAATGAGTAAAAGTCAACTGGTTATAGTAGGTTCTGGCAGTGCGGCCTTGGTTGCAGCCATGATAGCTCATGATGAAGGATGTGACTATATCCGAATTATCGAAAAGGCGCCGGAAGCCGAAATGGGCGGTAACACGCGTTTCACGCCAGGATTTTGGCGCTTCGCTTTCAAAGACCAGGACGAAGTCAGGTCGATGGGACTGCTGCCTCAAATTACCGAGGAAGAATGGAAGGGCATCTATCTGGAGCCCTACTCGGCGGAAGACTACTACAACTCGATCATGAAAGTCGGCCTGGGAAGGCCGAAAAAAGAATTTGCCCGTTGGATTGCGGATGAGAGCAACGACATTACCCGCTATCTGACGTCCCAGGGCGTGCGTTGGATGTTTGCAACCTCATTCGTGACGGCGACTGAAAACGACCGCACCTACAATGGCGGCCTGTTCATGTCTTCCGAAGGATTCGGGCCTGGCCTTATCAAGATGCAGCTTGAAGCATTGGGGCGCAGAAGTCTCCAGGTCGAATACGATACGGCCGCCGTGGACCTGCTGCGTGACAAAAGCGGAGCCGTGATCGGCGTTCGTGCCCGGATGCCCGACGGGAGTTATGAGGACATTCACGGTGTCGTCATCCTGGCTTCAGGAGGGTTCGAAGCGAACCCGGAAATGCGTACACGTTACCTTGGACCTGATTGGAATATCGTCAAAACCCGCGGAACCCGCTTCAACACCGGTGAAATGATGCAGGCGGCTTTCAACATAGGCGCGCAGCCATTCGGTCACATTGCCGGTACACATTCGACATGTGTCGATACAGCTGCCCCTGATCTTGCCACTTTGGATCTCGCTACTGACACCACCCGCATCAGCCACCAGTGGGGTGTGATGGTCAACCGGCTGGGCAAGCGTTTCACGGATGAAGGCTTAGACTGGTTGTTTCAAACTTACGTACAGGTTGCCAATGACGTTCTCAAGCAACCGGGAAATATGGCGTACCAGGTTTTCGACTCCAAGGTCGTCAATCTGCTCGACAAGACGCGATATCCGACCGCCAATCCAGCAGTGGCCAACACTTTGGAAGAACTTGCCGATCAAATCGATGTCGACAAGACCACGTTTCTGGCGACGATTCAGGAATACAACGATGCCATTGACGATTCGGTTCCGTTCGATGCGACAAGCAAGGACGGGCTTGCCACCGTAGGCCTGTCGCCCAACAAGTCCAATTGGGCACAGAAGATGGATACGCCGCCGTATCGCGCCTATCCGGTCGAGTCCGGTATCACATTTACATTCGGAGGCCTGAAGCAGGACATGGATTCACGGATCCTTGACTTCCAGGACAAGCCCATCGAGGGACTGTATGGCTGCGGCGAAATCACGGGCGGATTCTTCTACACCAACTACCCGGCGGGCTCCGGCCTGGTGAAGGGCGCCGTCACGGCGCGGGCGGCCGCGAGGCATGCAGCGAACCTTTAGGCTGAAGAAAGAGAGGACGAGTCGCGGAATATTGTTACGCATCAGCACAAAGGGCGAGTGATCGCGTTTTCGACATTTTGCCTGCAGCCCGGGTCGGCCGTTTGGGCACGGTTCGGGGCGGTTTGATTGCCTTGAGCGGGTCGAGTGCCTCTCCTGTTTGTCGGTTGGCCGGGTTGCCGCGGTTCGAAGAAGCTTCCGGCAGGCTTTGTTTCCGAACCGGCCCCGAGCCGACCGGCAGGGATCGTGATTCAGCTGATGCCCTTGGGATGATCAACGAACGTCCGGAAGCAATGGACATGCGATCCGTCTTCAGGGCATGCGCTGGCGGCCTTGAGGCCAGCGGCCTCCGATTGCCCGGCGGTTGTGACGGGTCGCCGGGGCTTCACCTCGGGCTTGCATTTGGTGTCGGCAAACAAGAGTTCGCTCCACTTTTTGAGCACGTGCCACGTCACGCAAAGGAAGATGGGGGCGTGTGCTCAGTCAGCGGCGCGGGAACTGATGGAGCAGATTGAATTCACGCTGGATTGTCCGGGCGGAAGGCATCTCCCGTGCCCGTCAGAGCCTTGCAGTCGCGCGCGCGTTCCTCGGCGTGCGTGCCGCTCCCGGAAAGCGATGTCCATGCAGGCGAAACAGACACCCTCAAGCGTCTCCGTCTCGGCGATGCTTCCGTGTCTGTGCCTGCATGCGGGGTTGCGGGCGAGGATCCGCCGTTCGAAGTACCTTTTGCCTCGTAACGGTTGATCAACTCGCGTAAGCGGCGCGCGGCTTTGTCGGCACCCGAGTGCCCACCGCGTTTGATCCACCTTGCCAGGACGGCAAGGCTTCCAATGGGGAGGGCCAGAAGAAGTACCGTCTCGGATCCACGAGCAAGGTCACGCGACGGCAGCGACTTCTGACCTTACCGCAACTCGCAGGCGCTACGGGGAGTTCAGGCCACGAAACGAAACCGGAGAGCCATGACGGATCTGCAGAAACCCCCAGGCACGACGCCGACGTATGAATGCAGCCTTGCCAAACCGGAACCGGTCGCAGCGAAGGATGTTGTGAATGTTGAGTGCATACGGATGTCGAAATGCCACCTGTATCCCTGCCATGTCCCTGCCTGACGCGAGAGGATTGCGGATTCTGATCCCTGCCTGAAAGGATTTGCCTTGGACCTGCATGCTCTCGCTATTGCCTTCGGTGTCTATGTTTTAGCCGGCACGATCAAAGGCACCGCCGGAATCGGGCTGCCAACGGTGGCCATCTCGCTGCTGAGCCAGTTCTTTGATCCCAGGCTCGCGATCTCGCTGGCACTCGTGCCGATAATCGCGACGAATGCCTGGCAAGTCTACCGGGCTGGCCGGTTTCTGGAGACCCTGCGACGGTTCGCGCCATTCCTGGTGTGCCTCGTGCTGTTCGTCTACGTCTCTGCCCAGTTCGCGCATGGTATCTCGGTTCGTGCCCTCGTCCTGTTCATGGGATCCATGGTCATTCTCTTCACGCTGGTGAACCTGTTGTTCGAACCGCCGGCCCTGCCGGACGAGTGGGACACGCCGGCACAGGTCGTAACCGGAACGGCCGCGGGGTTCATGGGAGGCATCACGGCCATCTGGTCGCCGCCGGTCATGATCTTCCTGCTTGCGCGGCGGACACCGAAGGACGCCTTTGTCAGAGCGAGCGGTGTTATAATCGCTGTCGGCGGGATCCCGTTGATTATCAGTTACTGGCAAGCAGGACTGTTCGGTGGGGAAACCGCGATTGTATCGTGTTTGATGGTAATGCCGGCGGTGGTAGGTTTTTTTGTCGGGGAGCGACTCCGCAGCCGATTGGACACCAAACGGTTTCATACGGTTGTTCTGATCATTTTCCTGTTTTTGGGACTGAACCTGATCCGGCGGGGATTAAGCCTCTGACCAAGAACGGGGTATTTTCCGCGCCCGCCTTGTCAAGACGGTTTCAGACGATCGCGCATGAAATGTCCCGCACCAGCAAGCACATAATCTGCGACGTGAATTGCGGCTGGCCCGGAGTTTCCTTGACAAGTCCGGTTCCTGCAAATTTGAAGCGCGCTCACAGCCTCAAAGGTTAGGAACATTTCGGGGTTCGGACCGTCAGATCTCGAACCAGATTTGATTCGGGAAGTCCGGGTTTCACCTTCAGGAATACGGCCGTTGCGATGCCTCACTACCACATCATACAGCAACGTCACGGGCCGTTTCGCCGGAGTTTCATGCCTATCGGGGCGAATAAGCGCAGACAGCCTCGAGAGCCTGGTTCAGTGAGCCTTCATGGCGAACTCGCCCTGTTCTGTTCGAGCCAGTAATCCACAAGACTGACGATTTCGTCGACGATTGTCAGTTGAAGGCCACGGTTTGCGGCGATGGTTTGGACCAATCGGTCTACCCTTTCTATGTTGGGTGCGCCAGCTGCAAGCGCGCGGGCTGCCGACGACGGGGTAATGAGGGAATCCGCTGCCTGTGCATACTTGTCAAATGGTACCATGTCCGCCTTGCTTGCACCGAGGGAGATACAAAGTGAGGATACCCATTCGTAGATTTCCCGTGATTTTTTCGGGTCTGATCGAACCGCTTCCCTAATGGGCCGCATCCCGTCCTTACCGATGCAGCGATAGTTGCCGGCTATCAACATGCACCATTTCGCCATTGGGACGAAGATGGATTCATGGACTCGGAGCTTTACCGGAACTTCCGACGGTTTGCCGTCAATTTCGAACCGGGCTGATTGTATATCCGATTCCAGCTGTCTGAGCATTGCGGTATGTTCGCTCGATTCGAAACGTGCAGCCTTGAAGTTGGTCGGAAGGCGAACTTGCAGGACGTTGATTGGCAGGCCCGGAGGTCGAAAGGCTTGCGGGTCTGGACTACAAAGCGTCACCAGTTCGGGTTCAAGCCCTTCCCAGGCAGTTGCATCGGTATAGCTATCGCGGCACGCATCCACATCAAGGCCCGGAATTCTTTTCAGGTAGGGTAGTGGAGGCATGTTCATGATCGACAAGCAGGGTCGTGCTGTTTCACCGATGCGGCCAAGCAAATTCCTGATTTCACTGGACCGATACTGGGGCTCCTGCATGGCAAGTACGACGAGGTCGAATTCCTCCGGACGTGCATGGTCCGGACCACAAGCCGAAACAGGCCCGGAGAGATCCGTCGTACGGATATCGATCGAACCCTCGCGGCCACGGATCGGCATCTTGACGATTGCGCCTTCGGAATTGATCAGGTCCACCTCGTCAGGCAGGCAGACGAGTTGTGCCGAATGACCGGCCATTGCCAGCTTGGTAGCAAAAAGAGATCCGTATGACGCGCCAAGGATCAATACATTGCGCTTTTCTTTCATCATTTCCTCCTATGTGGCTGGGATTCCTGGGACCGGTGTCCGGCCAAAGGACATGCCGCGAACGCAGCGCCAGCCGTCAAAAATTTTACTGAAAAAAAAGGAAAGAGGATTTCCTGCTTTGGCCTTGGGGATCTGCCTGCAACGGTCATGCTGGCTGCATTTATCCGTTGAAGCAGACAGCCCCTTCTTTTTGGCCAAGGTGTTTTCCCAGCCAAGCGGTGTAACCCCAACGGGGAATTCCTGGTGTCACGGTCAATCGGCGCATTCATCAATCAACCGTTCATAGTTTCAGACATGCGGCGTAGTGATCAGGTTTTACTTCCCTGAACTCCGGTATGACGTGTTTGCACTCCTCGCTCGCCATTTCGCATCGCGTGTGAAAAACGCATCCTTTGGGCGGATTCAGCGGGCTCGGAATTTCCCCCTTCAGAAGACGCAACTCTTGCGTCGTTTCGATTTGAGGGTCCGGAATCGGAACAGCATTGAGGAGTGCCTTCGTGTAGGGATGTAACGGTTCGCCATACAGATCGTCACGGTATGCAATTTCCATGACACGCCCCAGGTACATGACCACCACGCGATCGGACATGTGACGTACGACAGCCAGGTCGTGGGCAATGAACAAATATGTCAGCCCGAGTTCACTTTGCAATTCTTCCATCAAATTGATGATCTGTCCCTGGATCGATACGTCCAGTGCCGAAACCGGTTCATCACAAACGATAAACGATGGCTGCATTGCAAGCGCTCGAGCGATCCCGATCCGCTGGCGCTGTCCGCCCGATAGTTCATGAGGGTAACGGTCCGCCATGTAATCAAAAAGTCCTACGCTGACGAGCAGTTCGCGCACTTTCTCCCGGACGGCCTCCTGACTTGGTTCGAGACGATAGACGTGCATGGGTTCGGCGATTATGCTTCCAACTGTCATCCGCGGGTTGAGGGAGCTGTAGGGATCCTGAAATACAGCCTGTACAGATCGCCGGTGATCGGTAAGTTCCTGACCTTTCAGCCGTGAAATGTCCAAACCGTCGAACAGCACTTCTCCAGCAGTCGGCTTTTCCAGACCCAGAAGTGTTCTGCCGACCGTCGTCTTGCCACAACCCGACTCTCCCACCAGTCCGACGGTTTCACCGCGGTGAATGTCAAAAGAGAGACCGTCAACAGCACGAATTTGAAATTTTTCCCTCCTCAAGAGGTTCGAGCCCGAAGTGACACCAAAATAGGTGCACAGCTCATTGACCTGCAGGAGAGGCTGGTCCCGCTCCTTGATCTTTGTGCTGGTTTCATCAACCTCGGCCGGCTTTGAGAGAGGCGGGGTTTCCCTGGCCATCTCGTCTGCACGAATACAGGCCGAAAAACGATGGGCCTCGATTTCAACGAGTTCGGGTTGATCGAATTTGCAAGCATCTTTTGCTCTCTTGCAACGAGCGGCAAACCTGCAACCGGCGGGTGGATCAAGAAGGTTCGGCGGCAAACCGTCAATTGTCCCAAGCCTTTTTTCACGGGGATTGTCCAGGCGTGGCACGGAGTGCAGCAGACCGGCAGAGTATGGATGCAGTGGTTTGGCGAACAAATCGCGGGCGCTGCACTGTTCGACCATGCGTGCGGCATACATGACATTAACGCGATCGGCGTAGCGCGCGACTATGCCCAGATTATGCGTGATGATTATGAGCGCGATCCCGAGCCTTTCGGAAAGGTCTTTCATGAGCTTCAGAATCTGTGCCTGAATCGTGACGTCCAGGGCCGTGGTAGGCTCATCCGCAATGATGAGTTTCGGGTTGCAGGTCAGACCGATCGCAATCATGATGCGTTGCCGCATGCCGCCCGACAATTGGTGTGGGTATTGATCCAGGCGCCGCTCCGGATCGGAGATTCCAACGAGATCAAGCAATTCAATTGCCCGGTCACGCGCCTGTTCTTTCGTGTTGCCCATGTGAATGAACAATGGTTCCATGATTTGTGAACCGATTCCGAGCACCGGATTCAGAGAGGTCATTGGTTCCTGGAATATCATGGCGATGTCGCGGCCGCGGATTTCACGCATTTCGTCTTGCGTAAGGTCCAGCAGGTTGCGACCCTCGAACAGTATCCTTCCACCGACGACCTTTCCCGTGGGCTTGGGCAAGAGCCCCATTATCGCAAGGGATGACACCGACTTTCCGCATCCCGATTCACCCACGATTGCTACGGTTTCGCCGGATTCCACCTTGTAGGAAATGCCTTCGACCGCCCGAACTACACCTCGTGAAGTCACGAAGTGGACGTGCAGATCTTCAACTTCCAACAGGAATTTTCCAACTGACGAGTCATGGGGAACAGTGGTGAGCGCCGAGTCCGAAAGTTCCATTGCGACCATTCCCAAGTCCGAGAGTCATCAAAAGTCGAATGAGGTGTTTGGAGAAATCACTTCGCATCATCCATATGATCATCCGATGTTTAAATTTTGAGTATACTTATTTGGAATTCGCGGTCAATCTCAACGTTTGACCCGGCAAGAGGTCCGGATCGATCATAGTGAAAGAGAATGCGAATACCTTTTTCCGACGTGTGCGACGTGACAATCAAGATGTGGAGCGCCAGGCA
Source organism: Paracoccaceae bacterium (assembly GCA_026707935.1). GTDB lineage: Bacteria > Pseudomonadota > Alphaproteobacteria > Rhodobacterales > Rhodobacteraceae > JAPPHA01. The sequence continues at coordinate 16,277 of JAPOVX010000137.1, forward strand.
AACTGGCGCCGCAGTTGCCGTTGCAAGTCCGGCAGGAAAGAAAGGTAAACCACCACGTGCACCGCGAACCATGAGTGTGCTTCCTTGAGGATGCACGCGAAGCGCCGGTAGCCGCACGTGTGGCCAAAACGATCGAGCATCGCAAGAGATATGATCTGGAGTGCCAAGGTTTGCTCATCGGCCGAAGGCAACAATGTCACAGCCGTCAGGGAGAGGATCCGCCGGGCTCTGCGTCGTCTGAGGAATCCTAGGGACGTACTGCCGCGGGAAGAATTCACAGTTTCAAGCTGCACGTGGCAATCAATCACAAAGGTGAAATCATGGCCGCAAAATTCATCCCGGGCAATGGCGACGACCGGATCGCGCTGGATGCCATGACCGCTCTGCCCTGAAGGGCCGGGCCTCTCCCAAAATGGAATATTTGGCAAGAGTTCTTCATGGCCCTCTGAAGACACGGTCCGAAGCTGAGCACAGGCATCCGCCGCGGGATGCGCAATCACCTGGTGCAGGTCACGGAAAAGCTGCTGCTGAAGAAAGGGTTCATCATTGAGACAGTGTCCGACAAACTGAAGCTGGGAATGGAATCGGAACACACCCGGGCCGCTCCCCGATCAATGCTTTTGTCCACATCCTGTCATGTCTCGATGCCCACACCAGCGGAAAAGCAAAAAATCTGAATGAAAAATATCGCTCATCCGAGACTCAGGTTGACAGGAATCCTGTTGCCGGAAAGCGGCTGGTCCTCTCCACCGCCTGCGCCCGGAAATTTCGTTCCGAAATCCGGATCCCAAACAAACCGAGTTCCTGAATGGACGGGGGCTGCCTCCGTGATGGGATTTTCAATCAATGATGCTTTTTGTTGACGCCAAACAATCTTCCGGCTATATCTTTTAAACAGCAGATGATCTGATGCTCTGATGGATCTGCATGGTGTCGAAATGACTAAGGGCACCCGGAATGGTCACGAATTGGAAGCTTAAGGCTGATTGGTTGCCGGCAAATGCTACCAATCATGGCCCGATGGCCATTTACTGCGAGTGATCGCTCCGCCAACACTACATCGGATCGGCTGGAATTAAGATCGCTTCCAATGGGGACGCGCACTGAAATCAAGGAGGAATGACGATGAACCGCTATTTCATGTCAATGTTGACGTTGATGTTTGCCGTTCTGGTAGTTGGGGTAATGGGAAAAGATGCGATCGCCCAAACCCGGGGCGGTGAACTCGTTTTCGCGGTGAGTGCTGAACCGCCGAACTATGATTGCCACAGGAATTCATCGTTTGCGTTTGTACATTCCGTACGGCCGCACTATAGCACGCTGCTGAAATTCGATGCCCCGAACTACCCGGCAGTCACCGGTGATCTCGCCGAATCGTGGACGATCTCGGAAGACGGCTTGACCTATACGTTCAAGCTGCATGATGGAGTGCAGTTCCACGACGGTTCCACACTTACGTCCGCTGACGTCAAGGCCAGCTATGACCGGATTATCAACCCGCAAGAAGGTATCGTTTCGCTGCGCCAGGGCGCGTATTCGGACATCGTTTCTGTCGAGGCGCCGGATGACCTAACGGTGGTCATGAAGCTGAAGGCACCGAACTCGGCAATGATCTCATTGCTGGCTTCTCCGTGGAACTGCATCTACAGTGCCGCCAAGCTGGAAGAAAATCCCCGGTATCCTGAAACGGAAATTCTCGGCACGGGTGCATTTGTTCCTGTCGAACATGAAGCCGGTTCCCACTGGGTCGGTAAGCGCTTTGACGGCTACTTCCAGGAGGGCAAGCCCTATCTGGACAGCTATCGCGCCATCTACATGCGCAGTACTGCTGCACGTGTGAATGCATTGCAGGCAGGTGAAGTCCTTGCTGAATTCCGCGGCCATACGCCGGCTAACCGCGACAAGCTGGTTGACGCGCTGGGAGACAAGGTCAATGTCTATGAACAGCCTTGGGCCTGCGTTCTGAACATCAGTCTCAACGTGGAAAAGGAACCCTTCGACGATCCTCGGGTGCGTCGGGCGCTGTCGCTGGCGGTCGACCGCTGGAACGGAGCCGAAGCACTATCGAAGATCGCGTTCGTGCGGCGGGTCGGTGGCGTTCTTCGCCCGGGTTACGACCTCGCGACACCCGATGAAGAGCTGGAAAGCTTGCCGGGCTTCAGTCGGGACGTCGAAGCGGCACGTGAAGAAGCACGGCGTTTGCTCGCGGAAGCCGGCCAGTCTGATCTCAAGTTCACGTTCACCAACCGGAACATCTCCGTGCCGTATGAAGCGGTGGGTGTCTTCCTGGTTGACCAGTGGCGACAGATCGGCGTCGATGCGGTGAATGATCCGCTTCCTACCAGCGAATACCTGGCAAAACTGCGCGGCGGCAATGCCGAGGCCGGCCTGGATTTCGTTTGCGACTTCATGGATGAGCCGAACCTTCAGCTCCTGAAGTACATTTCGACAGACAATTCATCCATCAACTATGGTCAGTATACGGATCGTTATCTCGACGAGTTGTTCGAAAAGCAGATCCGCGCCAGGACCAAGGAAGATCGTATCGCGATTCTGCGCCAGTTCGAACAGCACGTGATGGAGCAGGCATACAATGTTCCCACGTTCTGGTGGCAACGAATCATCGTTAACTGGAAACAGGTCAACGGCTGGCACATGTCCCCGAGCCATCACCTCAATCAAGACCTCACGGACGTGTGGCTCTCCGAATAGGCTCTCCGACCGTGACTTGAGAAAGGCGAAAAAAGGTGCGGTGGTTGTTCAATGACCACCGCACCAACCGATAACCTGGACTACTGGGGAAGTTCATGACGAGCTATGCAATTAACCGATTGCTTCTGATGATCCCGACGCTCTTGGGCGTTGCGATCCTGGTCTTCATCATGATGCGCATGTTGCCCGGCGACATCGTCGAGTTGAAACTGTTGGCCGAAGGCGGTCAGGTCAGCGAGGAAGCGCTTGAGGCCGAGCGCAAAAAACTTGGGCTGGACAAGCCGATGTGGCTGCAGTTCGTTGACTGGATGGTTGGCCTGGTGACGCTTGACTTTGGTAAGTCATTGTGGACCGAGCGCCCGGTCGTGGATGAAATCGCGTCACGGATCGAATTGTCGGTACAGGTCGCCGTGATGGCAACGACGCTTGCGGTCGCAATCGCGATTCCGCTCGGCACGTTATCGGCACTCTTCAAGGACACGTGGCTTGACTATGCCATTCGCGTTTTTTCGATTGCCGGATTGGCTGTACCGTCGTTTTGGCTTGGCATGCTCCTGATCCTGGCGTTGCTTTTGAATTTCAACTGGATCCCGCCTCTTACCTTTACACCCATTTACGAAGATCCCGTGAGAAACCTGTCGCAATTGATTTGGCCCGCAATGGCCGTCGGGTACCGTTACTCTGCGGTCGCAACAAGGATGATGCGTTCCAGCATTCTGGAGGTCTTGAAAGAAGACTACATCCGGACAGCGCGAGCCAAGGGTGTGTTCGAACGGATGGTCATCGCGAGGCACGCCATGAAGAACGCCATGCTTCCGGTGATTACGGTGATCGGGTTGGAGTTCGGCTTCCTGATCGGTGGCCTGGTCGTCACCGAGCAGGTCTTCAATTTGAACGGGCTCGGGAAGCTTTTCGTCGAGACGGTGACGAGAGGCGACTACACGATGGTACAGGCGCTCGTGATGTTGATCGCCGTCATTTTCGTCTTGATCAATTTCGTCGTCGACATGCTCTACGGGGTGTTTGATCCCAGGGTGAGACTCGGTTCGTCACGGTGACTGATGACAATTCAAGACGGCGACATGACCAGGACAATCCCGGGCACGGTTTGCAGAGAATACTCGTGAATCGGTCGTCGGGGCGTATCGAAAGAAAGAGATGACATGAGCGCTGCAGTAGCAATCACTTATGACATACCGAAGCGGCAACATCCGGTTATGCAGTTTGTTGTGCAACAGCCCTTGGGAGCTGCCGGGCTCGTCATAATTGTCGCGATGGTGTTTGCTGGGGTATTTGCAAAATACGTAGCGCCATATGATCCTCTGCAGCTCGATTACGGATCGATGCTGTCGCCGCCGTCGCAAGAGCATTTGCTTGGGACGGATGCATACGGTCGCGATGTGCTTTCAAGAATAATCTACGGAGCGCGGACTGCCCTTCTCGTCGGGTTCTTGTCCTCCCTGTTAGGTTCGACAGTCGGCGCCGTACTCGGCGTTTGCTCCGCTTACTTTGGAGGCCGCGTGGACATGATCATCCAGCGGCTGATGGATATCATTCTTGCATTCCCAATCATTGTCCTGGCGTTGGCCGTCGTGGCGGTTCTTGGCAGCTTTGTTGTTGCCGGCCTTGATCTCAACTTGATACTGGCAATTGCAATTCCGATGGTTCCCAAGGTCGCGCGCGTCGTCCGGTCATCTGCCCTGGTGATTTGTGAAATGCCGTACATAGACGCAGCACGTGTCGCGGGGTACTCGAACGTTCGGATAATGTTTCGTCACATCATCCCGAATGTCGCGGCGCCCTACATCATCATGTTTACGGCCTTTGTCGCGCAGGCGATCCTGCTGGAAGCATCCCTGTCATTTCTCGGACTCGGGGTTTCGGAGCCCACGGCTGCCTGGGGATTGATGCTCGCCGGTTCGTCCGCAGAATTTTACCGCGAGGCGCCATGGATGATTATTTTCCCTGGACTGGCAATCAGCCTTGCAGTCTTCGCGTTCAACCTTTTCGGTGATTCCCTGAGGGATTGGTTGGATCCGAAAATAAAAGTCTAGGCACAAGGGATCAGCATCTCTCACCATGGGAGAGTGCACTGGCAAGTCGGAGCAAACCTGGCACGCTCACAGTTTTATTGATGAACATTGTTCGATTCTGCCGTTTACGCCGGTTCGGTATTGTTTCCACCATAGGCGCGCGTTCGACCGGACGGCGCTTGCGTTGCGTATGGCGGATTGGTCTGCCACGGGCAGGTCTTTGGGATCAACGGTGGCAGTTTTCCATAAGTGGAGCACAAGAATTACCAAAGCTGGCGGACCCTCCGGTTACGATGCGTGCAAATGGGCCAAGGATCACAAGTGGTACTTCGCCGTTGAAGTTGAAAGATCTCCAACAGTGGTCGAAGCTCACCCGCCGGGTGTGCGGGACCGGGATGGCCCCCTGAAAACCATTGTGATGCCGCGGGTGGTGCCGGAGGTGGAGGCACTGCCTGCGGTGTGTGGTTATTCGAGCAATGAGCACTCTGAAAGCCTGGAGCGGGAACGTTGCCGAACCTCCCGGCGAACAAGGATTCCGTTTCATGCTTTTGCTGCCGCAGGCTTCCGGCCTGAACCCCATCGACATGGCGTCTCCCGAACTCGAGGCTCGCCAGCGCCGCTGCGGACCCGGATCAGGCCGAAGGCCGCTTCGAGATAAGGAGCATCGGAATGAAGGTTGGCCTCGTCAATCCAAACCAGACTCTCGTAAAAATTGGCGTTCTTGGCGTCAGCACGGTTTACTACAATTTCTCGACCCCGGCACTTGTGGAACTGTCCCTCAGGCGCGGGGAAGGGACCGTCGGTCCTGGCGGATCACTTCTGGTTTCGACGGGCAAATGCACTGGCAGGTCTCCTGACGACAAGTTCATCGTCGACGAATCGCCAGCCGCAGACGGCGTCTGCTGGGAGGGCAATTCCGCGATGCCCGAGGACGATTTCGAGACCTTGCGCCGGGACATGTTCGCACATCTCCGTGGGCGTGACTGCGTCGTCCAGGACCTGCACTGCGGGGCGGACCCGGCATACCGGATCAACGTAAGGGTGATAACCAGCCTGGCCTGGCACGGCTTGTTCATCCGGCACCTGCTGCGCAGGGTGGATGCTGCAGGCCTCATGGCCTTCGTGCCGGATTGCACCGTTGTCAACTGCCCGGAATTCGAGGCCGATCCGAGTCGTCATGGCTGCAACTCGGATGTCGTCGTCGCCATGTCCTTCGAACGGCGGATGATCCTGATCGCCGGTACCGGGTATGCCGGCGAAATCAAGAAGTCGATCTTCTCGTACCTGAACTACACTCTACCGGAACTTGGCGTGATGCCGATGCATTGCTCGGCCAACCACGCAACCGGAGACCCGAATGACGTGGCCGTCTTTTTCGGCCTGTCAGGTACCGGAAAGACGACCCTGTCTGCCGATCCACGGCGAACCCTCATCGGTGATGATGAACACGGCTGGTCGGACAATGGCACCTTCAATATGGAGGGCGGGTGTTACGCAAAGACTCTCCATCTCGACCCAGTCACCGAACCGGATATCCATGCCGCGACACGAAAGTTTGCGACAGTGATAGAGAACATGGTCTGCGACCCGGATACACGTGAACCCGATTTCGACGACGACAGCATCACCGCGAACATGCGGTGCGCCTACCCACTCGAGTACATTACGAGTGCATCGGCGACCGGGCTGGCTGGCCAACCACGGCATATTGTCATGCTGACCTGCGATGCCTTCGGTGTACTTCCCCCGATCGCCCGGCTGACACCGGCGCAGGCAGTGTATCATTTCCTGTCGGGCTTCACGTCGAAGGCGGCGGGAACCGAGCGGGGCGTGGTGGAGCCGCAGCCGACGTTCTCCGCCTGCTTCGGCGCACCGTTCATGCCGCGGCGTCCGGATGTGTACGGGCGGTTGCTCGGGAAACGGATCGCGTCTTCCGGGGCATCCTGCTGGCTCGTCAACACCGGTTGGACCGGTGGCGCGTACGGGGAGGGGTCGCGCCTTCCGATCGACACCACGCGTCGACTGCTGTCCCTTGTGCTGGACGGAACACTCGAAAGAGCCGCGTACCGGAAAGACGACAAGTTCAAATTCAGCGTGCCGGTTTCCGTCGCGGGAGTCGACAACGTCCTCCTGCGTCCCCGTGACACCTGGCCGGACGCAGCCGCTTTTGACCGTCAGACCGCGAAACTGCTGCGCATGTTCTCCGCCAACTTCGCGAAATACGACAGCTGCGTCGGCCAGGACGTGCTGGCAGAGAAACTGGTCGACTGTTGATCCGGGCCGACGACAGTTGACGCCCAAGGTGCGGGAGTATCCAATCCTCGGGACCATGCAGCAGGCCCTTGTACAGATCGGCAATCGTCAAATCCTCGAACATTCGCAGATATGGACCGGATCAAGGCGAGTTCGACCGAAGCGATTTCGCATTCTTTTCGCACGACTTCCGGTAGGTCTGGTTCGCCGCCGGCGCTTCGCGGCATGGCGGATCCACCATTTGATCGCGGAAACGGATCGCCGGCTGAACGAAGCTCAGGCGACAGCTGGTTCGGCAGTCGCGAAGCAAGGCGCAACCGCCTTCCACTGCTCACACCATGACGAGACACTATCCGATTTTGGGCTGGTTGCGAGGCGAGACGGCTGGACAACGGACAAACCTCGTTCAATTGGAGAATCGGAAAATTGAGGCGCGATAGCCAAGCTGAGGAACCCGCACTCGGCCAGACAAAAGGAGGGACATGAAATGACTCTCAAACCGCTCGGGCTCGTCGTTGTAGCCGTGTCACTTGCCACCCCCCTTGTCTGGCTTCCCGAAATTGCCCAAGGCCGCGACATCGTCGCGCTGTTCAGTCAGTACCTGGGAATGTCAGCGCTCATCGCCATGGCAATTTCGCAGCTGATCGCAACGCGGATTGCACCTGTGGAATGGGTCTTCGGCGGAATGGACAGAGCTTACATCCTGCACAAATGGCTGGGGATCGGCGCCCTAGCTGCCATTCTCCTGCACGATACGATCGACGCCGAAATGATTGGGCTGGGTCGCGGGACCGCGCTGGTGGAGGTTGCAGAGACCGCTGGTGAGGTCGCCCTTTACGGACTCCTGATCCTTGTCATCGTCACTGTGGCGACTTTCATTCCGTATCACCTCTGGCGCTGGACTCACCGGTTCATAGGGGTCTTTTTCGTATTCGGCGCCTTCCATTACCTGTTCATCCTGAAACCCTTCTCTGTCCGTGATCCGCTCGGTCTCTACGTCGCCACCTTCTGCGTCCTGGGAATCGCCGCGTTCACTTTCCGCCTACTGCCCGCACGGATGCGCCCGTCGCGCCGTTACGAGATCGCCCACCTGGAAAGGACGGGCAAGGCGCTGGCAATCACGATGAAACCCACCGGTCGTGCATTGCGATATCGCCCGGGTCAATTTGTTTTCGTCAGTTTCGAGGGAGGTGAGCCGCATCCGTTCACGATCAGCAAAGCGCCGAGTGATGACGGCAGCATTCGAGTGACGGTCGCGAGCCTTGGCGATTTCACGTCCCAGTTGGGCAAGTTGCTGCCAGTAGGTACCTCCGTTCGGGTCGAAGGCCCCTACGGGCGCTTCGAAAGACGGCAATTGGGGAATCCAGGACTCTGGATCGCGGGCGGTATCGGCATCACGCCTTTTGTCGCCTGGGCGCAGGCAATGAACCGGCAGGACGCTGCGGCAACCCTTGTGTACTGCATCAGGAATGAGAACGGGGCGGCTCACCTTCAGGAACTGGCGACGCTCGCAGATGAACTCCCCAACTTTACGCTGATGCTGCACACATCCGAGGCACAGGACAGGGCGACAGCCGGCAAGATTCTGGAGGCGACGGGACTGGATGCGTCGGACCTGTCTATAGCATTCTGCGGACCGGAACCCATGCGAATGGCATTGTCGAAAGGGTTCGCGGCAAGTGGCGTTTCCGTTCGAAGAATTGGTTACGAGGAATTCCGGATCCGTTCGGGCATTGGCCTGAAGGCGTTTGCGGCATACCTGATGAATCGTATGACACCGTCGCGCCACGCGCCGGGCGAGCGCGCCGGGTAGGGACCCGGTCGCGGATTTCAATGCCCATGCGAGGATCCAGGGGATCAGGAAGTACCTTTGCGAATCCTCGACGACTCACAGGCGTTGGCAATGTCCAGAGAAAGAATAGGGTCAATCAATCAGTACGGATAGCATGAATCGACCCCCACTTCGATGATCGGATGGCAGACCTGTATCCATAACAGCGTGTATTCCGACACGAATCTGGCCAATACCCTTTGTCCGCGGAAATGACGGACCCAGCCTCCCCCGCATTTTATTCTGCCCTGGCTCTCAGGGCATCGCAGACCCGGACTCGAACGCTGTCTGGAATCGTCCTGTTTCTGAAATCGAAACCATCGTAGTTATTCGAACTCGAAACTTTGCCGGTTTCTGGACAAATCCTGAAACTTGGAGGGTCTGCATCGTAAAGACGGTGCAGGTCTGTGCGCAGGAGGAAACCGTTCGCCAAGACTTCTTGCCCACCCTTACTTACCGAGACAATATGTGCTGCGTCCAGTACTGTCGGACATAATTCACCAGATACCGCACAGCGTTTGTCCTCATTGAGCAACCATTTTCTGAATCTGGCCTGAGCTCTCTGTAGTTTTGTTGTCGTGACTCTTCGGCGGTGACCTATGATCTGTTCTTTTTTCCATCCGGGGCCCTCTCGGCCATTCCAGACGGATGAACCGCAATCGTCCTTGCCTGCCCGCGTGAGAATATGGGTACCCCAAAAAAAGTCGCCGTTTTTAAAGCCATCCTTTTCGAATAGATGCCGATTATCCTTTTTTCGATATTTGATTTTTAACTCATTTGGCTTCCCTACATCTGCGATGACATTGTATTTTAGACACACCGTGGTTCCATCATCACGCTCGTAGAACTGTTGCGTGGAATTGAATTTTTGCGGATTTTCGAAATCGAATTCGATACGCTCCAAGCCACCCCAACTCCCATCATCCCAGTCAGGGTTGTCAATGAGAATATGCGTCAAGTTCCCACTCCTTTTTCTGCTGGCGCTTGCTCGTTTCGTCTCTCGGGTCCCCCAAAAACCTTTTCCGGCTGTTACAACTGCAAAAGAGTTCTCACAGGATCAACTTGACAAGGTGAGGGATGAGCCTTCCTGTCTCTCAAATCCCGATCCTCTCGATCTCGTCGAGCGACACGCGTTCCTCGCGCCGGTCGTAAAGCTTCGTGGTGCGCAACCTGGCGACGGGCGAGATGCAGACCGCCGCGGCCACCCGGCAGATCTCCGGATGACGTATGAGCCGTGCACAATTTTGAAAAATGTTCGACCGCGACGTATGCGCTAAGAGTCGTGCGTGCCAAATCAATCGCAGGGCGGCCCATTCCAGGTCAAGGATGCTGGCAATTGTGGAGGATTGCTGGGGTCTGCACAGGCCTCGTCTAGTTGATCTTGTGACAGCCTTTGTGCGCTGTTCGCCTCGCTGAAGTCCACATTGGTGATGTGCGCACTGCTGAGATCGGCACCGATGAGATCGGCACCGCCGAGGTTCACATTCAAGAGGAATGCATTGCTAAGGTCCGCATTGCTAAGGTCCGCATCGCTGAGGTTCAAATGGATGGAGATTGTACCGCCGAGGTTTGCACCGCCGAGGTTTGCACCGCTGAGGTTCACATGGTCGAGGTTTGCACCGCTGAGGTTCGCGCCGCGGAAATCCGCACCGCGGAGGTCCGCACTGAAGAGGTCAGCGCCTTTGAGATTAATGCCAAGCATCGGAACGGCTTCGCCCGCGAGCAGTTCTACGCTGGGTTTTACGGCCTTCAAGCCCTTTCCTTCAGGTAGGGCCATGGTCTGAGCGATCTGAACAAACATCGTTGCGATACGAACGGCACGATCTTTCTCGCGCTCCTGGAATTCTCCGTATACGCCGAAAACAGTGAAGATTAACGCTGCGATCGCCCCTAATTCGATTGTGAGCCGGAACAGCGCCAGAGTGTGAAACGCATAAAACGGCCAGGCCGCCAGGTACTCCAATCCTGCCAGGATTTTCCAGGCCAGGTTTTTCTTCATCCAGTCCGGCCGAAGTTCGGGCCGTACAGTTCCCACTTTCATTGGTATTCCCCGTTCTGAACCGTTTGGTCCTTTTTATCCGGATTCCCGCCAACAGGTAGTACTGGTCCACCATTGTTGGATCGTCTGTTGCTCTGTCCAAGAAACAGCAATTAGAAGGACACGTTGGCAACTGTCCGACAACCCGGTTTGATGCCGGGATTCCGGACAGGTCGATTTCCGGACAAGAAAACGAACGAGCAGGACAATCATGGCACTTACAGGACACGCCCGCGTCTCGACGCCCGGGCAGTGCCTCGATCCGCAGCTGGACGCGCTCCGGAAAGTGGGCTGCGGGAAGATCTACGAAAACCATGCCGAAGGCGCCAGGGCCGAGCGGCCGAGCCTGGACTAGGCGATGGCCTTGCTCCGCGGCGGGGGAATTTCAGAATCCCAAGCGTGACCCGGGCCGGATCGTGACCTTCGGCCAGTCCATTCGAGGCGATGTCCTGCCAGTCAATGTCCTGCTCTGCGCGCCGACCGTGTCGAAATCAACCGAGCGACAGACGGTCCTTTCACTACTCCTTCTTGACTCCGGGACGTAGAGCCCAAAGGTCAAGCGCACGAGCAACGGTTCAACGGTTTGCAGACTTCATCATGCCAAATGCCGCACGTCTCAATGCGCCTGACGTCGCCCGCTATCGCGTGGGGGTCGCCAGCCTGCTCACGCAGTCGATCCAAATGACAGGCGAACTCGAATGGCGGTTTAGCGTGGATGGTGAATTGCGGGAGGTCTCATCTCAATCCGACCTTGAAGCCGATCCCGCCATTCCTCTGCGAGCGGAGTGCGCACTGTTGCTACGCAAGGCGCGGCTCCATTCGGACGCGGTTCTACGCGCCAATGCAGCCAACAATCTGCATTCGCTCGCTGTGCAGATGCGGCCCGTCCTGGAGTGCGCTGGCCAAGTGGTGTTCATCCTCGATAATCATTTTGTCGCGCCGCGTCTAAAAACTGATCCAGAACAGGCGGTAAGGGCCTTGGGCGATCGCATCAACGCAGACTATTTCGACACGATCATCCGCGCGACCAAGGGCAAGGTGGGTCATGACGAGCTGCTCGCGACCATCTCGGAATCGGAGAGGGCGGCGGCGGAGAGCGTGGGGATGCGCGCGCCGGAACGGCGCCGGGGAAGGAGCCTCAAGCAAGCGGACAAGGCGGCATCGCTTAAGGGGGGTGAAGGCTGGTACGCGCACCTGAGCAACTGCTTCTGTCACGAAGAGGGGAACCTGAGGGGGCCAACGTGGCGTGGAGGAGTCAAATCGATGAACACGTGGCAGGACGAGTTTTACTTCGCAGGCTTTATGGACTACCTGGTGGAACAGGTGAACACGATGAACGCGTACGCCGCATTGTGTCCTGCAGCGGGGGGCGACGGGCAGAAATGGATCGCCGCGACACTGGAGCGACTAAACGAAGGGCGTGAGATCGCCGCCGGCCTACGGAATGCTGCGGTGTCGGCGTTCGTTGATGTCAACGCCCAGACGGCGGACTGATGAACGCGGCAGCGGAAGGGGTTGCGCAAAAGCGGATCCGGTGCGGTAAGTTCCGCGACTTGCTTCGGGAATTTGCCCATGTCCATGTACGGATCGATACGCAGGACCGTGCGATCAACGCGGACACGCCAGATTGGATGTTGCGGCTGCGCAAGGTGCGCCTCCACGTGTCGGCAATTTCCGAGTGCGACGTCGATGGCGACGGCATGCACTCGATGGCGACCGAGATTCGAGCCTCTTACCGGCAGATGCATGCGGTCTGGCCGTGCGTGCCGGCGGCACATCGCATCATGGTCGAGATCGACTGTGGCTGGTGGGACGATGAAGCAAGAAACGGAATGTTGGCGAGGTACGACCACCCTACGCCGGTGTCATTGATGTTGCCATTGACGAACGGCGGGTTTGACGAACCCAGCGACGCTATGAGCTATGTGCGACTGGTCGTGTGGCTAGGCACTCTCGTCTTCGGATACGCCGCTGCAATTGGCTATCTCGCCGAGATTCTGAAGGTGGGCAGGGACTTCGACTCGCAACTGACCGAGCTACTTGAACGTAGTGCTCGTGTTGTCCAGGGTCCGACGTGACTCGGATAACGGGCGGGCTGCGTTATCTGGCCGTTTCGGCACACGTCTGCATGTAGTCGCGAAACGCGCCGCACGCCGAATCGAGGCTGACTGTGGGTGGCAGGAGAATCACGCATTGACTTGTTAATAGAAAATAACAATCAACGAGGTTTCTAAATGTTACGACTGTTTTCTATCGCACTGCGTTTGCTTCTTGCCTTGATCGAAGCGCTTGCGGACGACTTCTCAGCTCCCTGAAGGCCATCACAGACCGCAGAATTGTCCAGGATACAGGTGTTTTGCGAAGGCCCTTTTCAGATCACTGGGCGCAATTGAGCCTGATTCAACAAGCTCCAAAGCGGCTTTCTACTAGAACCAACCCGCAGTACATTGACAACCGAAGTGACCGTTGAACCTGACAATGCTTTTGAAAGACTGTGTGGCCTCGCATCCGCCAACCGCTGGTGCTGGCGAGTGCCGTGCGGGACCTGCGGAAACCATCATCTGCGCGTAGGCCTGATGCTGATTGCGCGTGGAATTTCTTTAGCTGCGTGGAATCACAATTCCACGAGATGGCCTGATGAACTGGCAGGAACGGCTTCTCGAGGCCCAATCGCCCTCAAGGCTGATGAATCGTCCCGGCTTGGCAGTGTTCTCGGCAGTGCGGACCTCGTGACGATAAGACGGGTTTGGCAAGAAGCTAGGGTGGGAATTCTCGGCCAAGAACACTGGTTGGGATTTCTGGGTGTTGCTCTGGCACGAACAAGAATGTCTCTGCGGGACCGTGATGAGGTTGCGAGATCGTGGCGTGTACAACTAAACTGCATGGCCGAAACCGGTGCTCCTGGCGCGGGGCCGGTGACTTTCTCCGAATTGGAAGATTACGAACAACGTCTTCTTGAGATAAAAGAACAGGACGGTGTTCTTCCTGATGTCTTGAAGCGGGGCCTCGACCTGGTGGTCTGTGGCACAGCAGCCGGAGACCGGTCCGCTGCAGCCGGGGCGTATTATGTTGATGGTCGGAACAGGTTCTGGCGAATTCTGGAGGAAGTCGGATTGACGCCGCGGCAACTGGCTCCTGAAGAATTTCGGATGTTGCCGGACTTCGGCATCGGCCTAACCGATATTGTCAAGCATTCGAGTGGTCGCGATGCCGCGCTTCGAGACGGAGACTATGACATTGCGGGGTTCCGAGAGAAGATAGAAGCCGCGCAGCCCCAAGTTCTGGTGTTTAACGGCAAGAACGCGGCGGCGAGATATCTCGTTGTGCCGACCGGAAGACTTCCTTATGGCCGTCACGAAGAACGGGTCGGTACGACAATCCTGTTCGTGGCGCCCTCGACCTCCGGAGCCAACGCTCATTGGATGTCCGATCCATGGCATGACTGCGCACGACTTGTAAGAGACATCGTGGGTGGTGGAGAAACAAGCCAGAATCGAGGTCAATTCCGGTAGGTGGGCTCACATCCTGCTTACGGGCGAATATCTGTGGCGAACTATGGCGACATCACGTGCTTAACGTACGATTCTGCGTGCGCCGTGAATGGCGCGTCATCCTGGTGGGTGCGAACCCAACCCAGCAAATTGTCGCTTCGGCTGGTAGCAGCCAGAGCGGTTCATGGAGGTAACGAAATGCGCTGAAGCACTCAGGTGTCAAAGGGCCGCATTGGGCGGCTCAGCGAGCAGGCAGGCCGGAACGCGAGTGAACGCCATATGCGCTGTAGCGCATATGGCGTTCACTGCCGGGAAAGTGAGGATTGATGACGATGCCTCCGAACCGGGAGCGTGCAAGGCCGAGGTCGACAAACGGCGCAGGCTGACGCGACGGCAAGCGTGAGATTGTCAAACTCGCAGCGACAACTCAAGATAGGACAAAGCAGACGAGCAGGGCAGGCGGGACGACAGCATTCCGGGTCGGCACAACGCGGTTATGGGGCACTCTAACCGGCGGGCAGCTACGGGTGCTGGAAGCGCATCCGGCAAGAGTCTACGGCGCGGTCGTTGAATGTCGAACAACTCCACGCTTTGGTGCTGGTTGTCCATTTCGGAAAAGGGAGAGGTATCAGTGCCCGCGAAGTCTACGACCAGACGAAGAACTGTTCTTTCCTGACGCTCGTCTTCGCGTTTATTATCTGTTGGCAGGCCGGGGGAATCTCGAGAATGACGGCCACGCCATACGTCCCATTCGATCATGACTTGCTGCGACATGTCAGCCCAATCGAATGGTAGAACCTTATTTTCTACGGTGAGATCAAAACCGATCCTGCTTAACTGAGCCCGCGCGGGCCGCGCGACAGCGTGTACATCAACATGTACCTGGTTAATATGCTTTTGTGACGCCCTCGCCCTGTAGGGCCTCGAATCCGCGATCCAACCGGAACTATGTCAGCGATTCGCGGAGCTGGCACCGGTATTCTGTGGCCATCTCCGCACGCGACGTGCAGAATATCGGCTCATTCTGGCAGGTTCACCTTTCCCGCGATGTCTCCTTACAATCCGACCAGACGACAACCCACACCGGGACCGTGGTTCCATGGCACTGCGGGACGTTGAGAACCGAGCCGGCGTCAGTCGAATCGCAAGGGTCGAATCAGATTTTTTTGCTCTGCTTCCTTTTGGCCAACATATAGGCATGCTTCGGGAAGAAGTCGTTCGCAGATGTAGGCTCATTTATCTTGCTCCACACCGTAGGTACAGAAGTTGGCTGATGTTCCGCAGCGGTGAAAGATGGAACAAGTTCATGTTGAAGAGCATCCCTGAATTTATGCGCCTGGCGGTCTCAAGATTGTGCCTGAGCTTTTGTCGAGACAGCACGGCAGCGACGTGATTAACAACGGTTCAGGAATGGCGCTTTGGCAAGTATTGGTTGAAGTCGCCTCGGATCACATTCTGTGTGATATGTGAATTCCGTCCAGCCGAAAATTTTCCTCGCCCAAAATCGCGGCCAACCGCGGCACGCAATAGAACGAAGCGAATATGACCGAAAACTTTTTGCCTGACTTTCAACCTACAACAACACACGGAACGGAGAAAACAATCCAGTGTCTTGTCCGCGACAAGGCGATTCGTGTGACTCCCGAAGAACGCGTCCGCCAACGTGTCCTCAACTGGCTCATGAGGAAAGGGTGGCGCAAGGAAAAGTTACGGCTGGAAGAAAATTATACATTGGTGAGTGATCCTGCCCGTTTCCGGATCCGGCCTGACATCGAGTTGATTGACGATGCTGACAATGTTCTCGTTGTGGTTGAGTGCAAACGCGAAAAAGTCCCGCTTGGCGAATGTGTTGATCAACAAGCGATTGCTTATGCCCGCAAGGCCCGAGCCAAGTGGATCTGGACCACAAACGGTAACAGCCACGGCTTTCTCAAGACGACGGAAAAGGAAAAATATCAACCTGTAGGAACTTTAGAACCACTAGGGGTCTTCTCCGATCCCCCTGTTGCGGAGCTCGAGTTTCCGGGCAACATCGACGACCATGACGGCATCAAGCGTTACTGGGAGACTCTCAATGATCCCCAATTTCTTGATGAAGGCAGAGAGTACGACCGTCGCTTTGTCTTGGCTATTCACCGAGTGCTGTTCGACCGCCAAACGGTAAAAAAGGAACTGCCGTTCTCCCATGGCGGTGTGCACATTCTCGAAGATTGTGGGTCGGCCTGGCACAAATTTGGAAATCGCAAAGGTGGAGGCTACCACACCCGATATGCAGATTTCATTGCAGCTACGCGGGGGCGGGTCGAGGCGGTGTCTGTCGCTGTAAACTGTTGGCGCCGTGGCGGTCTCAGGCTTTGCGTCGTCGTCAGAAAGCCGAAACGCTCCCATCACGCCCTGCAACTCAATACCGACCTTTGCGAACGGGTCGACGAAACAAGATCCTGGCGCATCTATCATGATGGCCGCATGTCAAAAATCCGGACATCCGATGTTTTCGAAGCGGTCATTGAAGCCGGAGCCGGTCGGTGGATAACCCAAGCGAACGGCAAAGATCGTGTCTTCCTGGGTGACCTGCCTGACGCTGACGCGGCAAACTGGGAAAAGTCTCGGGGGATTTTGGCAAATCTCGTTCACTACGCCATCATTCGAACGAATCTCCGCGAGGCCAAGAGTCGTTGAAAACCGGGCTCAATTCGTCCTCTTCACTTTGGTGCCATGATGCCGAGCGAGCGCCTTGCACATTTTGGCCAGTTGTTTGCGTAGACGGACGGGTTTCTCGACGGTGACGCTGTCACCCCAGGTAAACAGGTGCCAGCACATCTCGTAGGTGCCGCCCGCCTTGAAGCGGACCGTCAGCGATCCGTCGTCGTGTTTCTCGAAGGATTGGTCGGGATGGAAAACAAACGTTGATGCGTCCCTTGCGGCATGAGCGTCAAACTGCAGAACCACGTTGAACGGCTTTTCCTGGAATGTCCCGAAGGACCGCTTGGCAAACTCCTGCAGGTCGAAATCCGGATCCCGCCGAAACGTCTTGCTGGAGAGGCGGACCTCGCTCATGTTCGCGAAACGCCAGAGGTGCGGTTCATCTTGCCAGTCGGTTTTCCCGACCAGGAATGCGTTGTTGCCGTAGAGGAGCCCGTAAGGCTCGACGAGTTGGTAACTTTTCTGCCCCGTGAACCGCGCGTGATAGGTGAACCGCACCATTCGTCCGACCAGTATGGCCTCCCGGAGCAGTGACAACCGATCGTTGTCGACGGGTTGCCGTGGACCTGCCCGCATGGCGAGACCCTCGGCCTGCAGCAAGGTCTCGAGATCGGTCTCAAGCCTTTCCAGCGCTCCCTCGCGTTTGGTGGCGCGGAGTTTTGTTTCGATCTCCCGAAGCCCGGATGCGTGCTCCGGGAGACCGGATTGTTCGAGGGCCCCGGCGGCGGTTGTTAGTGTCGTCATCTCTTCTGCCGTGACCGGGACAAGGCGGCGGAGCACGTCCGAACTCAGGCGCCAATGCTTCTTGTTGTCATACGCCGGGATGACTTCCAGCGGTTCGAATGCCCATTCGACCGCGTCGCGCATTCGCTCGGCCGTCCGCCGGCTGACGGATATCATCGACATCATGTCATCCAGGGTCAGGCCGCGCCTGGACGCCTGGAGATGAATGGCCAATTTGACGATGTCCTTCAGGCGTTCGTATCGAATCCCGTTGTCCTGTCCCATGCCTTGATGCCCTCGTGTCCTGGCACGTAATCGCCGCCCGCCACGATAGCGGACGATGGTGGCATGCGGAACCTCTACTGCCGAAACCCGATAACCCGCGGCCGATCCGGCTTGACCGCGCATTCGGCTTGCAGCATGCCGGCAAGGGCATCGGGATTCTGCAACAGGCCCAGAGCACCGGCTTTCCGGCGTACGACCGCGAAGTCACCGGGGGTCAGATTGGCAAGCATTGCAAGAGGCGCCGGCGGCGGGAGGTCGAAGAAACTCCTGAACGCAGAATTCACCTGCTCGGGCGTGAGATAGTCGAGCGTGATCTTGAACACGAAACGGCGAAGCGTTGCAGGGTCGAAATGCTCTCCGAAGTTGGTCGTGCAGGCGAAGGGCAGGGGATGGTTCTCCATCCAGGTGAGCATTTCGTTGACTTGGCTGACTTCCCAGTTTCTCTGTGCAGCCCGGCGGTCGGCAAGCAGCGAGTCGGCTTCGTCAAAGACGAGGAAGGCACCCGTATCGCGGGCCTCGGCAAAGGTGCTTGCGATCAGCCTTTCGGTCTGCCCTACCCACATGGACATCAGGTCCGAGGTCCGTTTCTGGAGAACCTCCAGGTCCAGGCGTTCGGCGAGGTAACGGACACAGGCGCTTTTGCCGGTTCCCGGCGGCCCCTGCAGGCAGAGGGAAAAGTTCTTCGTCCCGGCAGTGGAAAGACGCTCGGCGAGGGCTGCCGGATCAGTATCTGCCCGGATCAAGGCAGGATCGAATCCGAACGACGTACCTTGTGGCGGCATCCCGCAGGAGAGAAGCCGGGAGAGGCTGTTCACCCCGCGGCGGACGGTTGCAACATCGCCGCCAGCGAGGCTTGCCGCAACTGTCGCACCAGCAGCGACCCCGGGTGGCGCCTCGAATTCCGAAGCCAACGCCAGCACGTCTTCTGGCGCGGCCTCGATTCCATGGGCATCGAGTTGCCGGGCCCAGACCCGGGCTCTGACCGGTGCTGTCGGCAAACGGAGCTCCAGTGCAAACATCATGCGCCGGAGTGTCGCCGGATTGACTTCCCTGGCATCGTTCATTGTCCACAGGATCGGCACCGGGGATGTCTCAAGCAGGCGGTGCACATAGACCTTCGATGCGCTGCTCCCGACGGACATCGACACCTGCGCTCCGAACATTTCAAATCCGCCATAAGACGTCGCCAGCAAGTCCTCCATTTCGTCGAACAGGAGGAGCGCCTGCCGGTTTCCGTCCAGGAGATTCTGGGCAAGACGAAGTTCCTGCAGCCTCTCGCCCCGTGTCGGCTCCTCGCCATCCTCATCCACTTCGCCGACCGAATAGAGGGTCAAGCCGAGGTGTCCCGCCAGGACCTTGCAGAACTCCGTCTTGCCGGTTCCCGGTGGGCCGTAGAGCAGGATGTTGACGCCATGCGCCCTCTTGTCGAGCGCGCCTTTCACCAGGGATTCGATGTGATCGCGGTGAACGGCGACATGGTCGAAATCCCGCCACGCGAGGTCGCTCCGAGAAGCAGTGTCCAGCAGCAGGCGGATCGGATCGACATTGCCGTCGCCGGGTTCCGCGATCAACCGGTGCGCGCCCCTGAACGATTTCAGGTCTCCGTCGCTGTCAATCTTGACCAGCCCCGTGCGCACAAGTGGTGCGTCGCCCTTCAGGCGAAGCTGCACCTTGTTTGCGGACAAGCCAAGGGCCATGGGCAGTGCCCGACCGCGGATATTGAGTGGACATGTGGATCGACCCGGACATTCGAAAATTTCATCGATCATCGACTCGAAAACGGTGTGTGTATTGTACCGCACGAGCAGTTCCAGAATGTCGATATCCGTTCGGGTGAGCCCTGTGACTTGTCCGAGGCGATGCAGCCGCTGCGAGGTCCTGTCGCGGCCCACGGTCTTTCCTGAACATCCCTGGTTCAGGAAATCCCTGAGTTTGCGCAGTTTCTTCTTGGAGATCTTCGTTTTTCTGCGACCGGAGTCCCAGAAGTTGTGCCGTTTCCTGACAGGGAACGCGATGCGGTTTTCCTGATCAGAGACCCAGTCGA
>JAPOVX010000390.1 GCA_026707935.1 Paracoccaceae bacterium
GCCGGCAAAGTCAGATCTTCACACCCCTTGAAGCGAGACACCAACTCTTCACTAACTTCGTTCAGAAGAGGACTCTTGGCTGACAACCTCAAAAAGAAAAGGTAATCGTCCTTATGGCCGTACTTCTGTAGTAAATCGATGGCGCTCCACAGCGAAAGATCCGGCAAGCATTGTATGTCATGGAGTTCTCGTCCCAACCGAAGCGTACTTCCGACAACTCCTTCACCGACCAATTGAGCCATCCCTCCCACCACACCTCTGATCCACTCAACAACTTCAGTCTGCTTCACCTCTTGTAAGGTCGCGCTAGCGTGATTAAACACCATTTCGCGCATCTTTTATATTCTCGGCTGAAGTAACTTCGCGAGGTTTTTCTCGTGTTGGTCAAAGAAACCCGTTGGCCAAGAGGACAACCGACCATCCCTATCCAAAACTGGCGAAGAAATAACTGATTTGTCGCCTTCTCGTTCAAAATAGTGAATCGCCACTTTCTCTGGAGGAATCAGTCCGTTACGAACGGAAATTCGTACACCATCAATGAAATGGTCACTGTGCGTTTCTATAAATACTTGTACGCCTGCAATTGACGCCGCGACGGCTAACTCTGCCAGCTTGGTTTGACCTCGCGGATGAAGATGCGCCTCCGGATTCTCGATCAGACACATAGTTCCGCGTGAAGATAGCAACGCGATTAGGACGGGCAAGGTATACGATAATCCAAATCCTACGTTCGTTGCACGATACGGGCGGGTATTCACGTCACCTGGACGATCAAACGAAAACCGAGCCAAAAGTGCGTCCGCGTCCTGAATTGCTTCCAACTGAAGATGTACTCCAGGACTCACGGCGTCCAACCAGGATTCCAAAACTGCCGACATTGTTTTGGTACTCTGCCCGACACATCTAGGATCGTCCTCGTGCAATACGAGACCTCGCTTTGTGTGCCAATGCGCTAACGCCATTTCACTCCGCACACCGATGTTTCCCCTCCGCCCAGCTGTCTCCAACAATGGATAGAACTTCCGCGGTCCCACTCGCTCTGCACTAACGTAAAACAAATCACCACCAATAGGTGGCGCTCTATTCCAACCAATCGCTATCTTGCCTCGACTAGTCCTCGACTCTTCCAACATGAGCAACCGATCGGCACGCCAACTATATTCGAACTGAAGTGAATAAGGTTCAGGAATCTCTTCGTCATGCAGTTCAATTGAGATATTGTTCGTTTTGGCACCCTCAAAGAGGACGTCGGCGCCGGTTCCTAAATCTGTACGATCGCCTTGCAGGATTAACTCGTGCGGAACGGGATACATTATGGTTTCGATTGATTGCCGCAGCACGAGCAACGCCTGGATGACAGTACTCTTCCCCATCCC
Source organism: Paracoccaceae bacterium (assembly GCA_026707935.1). Classification (GTDB taxonomy): domain Bacteria; phylum Pseudomonadota; class Alphaproteobacteria; order Rhodobacterales; family Rhodobacteraceae; genus JAPPHA01. The sequence continues at coordinate 1,377 of JAPOVX010000390.1, forward strand.
GTTCAGACCACATAGCAGCGTGAGGGGCGCACAATTCAACTCCAAGTTTTCGAAGCACTTGAAATTTGATAACTTCACCTGTCGGAGCATCAGACAACTTCTCTTATTAGCGCTTCTATTTCTCCAAATCTTTTTTTCACCCGCTGTGGGACACCTGTAGATGTGGAAACCGCCATGTCAAATTCCCAATCCTCACGTAAGAGCTTCCTGAATTTCCGCCGGAGGCGGATTCGTTTCTTCACAAGTTCTTGAAGGTCTCGAACCGAACAACGCGCCAATCCCACACTCCAAGCTTCGAACAACGCTTTATTTACCGGCTTTCTTCGATGTCTGACATACGTACGCTTTCGAAACGCGTCGTCGTCAAATATATCTGCCGCAGCTTTCATTGTTCTCCTGAATTTCCGTTCCAACTTGTGAAGTTTGTCTTCGGGCATTTTGTTGATGCTTTTCATTGCATCAACGAGAAATCCGTCTAGATCATTTACCGCATAGTCTTCCCATGGATTGGTGTAGAATGCGAGAAACCGAAGAACACATTCACGATCTTGCATTCGCTCCTCTCGTATTGAATGATCCGTAGCCTTGAGGAATGCACTACCTTGTGCCAATTTGCGCAAGTAGTCGCGAACGGGGCCCGGATTGAGAGCATGGCGAATTTCCTGCCCATTGAGCGTCATTCCCCCAGTATTTATCCTGTGAAATATATTGAACATAACTTCGCCCGGAGTACCCGGCTCGATTACATTAACAATAAGCTGTGTTTCGTTAATGCGTCGGCGCATGTTTCTAGGAAGTTCGGTATACTTGAAGCCAAGCAGTTCATCCAAATATTCTAAGCCAGCAAACGAGAACTCGCCGGTGACGAAGTCAAATATTGTCGACATTCTCTGAACACCGTCAACTACCGCCCAATTATCGAGATTATCCGCAGAAACATAAAATACAGGAATGGGTATGCGGAGAAGAAGAGACTCGATTAGTCTGCTCTTGCGGCCTTTGCTCCAAATGCCTCGCATGCGCTGAAACTCAGGAGCTAGATCGATTTCGTGATGACGAATTCGAGAAACAAGCTGTTCGACGACAATGTTAACCGTACGAACCTTAATCTTTTCAGGATTGAACGGACGTTCAATTTCGATAATGCTTGGATCTTCGGGTTCTGCTTCTACCCCGGCTGTTTCGTCGACGCCTCCGTTCAGAAGTTGGTCGTCGCTTCGCTGGGTATTCACGTGAGTTTCCCTTTCCAAAATTCAGTTAGATCGTCGACTAAAGCACTTCTCGTCGCTGCGTCAACAGTGACGTTATCCAATAATGCTATGACAATACAACCATCGGCACATTATCAGCGGTTTGAGAATTGAATGATTCGGGTAAATTCTCTCGCCCATGTCTTTCTGATTCAAGCGCTCCTTGAGAGGCAAGCAAGAGTAGCGAGATCTGCGGGATCGGTTCGTCCGGTTGATGGTATCGCCGAAGTCGGAGTCTCGGTGAAAAAGAAATTGGGAGTGTAGAACTTGGCTGCTGAAAACCCCAAGAATGACTTGCGACGAATGATGTGGGAAGCCCATGATGCGCGAGCCTGTTTTCGCGTCTGGAGGACACTTGATTTGTCAAAAGATAATCGAGAGCGCGTGAACGCGATCAACGATTTTGCGTATGTGGACTTTTTTCATGTCGTAATTTGGGGGACACAGGCACTTGCAATCTTGTCGTTGGGAAAAATCTTTGATCGATCGAAGGGTGCGTTGAAGCTTCAGGATATCGTTCGGAGCCTCGACGACAATGAACTGAGCAAGGACGTGAATGGACTGTACAGTAAACACGGACGAGCGATCGAGAAAATCAAGCGCATCAGAGATAAGTCTGTTGCGCACAACGACAAGAACATGGATGAGCGCGACGTATTCGTCTCAGTAGGCATTACGCCGAACGAAATGGAGCGTCTGATCGAAGACGTTTGCAGAATACTGAACGTAGCTGCAGGTCGAAAGTCAATCTCCAACCCAATTCCGGACGATTTGCGTTTCAAGAATGCCGTCCATCGTCTTTTGGACAAGTTGGGAAATGACTATGCGAATTAGAATCCCTTCGGAGCGATGATGAAAGTGGGGGGATTAGTAAGTTCTCAGAAGACAGCAGGTGGCGCACCCAAGTAGATATCATCCGAGCGATGCCGTCAGACGGTTGATTAGGAATGAAAGAATGCGTTGAACGTTTACCTTGAACGGACCATTCTCGGCAGCATGCAACGCATTTCAACTAATTGATATCACGTGTATTTGTTCGTCTCCGAGAGAAGCGGAATAGGCCCATTCATACGCTGTTCAACACTATTTCAACACGGAACCTTCGGGCATGTGGGGGGCGCACTCCTGACGTCTCTTCACGATGCTCCCTGACGGTCGCAATCGCTCGCCGCGCACCGAAACCATCACCTCCAATTACGATTGACCAGATTCGAGAACGGTCCATCGCCCCAAGAAGAGTCTTCGCCGGGGAAGCCCGTTGGCGGCTCTGGGCCGTCATACATCCACTGATCCGGTGGCGGCCCTGTGGCTGCGATGGCAAAGTACCAGCCTGTCACAGTCTGTCGCCACGCATACCATGACTGTCCGTCTTGAGCGACATACAGCTTGATTCCAGATTTTTTCGGCAACCCCTGGTTCCTGAAGTCGTCACCGAGCATGTCGAGCATGTCCGTGCGGTAGCGACTCTCCCTTCGATACCAACCCATCTGACAGGTCGCCAGCCACTGTAGAGCAGCAATCGTTTCCGCGAACTCCCGGCGGTCCAGTCGTCGGCCATAGGCGTCGAGCTCCAGGGAGCCGCAGTAGCGTTTTAGTCGATCCTCCTCATCGATCTTCGCCTGCTCCGTACGTCGCAACACGTCCTGGAATTCCGCGATCACCCCTCTTGCAGCGGTGAACGTCTGGGCTTCACCGAGTTTCCTAGAGAAGTACCCGTAGCCAGTGAACCTTCGCACAGTGTGCGTACGGAAGCGTAGAACAGACAGCAATGCCAGCCCGGATCGCCAGCGTGCCCGTCGGTCGCTTGCCTCCCAGTTGATGCGGCGGAACGCTGCATCGTAGGCGAGAAAGATACTGAAGAGGTATAGGAACGGCACCAAACCGATTGTCAGCCAGACCGGAAGCGCAAAGTCGAGCAGCACGTCCGTTACGTTGAGTTGTTGCCAGTGCAGATATATCTGTCGTGCCGTAAGGACGAAAAGAGCAAGCCCAATCAGGGCCAGAACGCGCTCGCAAAATACCTTCGCAGACTTGTACTCCGGCTTCTGGTCGGCCACCACAACCATCAGGCTCAATACAGTCACTACGATCTGGAATCCTAGCTCTGCAACCAGACTCATCACATACAGGTTCACAAAGAACTCGACGAAGGCTGCGACGCCGACCGTCGCTAAAATCGTTCGCCGAAAGAAGCGCAGATCGCTGCCATCGGAGTCGATCTGCGCGCAGTTGAAGAGCAGAGCTCCGGCGGAGCCGAGCGTCCACAGGATCGTGCCTTTGGCAAGGACAAGGTTCCAGAGCGCGAGCCGTACGCCAATCAAAAGCTCTAGGCCAACCCAAGCCAACATTGCTACGAGGGGGATCAAGACCCGCGGCTTGAGGAACCCCCGGACGATCCCGACCAAACTCTCGCGCATGCTTTTCTTCGAGAAGGCCCACAGGACGGCGGCGGCGATCCAGATCAGAGCGGCTAATTCTCGGTTGTTAAGCATTGACCAAAACTGTTGAACGGAATCCAAATATGACATGGGGAGTGGCAACCCGAGGACAGGAGCTTAGACATGGGGGCAACTACGCATGTTTGAGAATAAGCGCGCTTGCGATACAATCAAAGCACCGTGTGTGATCAGAACGCGAGAGCGGGCGTCCGCGTCTTGGTGGCTTTAACACTACCGTCTGAGCGTAGGGTTCTAGCCAGATTCGTGCCGAAATACACGCTAACGGGCCGGTTTCGGATGGATCCAGAATGCTCTTGAACACCGGATCTTATTTTCCGGTCAGCCTGGCCATTCTGAAGACGGTTTTCAGCCCCTTCAGCCCGAAATGCACCGGCAATTACCCGTGAACAGCACGAGAGAGAACATCCTGGCAAGGCTTTTTCATATCGCTTGTACCAGAGCTGACTTGGTAAGGGGTTGTTGGTCCGCAATTTGACGGGTTCAGAGGATTGCAAGAGATTGTCCGAAAGAAATGTTCGTTAAAATCGGTCAGTTCAGTCGCAAGAAACCATACGTGTTTCATCGCCCGATACTGTGAAATAAAATAGCAAAAGAACGATTACGTGGACAACGCATTAAAACCATCGCCTTTCTCAGGGTTTCGACCGCGCAGTAGGACGCGGGCAGCCTGCGCCCCGCCAATCTCGAATGTGCCCGCAGACACGGCTTCCAGATCGACGACCTCGTCGAGGCAACACCACGGGGACAGGCCACGGCAAAGCGCCGCCGGCTCGATGAACTGATCGGAATTCTCGAGCGTGACCTGATCTCGGAGCGCACGCGCGAGGGCCTCGCAAAAGCCAATGCCTCCGGCAAGACGCTCGGGCGGCCGAAAGGATCACTGGGTGTGTCGCGGCTGGACGGGAAAGAGGACGAAATTCGTCAATTCATCGATCTCGGCGTCCTCCGTACCGAGATTGCAAAGATCACGGGCGTCTCCCGGTCAACCCTCTGCAATTCCATGACCACGCGGGGACTGAAACCAGATCGATTGCGTGAATTGCAGCACGAATCTGGCTAAAACCCCAATCCGGGTAGATCCCGCCACGTAAACGTCACAAAACCCGCGATTTGTTCACCGTGTGTTCTTCAAGATGTCCACTTATGCATCTCGGTCCGTGCAGGCCAAGTCGCCAAGGAATGACCGCAGCCAACGCACTGATGGACCTCAATATCCCAACCGGCGTTGTATTTCCGCATCGTCGTCGTGTCTGCGCGCCTGCTCATCGTAATCTTTGGCAATACCTTCCAAAGTGTTCCCGACGATTGGAAAGACCGAGGATCGCCGCTTGGCCCAACCACGGTACATTCTCGCCAGTTTGCGTTCCTGGTTTCCTCCTTCCCCGACGGCACGCGTGTAGACACCACGTGCGTTTTGGATCCCAATATGGAAGCCCAAAGCAATTTCCTGAGAACCAACCCTTTCCATGGCTTCGGAGATCGCGACACAAGGTTTCACGCCTTCTTCGTCGGCCTGACCTCTCGCAAGAAACTGACCGATATACTGATCGCCGATATTTCCACGCCCGTGTTCGGAACATAGCCGACGCGCTTCCGCGATCCACCGCGACAACTCTGTCGAATCGATATCGCCATTCTCATCGGTTCCCGGAATGCGGTTTACGCGCCCAAGAAGTCGGTAAGCAGCAGAACCCAAAGCGTCGCTATTGTCTAATTCCGCACGGTGCCACTCAGGTGGATCTTGCCCTCCGTCGTCACGCTTGAACAACAAGGCCAGAATCTGAACGAAACCAAGTGGTGACTCGGATATCCACCGTTCCAGGTTGGGGATCCCATGTTTGCTGTGGTCTAGAAAATGGACATACATGAACTCAAGCCCGATCATCTCGTCTCGATCAACTCCATCTCGACCATCCAGTTCGTGAATCGCTTCTGAAACTTCGTAGCTATCAGGTAGATACTGATCCGCCGATTCGGATCCAACCGTTCCTAGATTATGCAAAAGGCGTTTTAGTTGCGAAGTCTCAATCTTGGCCCAATTCAAACGTGCGACGCAGAAAGCGTCTCGGGGACGTTTTGCATCCAACAAGCGATCCAAGGATTCGACGATTTCTTCATCGGAATAGCGGCACCAGTCCGGCGTGACTTCCTGCCAGTACCGGTCCCTGACTTCGGGATCGCATCGGTCAAGCAATCGCCACGTAGACCAGCAAAAAGGTGCGCAACAAAACAGGCGCGTAGCGCTCTTCGCCTCCGAACTTTGCGTTGCGCCAGCAAGAAGCGTACCGCGCGGGTGATCCTCTATCACTCGGAGAAAACCCCTTAGGCACAAGTTGATATTCGGCTCCGAACTGGCAGGAACCGAGAGACACTTCTGCAACAACTCGATGCGTTCTTCGAATTCAACGATGTGGTAAAACAGCGCTTCACCGACAGCCACGGGCGCGCCGCTCCCGGCCAGAATTGCGGTGACGCCTTCGAAGCCCCGGGCCTGCCAGATCTCTCCAATTGCAGTATTGCGGAGTCCACGTATAACCTCCGCCCGACGTTCGTAGTCGTAGTCATCCTCTTCGTCCTCGTCAGCAGAGGGCTCAATCCAGTGGTTCGCAAAAAGCCAAGAATGCCGTACGATAGGATCATGCGGTTCAAGTCGATCATAGGCCGCGAGTGCCTGATCCCGCGCATCGCCTTCAAGTACGCGTCGATGGCCTCGCCGGGTTAGAGCGGACCGACGAATGCGTTCGCGAAGTGCGGCTTTCGCTCCATCGTCTATCCGTGTGTCCGCCCAGTCATTGATCAAGTCCCAGATTTCGCGTTGGTGATCGTAAGGCCATTCGAGAGACAACTCGACAAGGTCGCCAAGCGTCCTTTGGTCATGGTCGGGCCACGCAATAACAAGTTCATAAGCTTTAATCCTCAGAGCGTGAAATTCTTCATTTTCCACTAATGCGCCGACACCAGTACAATCGTTGCGCCAGCGAGGACGATGATTACGAAATGCAATTTGACGCTTTGAACTCAATTGGGCCATGCAAACCTGCCAGCCAACATCCGGAAACCGCTTGGTTAACGTCGTCAGGGACTGCGTCCGTTCGTTCAGCAAAGCCGCGGTTTGCGGAATATAGCAACGGTAGAGACTCTGGAGGCTTCCGATCGGTGTGTTTGCATAGCTGTCGTCGATCGGAATCGACGATAGCCGCGCGAGTATAGCACTCACCCTCTCAAGATGGTTCCAACCGAGACCCTCCAATGCCCACAACAACGATGATCGCAAGCACACGCCGAACGGGCCGCCATCTGCCGGTTTCAACAAGCCATGAACGGTCGGCTCCGGACTTTTCAGATCGGCCTCGATCAGCGTCAGGAATTCGTTCGGGGCCGCTTCGGCGTAGTCGGGCAGGTCGTCCAGGTGGGAGAGCAGATTTTCGAGCGTGAGTGGAGTGAGAAATTTGTGGATGAGAGTGGAAACCCGGAATTCGATATCGGCGCAGAGCCGGTTTTGAAACAGCGTGTTTCCATAGACGGAGAGTAACACCAACGTTTCGCGAATTCCGTTTCGCAAGGTCCTGGAGTGGGTGCGAACCTTGTTGTGCACTGCAGCGGCCCATCTTTCCTTTTCCGGTAGATCGAGCGCGGGGTCGGGTTCCGAAAGCACACGTTCGGCAGCAGCAAAGAACATGTCAAGATCTGATCGGGTGATGAATCTAGCGACACCGAACAGTGCGTCGATTCGGGAAACCACCCCTTGACATTCGCCCGCTGACCACAAGGGCGAGTCCGGGAGAGCCAGCAATTCGGTGACGGCACTCTCCAGTTCATTATTATCTGCGAAACGGGCGATTTGTCGAACTACCATACAATCAGACGGCGAAGTTTGACGCCAAGCACCGACTAGGGCCGCGGCGACTAACTTCTTCGCGGTGTCGGCATTCTCGACCCAGGCGGGTTCGCGAATTGCCGGGACTGTGGCAAGGCGCCTTCGCAGGACGGCAGGAGACCGACCTGTCTCCCTGGCAAGTTGGTCGATTCTGTTTTCGGACATCCCCATCGTTTCGAGCGACTCAGAAAAGTCCCTCCAGTCCGGCAGCCCGAGTCGAATGTCCGGCTCGCCCTCCACATCGTTGCCAGGCCGTACAATGACGCAATGACAATGCCGGTAGAAATCTCCGATATTCCTTTCGACCTCGGCGCTGTGGACGATCGCGATGCGCGGGAAAACACCGGCAGCCCGAAATCGACGAATGGCTTCAGGCGAGTCGAATACAAGCGTGGCGGCACCAGGTTGATCCGTGCCGAATTGGGACTGATCGACGAGATGGCACGAAAATGCGAGCGCCTCTCCTGGAGACTCGGCAGCTACGATGAATGGTCGCGTGGGAGGCTTGTCCAACCACTGCTTGAAGACGTCAGAAGAATTTTCAGGTTCCGAGAACAATGTAGACGAGAGCCTTGGTTCACAGACACCGGACCAATCAGACCAACACTTGTCGGGCGAACGAAAACCGCTGACGGCATTGCCTAGCCGCTCCGCAAACCAAACTTGCGTCGGCGCAGACTGTTCCAGCCACTGTTCCAAATCGCTTGCGTCATAGGCGCGGATATCTCTCCATTCGGCGAGTTTCGCCTTTCCGGCAGCCCATTCCCGTTTTTGTAACCAGTTCCGAGGCGTGACGAATACAAATGTCGCTTCTCTTCGTTCTCTCGGAGGTATGCTTCCTGTTCGCTTGTTGTAGTCGAAATTTGCCTTTCGAACCGGGTGCTTGTCACAGCCGAATTCCCAGAGTGAAAGACCACTAGGTACCCATGGTGTTGGCATTGTTGTCTTGATCTCTCCGTCCCGTCCGCGTCGCTGGGCGTTGTCGAAGGCGGGGAAATCAATTCGGGTGGCATTCTCGCAGGTTGTGTGGACGAGCCGCCGCAACAGTGCCGAAAGGTCATCTCGTGCACGAATTGAATTTGCCCAGTCCTCTAATCTCTGGGCCTTGATCTCGACCAGGGTCGGTGCGTGACGACCGGAAGCAATGTGCGTTCGTATGGCTTCGTTCCGGTCGTTGAATTGCGTCTGAAGATCCAGCAGATATTCGCGGTCAGCTCCGAAGGTTCGATCGAGCCGCCACGCCATCTCTTGCGACAACGCGGCCTTGCCATTCAGGAAGTTGGACAATGCTGGCCGCCCGATACCGAGCAGCTTTGACGCTTTTGTGACGGTCATGCCCTGTGGGATGACAAGGTCTTTGACATAAGTGCCAGGATGAATCACAAGATGGTTTGTTTCAGTCATGTCTTTCTTGTCGTCCTTGAGTACGTAAATGTGTGCGTCTGTTCAGCCATGATCTGGCACGCAGAGGGTATGCTATCAACACGGCTTCTGAGTACCGACCGAGGTCCCCCTATTGATGAAATGTGTTTCCTTTTCACGTCGGCGGTTACTGTCCAGATTTCGATTGTCGCATCTCTTTCCGCATATCTGCATGGATATCCCTAACCCAGCGCTTCACGTCTGCGCGCCGAACATGGAGATCTGTCACTCGATCATTCTCGTCGAATCGGTGGATGGCACATCCGTCCTCATTTATTCTGTATTCATGAGCGTTTCCTATCAGGGAGCGAGATCGGAGAGGTGGGCGAATCCCGTAAAGGGGCACCGCCTTCCTGGTCCCATTGAACATCTCGTATGTGAGATGTCGGAAGATTTTTTCTCCTTGCACGGTGGAAAGCATCGGAGTGTCCCTTAAGCCAGCCCATGCCAGATCGATCCCTTCGATCAAGGGAACTTGGCCGACCATCGTTTGATCCCAGTGAAACAAGTCTCCGAAATCCCGGCTATATATCAATGCAATCCAAAGAACAGCGCTGACGGCTGCCAATTTCCACAATGTCGCTGCCGACGCTTCCGGCCATGTCGTTTCGGCTGCTCGTTCAGACAAGAATATGACAATTTCTCCGGCCGCGAGACTGAGCAGTTTCTGGAGGTCATACATGACTCCGGTTCCGCGTTCATCATAGAATCAGTCATGATTGTATTCTGTGACGCAACACAATACAATAAAGAAAATTCTGTCGCTTTGTACCTAGTATCCGTCAGGAAATAACCAAATCACGGAGTATGTGGGCTCCAGTGGGGCTTTGATGAAACCGGATTACATATCATCCTTGATGTTAAGGAAATCTGGTCGGTCAGTTTCCCGAATTGCCCAGAATTCGGCGAGAACCGTTGTGAAACGAGCGCGAAAGCAGCCAATGACCAGATGGAGGCGTTGAGTGAATTGAGCACAGCCGACTCAAAGAACACTTCCTTTGTCATCAGTCTTGAAATGAAGCGTTAATCTCGTGACGAGCCCCCGTTTATCCTGACAGCATAGAAATCTCCCTGATTCGCCTCCAAAACCACCCTGCGCTTGAACGCCGCCGTTAACTTCCGCCTCTTCATGGTCAGTCTCCTGTCCGCAGAAAGCTAACTTAGCAGACTGTCCCAATTGGCCCGACCACTTCTCTTCACCGAGAATTACTTCACACATTGCTCCTGCTACCTTTTGTCATTGTGGCCGAGTGTGGTCTGCGTACAAGGTTCTATACAAGTCAATCGTGTTTTCGACAAAAACGTAACATCAATCCCCGCTGCCAATGTCCTGATGGCACACCGACCTAAAACTGAATTCTAGTCGATTGCTTCAGTGAAAGAGACCACCAATGCCTGTTTACCCACTTGACCACGTTAAGCCGTATCTCGACGAAATCGCGGATCGCCTGTGGTCCAAAAAAGCCGCGGTGATGGTGGGAGCCGGCTTCAGCCGGAATGCGAGGCCTGTAGGTCCCACTTCTGCATCGTTCCCAAGCTGGCAGGAACTTGGGGATATCTTTTACAGGAAACTGCATGGGCGTGCCCCGCCTGACGACGTGCGGTACCTGAGCCTCCTAAAGCTGGCCGAGCAAGTTCAGGCCGTGTTTGGACGTCCCGCGCTGGACGATCTGCTACGCCACTCTATACCGGATCTGGCCTACGCTCCCTCGCCGCTGCATAGCCAACTGCTGGACTTGCGCTGGCAAGACGTGTTCACGACGAACTACGACACGCTGCTCGAACGTGCGCGCGCATCCGTGACGTTCAATCACTACGACGTCGTGACCAAGAAGGAAGATCTGCTCTACGCAAAAAAACCGAGGATCATAAAGCTGCATGGAAATTTTCCGTCGGCCCCATTCATCATCACCGAAGAGGACTATCGCTGTTACCCCACCGATCACGCGCCGTTCGTAAACACTGTGCGCCAGTCGCTGCTAGAGAATACCCTGTGCCTGATTGGATTTTCGGGCGACGATCCAAACTTCCTACAGTGGATCGGCTGGATACGAGATCACATTGGCAAGGAGACCTCGTCGAAAATTTATCTGGTCGGGGTGTTCAATACGCTGAGCGAAGCGGACAGAAAGCTGCTCGACAGACGTGGAATCGTCGTGGTCGACCTTTCTATGTTCAGCACAGATCATGAGAAAGCGTTCTGTGAGTTTCTGCTCTACCTTGATAGCCGTAAGTCCCTCGCTGTGGATTGGCCGACAGTTTCGGCCGATGCACCGTCATGGCCAACGGAGCCCGGTTCCGAAAAATACGCTGATATTGTGTCCGAATGGCAACGCCAGCGAGGTGAATATCCCGGCTGGGTGGTGGTGCCCGAGGATCGGCGGCGCTCCCTTTGGCTCTACACCGAACGTTGGCTAACGCATCTTTCTCAGATGTCCTCGGCGGATCGTGCTCGGCTGGACACTCCTCTGGATCTCGAACTGGCATTCGAACTGGCGTGGCGTCTGGACCGCTGTCGGTTCCCGCTGATCGGAGAGTTGCCGGCATTCCTCACGGAAGTCGCAACAAAGTACAGCGACCCGTCGCTGTCGTTGCCAGAGGAATCCGGCTGGACCAGAAACTCGGTGTTCAGGGCCGTCTCCAACATCCAGCTATGGCTGCTGCGCCACTATCGCGAAGAAGGATTGAAAGAGGAATGGCAAGCAGTCACACAGACTCTGAAGAACGATTTCGCAAAGCTGGTACCCGAACACAGAGCCAGGTTCCAACTGGAAAAGGCACTCCAGGCACTCTTCCGCTTCGATCCGGTCGAAGCGAAACGCCTACTCGTGGACTGGCAGCCTAACGAGAACCTGCCCTTCTGGGAGGCGAAGCGTGCTGCCCTGATGGCAGAACTAGGTGAGGCGGCGGTCGCGCACGCCATCCTGGAGACGAGCCTGTCGTCAATCCGCCAGCAGCTAAATCTGAACCCTGTCACTGACGATTACACACTGGTCTCACAGGAATCGGTGGTCATGCTGTTGCTCTGGGCGGTCGTGCACGGCATGACCGCAAGGGGAGAAGATACAGACGGCAGCAACCGTTTCGACGAGTTGTCCGAGCGGTGGAACGATCTAGCGCAATACAAGTGTGACCCACGTCGTGAAATTGCATGGTTGTCCGCGCGTCTCCAAAATCCCGCAGTGCCCTGGAAGCCGGAAAGCAAGACCCACAGTTTCGACCTGGGATATGTGTCCACCACAATTCATGGCGGGATCGACCCGGAGGCAGTCGCAGCGTACGGACTCCTACGCATGTACGAAGACATCGGCATGCCCTATCGCATGGAACACACCACATTCGTGAAAGATCCGGTGGAGTCGACGTTGCGCCGCGTCGGTCGGTATTCGCCGCACTGGGCATTGACGAACATCGTGCGTCTCGGCAACGCGAAGGCCATCGACGGGTTATTTGACCGGGAGTATCTAGCCGGTCTCGGGTCCGACGAAGCAGACACGTTCTTGGAAATCTATCTGCCGGCCTTCGAGCGAACGATCGCGATGGCCAACGAATCCGATTCATCCGAGGCCAACAGCTTCGAGTTGCTGGCAAAAACCCTTCCGGAGGTGTTTTCGCGCCTTTGCTACAAATGCTCGCCTACTTATCGGGGGCGTCTGCTGGGCGCGCTCGGCGCGATCTACGGTTCGAAGCGGAGACATATGTTCGCCGAGGTCGGTCGATTCTCGAATCGCCTCATCGACAGCATGTCGATCGAAGAGCTCGTTCGTGCGGTGCCCTCGCTTATCGACTTCCCGGTGCCCGACCGGCTGAAGGACATCGAAACGCGTGAGTTCGTCAATCCTGTATGCCAAGTCAGTTTGCCCGCGTCGGTGAGTCCAGAAGCGCTCTTGATAACCGAGGAGAAGGTCGACGAGCTGCTCGAACGGCTTGCGCCCATCGCACCTGATCGTGGGTGGACGATGACGTCTCTTGTCTGGCTGTATGAGCAAGGCAAGCTGAATGAGCAGCAGTCCGAACGCCTTGGGCACGCGCTGTGGGATGGAGTAGAAGCTCTAGGGGTGCCGGTCGTGCCCGGCTATTACAGTTTCGCATGTATCACGCTGCCTCATCCAAGCGAGGTCGATCCGGAGTCCCGGGTAAAGAAGCATCTCCGTTCGATTATCGACGAGCGGTTGAACGACAGTCGCCTCGACGACGTCCTTGACGAACTCCTGAATTCCGGAAGCAACGTCAATTGGTCCAAGACTGACGCTTTGGAATTGGTCGCCAAACTGTCAGGATGGTGGGCCGCAAACAAGCATCGGTTGCACTATCGGACGCCAATGCTTTTCGAATCCCCCGCGGATGGCACGAAACGCACGGTTGGGAAGGCCATCCGTGCACTGTCGGCAGTATTCACGCACATTCCCGAGGACCAAAGCGCCGACATGGAGGTTGATACACTTGGAGAGTTCCTTACGGATCTTGAAAGCCACGATATCCCTGCGAGGGCCTTGGAAGCGGCAACCATGAGCAGATTTTCCGAGAAACGGGAACAGTTGCTTGATGGAGTGGCTGCGGCGATGCTGAGCAGCAAACATGACGTGGTCGCCGATGCTCTCTTTGCAGCCGGGGTGCTGGCACGCACCTTGGCTGAACAGGATGCGCGCGTAGATTTCGCAATAGTGGGCGCGATGCTGGTAGAGGGCGTCCAGTGGCGGCATCGCCCGGCACTCGCACAGAGGCTCAAGGTAGTGGGAGACTTAATCGAAAAGCAGCCTTGGTTTCTTTCAGCGGAGTTGTTGTCTGGATTGCTTGCCAGCCTTTCAGAACTCGCAGAGGAAACAGCCACTGGCGTGAGAGGCAACGATCAGGACGGGATAATCCCAATTCGTGCCGCCGCCGCCTCCCTGGCATTCTCGTTGTTCAAGTACTACCAACAGTCTGGATTAGACGCGCCGGAAACGATCCGGCGCTGGCGTCAACTGTGCAGCGATCCGGACGAGTTCTCGGAAGTCAAGAACGCATGGTTGATCGCCGGAGAATAAAGCCTCTGGGGGTCGATTCCGGGGGCAGCATCGAACGTTAAGCCCGATAAGGCGCCATTGTTCGCCACAGGTTTTCGACCGTGAGCAGGATGTGAGCGGTGAGATGTGTCTGAGTGCAGATCCAGTGGCGTGGCAAGGCCAGCCAGTTCGCGTTCCTGCACCGCGCGTCCGAGTTGCTCGGTGTTCCAATAGGTTTTGATCGCCGCGAGAAGGTTGAGCCCCGCGATCCGGAAGTGCTGGGCCTCGGATGTTCGGTCGCGGATCTCTCCGTGGCGTCCGATCCGCAGTGCGCTCTTCAGGGCATGATGCGCCTCGCCCTTGTTCAGGCCGGGACTGGCGCGTTGCTGCATGTCGATATCGAGCACCCAATCGCTCATGAACAGTGTCCATTCGACCCGTCCGATTTCCCGGAACGCGACGGCCAGGTCATGCTGACGCGGGAATGATGCGAGATTCCGCAGGAGTTCGCTCGGCGGTATCATCCCGGACGCCATCGTGGCCGCGCTGCACAGGACATCGGGCCAGTCGGCGATGACCGTGTTTTCCCGGATCCTGTCACTGATCAGCCCCCTCAATTCGGTTGGGACACCTTTCGGGTTGAAAACATGGAGCCGCTTGGACGGCAGATCGCGAATGCGCGGAATGAAACGGTAGGCGAGAAGCGCCGAGACGGCGAAGACGAGATCCGTGAAGCCGCCGGTATCGGCATTTTGCTCCCGGATCCGTTGACCGGCCCTGGTCATGACCAGCCCGTCCAGCATGTATGAGGCCTCGTTCGCCGTGAAAGGAGACGAGTGTGCGATTGACCCGGCGGGCCGGTAAGATTAGGGATCGGGCGTCGGTTCGATTGGATCTACTGGCGGACCAATCGCGGCGGAATTGGGTGTCATCGCCCGCCACCCACAACTTCCCTTGAGCGTGCACCAAGAGTTGACGGAGTTTTGCTTGACTACCACCCCACGGAGATGGCCACTCGAAACGCTGTCCACGAGTACCCCTCCGCAGAGGCGCACCACATGAAGGCATACGTGCACCTCAAGCGCCTGGATGTAAACCTGAACGTCCACATCGTGGACGTCTGCGGTTGGTCGGATTGGCATCAGGAGGCGCGGCGTCTTGAGACGACTGGCAAGGCGATTCTTGCTTATCCGGACACCTACGGCGCCAATCTCGATCACCTTGCCGCTCGGGTCGGGCGAGGGCAATGAACCTCTCCATTCTCCATATCTCTGATCTGCATCGTGACAGAAAGAACCCGATTCGGAATGATGTATTGCTGGATTCACTTGAGAATGATTGCCGCCACTTCTCTGCAGAAGAGGACCCACGAGTTCGCGCCCCCGATTTAATAGTTGTTAGTGGCGACATTATTGAAGGTATCAAATCCAATGTACCGCAGCCGGAAGTATGTCTGCGTGAACAGTATGACCAGGCATTGGATTTCTTGAGTCAACTCGCGGAGAGCTTTGTCGGAGGCAATAGTACCAGGGTCGTCATTGTGCCTGGAAATCACGATGTGAGTTCCTACCATTTGGAAAAGAGCTTAGAATCGGTTGATATTCTTCCGGATCGAAAAACGGGACTTGTCAAAGAACTGTTTACGCCGGGATCGGCGTTGCGGTGGTCCTGGCGTGATCTTCAACTTAAAAGGATTGTAGACCCTCAAATGTATAAGGAGCGAATGGGTGCATTCGCTCAATTCTATTCGGACTTTTACGAAGGGCAGCGCATCTTCGACCTTGACCCGGCCAAACAGGTAGACATCTTCGATTACCCAGAGTTTGATCTGACCATCGTCGGATTTTCGAGCTGTTACAACAATGATCTTCATAACAGGCAGGGTGCCATACACCCCGCATGTATTGCCGAAGCAGGAAACCGGCTGCGCGATCCGCTATTCTCAAAACGCCTGCGTGTGGCCGTCTGGCACCATAATACCGAAGGACCGCCCTCCCGCTCTGATTATATGGATCCCGACATCACACAAAATCTGATTGATCGCGGTTTTACAATCGGATTGCACGGCCATCAGCACCGGCCTCAGTATCTGGACACGAGGTTTCGGCACGGAATCGAGCGAAAAATCACAGTTATCAGCGCGGGTACTCTTTGCGGCGGTCCCGATTTCAAGCATGGCCGAGCTTACAACATTATTGAACTCAGTATTCCCGACAGAACAGGATGCCTGCATGTCAGAGAAATGCAAAACGACAATCTCAACCTACCAATTTGGGGCAGACGAGCGCTTCCTCCCAATACACGATCACATTATGAATTTCAGTACGACCCGCCGCCGCCGCCGTCCTCTACCTTGAGTGAATCTACAGCTGTGTTGATTGAAGCGCAGGACTTGCACATCAATGGAGAATACAAAAAGGCAGCTGATCGTCTCACTGCCGTTTTGAACGAGGAGAAACTCGCCAGACCTCTACTTCTGGATTGTCTGTTCCAAATAGGAGACACAGAATCGCTTCTTGACATTTTTGACCCGCCTTCAAACGAAGCTGAAGCTATTCACCTGATGGATGCACTGTGGAACAACGGAAAGCGGCAGCGATTGGGGCAGGTATTGGATACCCCATTCATTGCTCAATCCAACGACCCATCAGTGGCGGCAATCCGGAAGAAATACATTGCGAGGCTTAGATAACCGTGGCCGAAAGAGAACGCATCGCATTTGATGTCGAAACCGAAAGAGTTCTACAAATTCTTTCGTCTGAGATCTATGACTCGCCAAAGGCGTTCTTGCGTGAAAATGTTCAAAATGCCTATGACGCAATTCTAATGCGCTGTACGGCACAAGGCCTAGCGACTTCTGACAGAAGTATCCAAATAACCATAGAAGAAGGAGAAATATCTGTCCGCGACGATGGCATCGGCATGACCGAAGATGTGTTGAAGGGCAATTTCTGGAAGGCTGGATCTAGCGGCAAGAAGTCTGACCTCGCACAGAGATCTGGTGTAATCGGGACATTCGGTATCGGTGCAATGGCCAATTTCGGTGTCTGTACAGCTTTACGTGTTGAATCCCGAAACATCGATTCAAAGGTTTCACTAATCAGCTCGGCCAAGCGGGCCGATTTACGCATTGCACAGGACTGCATCGACCTTGAGCGTTTGGAGGATGGTCGAGAACCGGGTACCGTCATTTACGCCCAGCTTGATCCGGCTTTTCCTATCAGTGAAAGAGAAGCGTCAGAGTACCTTAATCAATATGTACGTTTCTTGCCTGTACCAGTCCATTTGAACGGGAACATCATCAGCCAGGAAGAGTTCGAGGATACGCTTGGAAACAGAGCCATCGGTTTCCAGGAAATCTCGTCCAGGGACATAAGTAGTAGCCAGTTGTCTGGCACACTGCGTACATTTGTCAACGCACAAGCGCGTGTTCTTGTTCGGGTCACGAATGTTGCGTTGAACGGAAATCCCATCCGCGGAGAGGCGTTTTTTGTGCAAGGGGGAGGTCAAACATTTGGTTTTCGAAACTTGTTCGGCCTTGCACCAATTCCTATTTCGGGTGTTTACGATTTCGGTGGGTTAGTTAATCTAGACATCCTCAATCCGACAGCTGGTCGTGAAGCCCTTAGTCGGGAGAGTGTTCAGTTTGTTGTGAATCTCATTTCTATTATTGAGGCCGGAGTATCGAACGACATCGCGGACACCGATGCAGCGGATCAAAACCAGCAGTTTCAACAGTATATTCTCTCACACGGTCTTACCCCACTCGCGAAAAACGTCAAGATAGCAGTACTTCCGGGACGCAACAGGCAGATAAACCTCGGCAAAGCGAAAGAGTACGAGTCAACAAAGTCAAAACTGTTTTATGCTGGACAAGACTCAATAACTCAACAAAAGTTCTCTGGGGAGGGAACGAACCTACTTCATGTCAGCCAGGTCAACCCGAGACGAAAACTCCAGTTACGCTATTTGCGAGAGTTTTCGGGTTTGTCCGAGGTTCCGGATCAGGTCAGTGTCGAGCGCTTTTCTGACACTCAACTTACGCTGGACGAAGCTATGTTTCTGGTTCGCTTCAAAGGTGTTTTGCTTGATGACTACTTTATGCCCAATGTCGATGTTGCATTTGCAACAATTAGCCATGGCGTGTCCTTGGATATCGACCGAGATGGAAACAGTCTCAAGATCTCGATTTCTCGCGAAATGCCGGCGGTGCGCATGGTTGTTGAGGCGTATCGATCAGCTCGGGAAGTATTCCATGGATTTGTAATCGATTTCGTGAGAGACCACGTTTATCCTCGGATACGAGATCACGTGCCTTCATCGATGAGACAGGGGCGAGACGCTCTCCTTCTTCGCCTTAAGGAGAATGAAGACCTCTTCAGGTACGATTTGAGCGACTTTGGTGAGGCGGAGTCACTGCTGGCAGACTATCTGTCCGGAAAAGCCAGTCTCGAACAGGTCATACGTTCGTCGGCGGGGCGTACGGCTGGACAGCGGCAAGAAGTCCATATGGACCAGGTCGGAAAGGTCGAGGAGGAAATGCCCGACATACTTGGTACAGGAGTTGAAGACCAGACTACAAACGCATTTGAAGCGTCGCCACCGATCCTGCGGCCTGAACTGACCAGCGACATGAAGGTTCTGACAGTCGGGGAACAATATTCTAGACTGAATGGCTTTCAGATGTTCCTCTCGCTTTCGGATCGGCTCGCTCGGAGGGAGGGGGAATTCCTCCGGCAACCCCACACGACCAAACTGATGTGGGGTTCACACCGCGTGATTTTTGTATTTGCGGACAGCACCGGAGAGTTGAATCTCTATTACGATCTCAAGTTGAAGGAGCTACTTGAGACGGAGACGACGGGCGGGTCGATGTTCCCGACGACAACGATCATTACGAAGAATCGGATCTTTGTCCCCATTCCAAGGGAGCTTGAGGCAGCATTCCGCATTTCTAATGGTGCGAAGGAGTTTTTTGTACGATTCGACACTATTCCCTGACGATTTCACTACGCCCGAGTGGTAAGGACAAAAGTTCTACCCTCGAACTTTCTTCAGAAAAAGCAAGACCCTCGGTCCTGTTTGACGCTCTCTGCGTTCTGTCGATTCCGGTACGGGGCGAAATGAAACTCCAAACCATGTGGAGGAAGTTGATCTCAAAGTCGTAGACGGCAGCGAAGAGTTTCGTGGCCCCCAGCGGGACCAGCCTCACGGCGGTTCGAGGGCGATCAGGCCACTCCGCCTTCTCCAAGTATGGCATCAATGATGTCATGTTCATCAAGGAAGTCTGCCGAAACCAGTCCGTCAGCAGGATCGTGTCCCGCCAATTTGGCGGCTCGCAACTTTCCGGGATGATGCTTGGTGCGGACTTGGGGGCAAAGCAACTGTGTTGAGGGTTTCCCGCCGCTTTTCTCAAAGTCTGTGAAAATTAAACCGCTGCGATTTGCGATTGAGCTGAGCGGGCCGGGTCCAAGTACGCTGATTACGCGACAGACGCCTGACATGAAACGTCCTGGTCAAACACGCACGGCCTCGTCGTGCGTTCTCCTCGTTCGCCCGTTGGTGTTGCCGTTCCTTCAAATCCCGATCCTCTCGATTTCATCCAGCGAGACGCGGTCGGCACGCCTGTCATAGAGCTTGGTCGTCTTGGGGTCCGCGTGGCCGGCCAGGTACTGGGCCACTTCGACACGCGCCTCCGGATTTTCAAGATATGCCGTGATGCCCGTCGCCCGAAACGAGTGATTGCAGACATCCGTCGAAATTCCAGCAGTCCGGGCACGTCGCCGGAGCATTTCCCATGCACGTTGCCTGGTGAGGCGCCGGCCGGATAGCGAGCCGTCGCGGTTGAGCGAACGGAACAGAGGGCCGTCACGGTCGAGGTCAATTTCGGCGGCCTCGATGTAGTCCCGGAGATAGGTCTCAAGGTTGTGATGGCAGGGAACTTCAAGCACCTTGCCGCCTTTCTCAAGCAAGCGCAGCCAGAGACGGCCGTCGGTCATGAAGACGTCCTTCACGTTCATGGCAAGCGCTGCGGATACGCGCGCGAAGCTGTACGTCATGGTTGCAATCAAGGCGCGGTCGCGAAGGCCTCCGATGGTCTCGACCGGGACGGAGCGCAGGAAACGGCGGCACTCGGCGGCGGAAAGAACCGGCGTCGTTCCGCGGCGAACAGTATGCTTCGGACCGCGCACGGCGGCGGCCGGCGACGACGAAACCACCTGGCGGACCGTCAGCCAGTCGAACAGCCGCCGGATCCCGGCCAGCTCCTGCTTGACCGTCGGGCGTGACGCCTCGCGCATGCGTTCCTCCAGCCACACAGCGATATGGACCGGCTCGATATCGACGACGTCGTGGATTCCGTATTCTTCAAGCCAGTAGAAAAGACGATGCGCAGCGCGTGCGTAAGCCTGGCGGGTATTCCGGTTGCGGATCTGAGCGGCGAAGAAATCCAGCCAGGCCCGGCGGCCGGTTTCGCCGGCGCTGGCGAAAGCGGCAGGAACGATGCCCACTGCGACAGTGGCTGACCCGGCCACGCTCAGGGTGCCGGTTTTTCGTACGATGGTCATCCTTTGGATTCCTGCCTCTGGTTGGTCAAATGTCGTCGCAACGGCAACGGACGTCGCTCCAGCCGCAAATCAGGCAAGCGCCCCAGGCGTCGGTTCTCCTCAGTGGCTTTTGCGCTGGCCGGGCTCCATTGCATCGAATGCAAACCCACATTACGTGCGCCGAATCCGGGAGGGAACAAATGTTGTCCCGCGGGTCGGACGCGACGCGGGGAACGGCAAGCAGGTGCCTGACGCGTGTCTCTGCGCCGCATCGATCGCATTTCATGGTCTTCTGCCTTCCCGGAACGAGGAGTACATAAACGCCGTTATGAACGGGTCATTCCGGGAGAAGGCAAGATGTGAAAAAATGCAAATTCGGAGACGAGGTTTTGGCCATCCGAAGCCAAAGAGCTCCCAAGAAGCCAAAACCTCGTGGCCGAATACAGCTATATCTATGAAGACCCGATGTGGCGCTCATAGACTGCGCGCCGTAGACCAACTGTCAGTAGGCGTTGAAAAATTTTGCGCTTAACATTTCGGAAATCGAACTGCAGCAGGTCACGCCGAGCCCACTGAACCCCAGAAACCATGACAACCCGTCCGACGCCGTTCGAATCCACAAAACTGGCGACGCCGAACAACCATCCTCAACCACCGCAACGATCTGATCCGATGCCTGAATCCCTTGATGCGCCACCCCTACTCTCCACCGCTCATCTGCGCTTGAGAAAGCCGGAACTCAAAGATGCGGATCCGATTTTCGCTGCCTGTGCGGCCAATCCCGAGGTGGTGCGATTCCTGAGTTGGAAGGCTCACCAGCGCGTGCAGGATACGGAGGGGTTCCTCCAGCGCTGCCTCGAGGCGTGGTCCGAAGGAACCACCTTCGCATACGTCATTGAACTCCAGGATAGTCCTGACAACCCGATCGGTATGATTGATGCGCGACCGCAAGGCCCTCGGGTCGCGTTCGGCTATGTTCTCGCGCGATCCAGTCGGGGACACGGCTACATGACCGAAGCTCTATCTTCACTGGTAGACTG
Source organism: Paracoccaceae bacterium (assembly GCA_026707935.1). Taxonomy (GTDB): domain Bacteria; phylum Pseudomonadota; class Alphaproteobacteria; order Rhodobacterales; family Rhodobacteraceae; genus JAPPHA01. The sequence goes on from JAPOVX010000390.1 coordinate 22,955, forward strand.
GTCGGTAGGGCTTGTACCCAAATAACTGATCCTGTTGGCGTCATCTGTCAATTTTGCCGAAAACGATCCACAAGGAGTTTGAGGCATGAGCGGTGACCGGCACGACATGAGCGAGGCGGAGTGGGCAATTCTCCACTCGGTCCTTCCTCACAAGCACCAGGGCCCGGAACGGGTGCATGACCGAAGGGTGATGAACGGGATCTTCTTCGTCCTGCGCACCGGCACGCCCTGGCGTGACCTCCCGGAGCGTTACGGCCCGTACACGACCTGCTACGACCGCGACAACCGGTGGAGCAAGAACGGCATCTGGGCGTCGATTATGAAGGAACTTCAAAGACTTGCGGGCGATGACGGCGGGAGCGACGACGGCTCGGCCGGTTCGGTTCGCCTGCGCATGGTGGATTCCTCGTCGGTACGCGTTCACAGGCACGGCGCCGGAGCGGGTCGCGACGGTGGGCCTCCCCGGATCGGGTCGAGCCGCGGCGGACGGACGACGAAGGTCCATCTCGGCATCGATGGCAACGCGGTAGTGAAGACCGTGTTTCTGACCCCGGCTCAGGCGGCCGACTGCGCGCAGGCTGAAGCGCTTCTTGCCGACCTCGGGAAGGACGAGACGGTGATCGCCGACAAGGCTTACGACACCGATGCCATTCCTGACCTGATCGAGACGGCAGGAGCAACCGCGGTCATTCCCTCGAAGTCCAACCGGAAGTCACCACGCTCGCTTGATCGCGAGACCTAAAAGACGCGCAATCTTGTCGAGCGTTTTTTCGGACGAATCAAGGAGTTCCGCCGAACGAAAATGGATGCAAAATCCTTGAGACGGAATCCCGCGTATCGAAAGCGCAACCGCGCCACGAACAAGGCGCGGCACAACACATCACCCTTTCTCGAAACCCAACGGAACCTCAGACCACACAACCGATTCAATAATTCTCGGACGGATCCTTTATGCCTGGCGACAGAACCCGTATGATTCAACGGGCACTTCCGGAGCCTGCCTCACCGTATCCTGCCGCCAATCTGACGAACTGCCGTTTCAAGCCCGGCATCCGATTCAACGCCCCTATCGCGACCTGGCGAAAAAAGGGCAAAACGGGGAGGCTATTGGAATAAAGCCGGTTCAGCCCGTCCGTCACTGCACCAAAGAAACACGCGTCGAATCGCCGCATTTCCTGGTATCTCACCAGCGTGGTCTCGGCCCCGACGTCCTCCCCGCGCTCGACCGCGCCTTCCAGAACGCTCGCCAGTGCCGCGACATCACGAAGACCGACGTTCAGGCCCTGCCCTGCGAGCGGATGTATGACATGCGCAGCGTCACCGATCAGCGCGACCCGTTCGACGAAAAACCTTTCCGCAATCGACAGGGCCAGCGGAAAGATCGCCCTGTCGCCCTCAAGCGCGTAATCTCCGAGCAACCCGCCCAGCATTGGCCGCAGGCATTCCAGGTAACCTTCGTCATCCTGCGAATGAACCCATTCGGCGGTCTCGGTGCTTTCCGTCCAGTAGATCGTGCTGCGGTTGCCGATCAATGGCAGAATCGCAAAGGGACCGGTCGGCGTAAAGAACTGGTGGGCAACGCCTTGATGAGAAAGCTCATGGCTGATCGAGCACGTCAGGTTGGATTGGGGGTATTTCCACCCCAAACGCTGAATCCCTGCCTGCCTGGCAATCCGGCTGTTCGTTCCGTCACAGCCGACGAGCAAGCGGCATTCAATAGATTCGCCCGTTGACAGCTGGACAGTCGCAAGACCCGGAGCAACGTCATGGCCGGCAACACGCGCGCCTGTCACCAGGTCGACCCCGCTACCGTCCTTCAGCCGTCCCAGGACCGCCTGGCGAACATACCTGTCCTCGACCACGTAGCCGAGTTGACCTTCTTCGCATTCGGACCGATCGAAACGCAGGGTGAACGGTGACGCGCCCTGACCGGGGTGACCCTCGCTGATCACCATGTCCGTAATGGGTTGAACGCGACACTCGATGTCCGGCCAGATTCCCAGTGATCGCAACAGGGATTTCGAGGACAACGCGAGCGTATAGGATCGGCCATCGAAACCCGTGTGACCCAACTCTTCGAGCGATCGGCCTTCGATCAACGCAACGCGTTGACCTGTTCGGGCCAGTGCCAGTCCCAGGGCGGATCCGCAAATTCCGCCGCCGGCAATGATGACGTCATACCTGCTTTCCATGGACCAACTATGCCACCCGGCCCAGGGAAGTCCATGATGCCGAGGACGGAATTCAGCGGATTCGAAGCAAATCGCGTTCTCGGAACGGATATGCCTCAAGCCCGGACGTCGGCAGCCGGGAGATTCCGGCATTGTCGTTTCGGGGCGTCAGGCCTATCGTCATGCGTGTGTGTACTGACACGAAACCGCCCATCCCGAAGTCACGGCATTCGGACCTGGCATGAGAATTCTGGACAATGCCGATTGGGGATTCCCCGTTCCCATCCATTACGGCCCCGGTCGAATCCGGGACTTGCCGTCACTGTGCGCACGACATGGCATCCGGAATCCCCTGATCGTCACGGACAGTGGATCCTCCGGCCTTCCTTTTGTCGACACCATCGAGCGGGCGCTTGCGAAATCCGGGATCGGGCACGCCGTCTATTCGGATTTCAGCCCGGACCCGGTTGACGAGGAGGTCGTCCGGGCCGGGCCTGCCGTCGAAGAAGGTGGTCACGACGCAGTCATTGCCGTCGGAGGCGGATCGGGAATGGATGCCGGCAAGGCGACAAGCCTCCTGGCCGGCAGGGACATGTCCGTCTGGGACTTCGAATTCGGAAATCGCCCGAAAGCGTGCAAGGGGTTCCCGCCACTCATCTGCATCCCGACAACTGCCGGAACCGGAGCCGAAACCGAAAGCACGGCAATGATCACCGATACGCGACGCGGGATAAAGGGCTGCGTCTGGCATCCCGATCAAAAACCTGTCGCTGCCGTGCTTGACCCGGAACTTACACTGGAACTGCCGCAAAACCTGACGGCATGGACCGGATGCGATGCCCTGACGCATGCAGTCGAGGCGTATGTCGTGCCGTCATTTGATCCATTGTGCGACGGCGCCGCGCTCGAAGCCCTTCGACTCATTGGCGCTGCGCTCCCGCGTGCCGTCACCGACCCCGGGAACCTCGAAGCCCGTGCCGCCATGCTCGTCGGCTCATGCCTGGCCGGTGTGTCCTTTCTGAAGGGCCTCGGCCTCGTCCATTCGATTTCCCACATGATCGGCGCCGTTCACGGAACGCATCACGGTCTCACCAACGCAATCCTCCTTCCGCCGGTTCTCCGGTTCAACCGGAACGCCATCGAAGACAAGTGCCCCGCCATGATCGCGGCGCTGGGAATGGCTGGCAACAGCGCTGCCGACCTCGAGACCGGGGTCTGCGCCGTTCTCGACAGGCTCGACATTCCGGCCGGACTTGGCGCAATCGGCGTGCCGGGTGACCGGAGCCGCGAGATCGCCCGCAAGGCGAGCAACGACCCCGCGACCGGGACCAATCCCCGCGAGTCAACCGTCGACGAAATCGAGGCGATCTTTCTCGAGGCTCTGTGGACAGCCCGTTAAGTCAGTTCTCATCGACACATACCGATTGATCCGGGACAGGTCCGGGCTGGTTTTTGGTTACGTCAGGAATCCTGCTGCTGTTCGACCCGCTCTTCGTCTTCCTCGCCATTCGGCGCAACCGCGAACCGTGCGACCACGCTGTCTTCCCGGATTGCGGCGATCGCCGAAGCCGTTCGCCGGGACAGTTCGATACCGTCGGCGGACATGAGCGACTCTGCAGCATCGGTCGTCTTTACGACGGTGCCGTCGGCATCGATATGCGTCTTGTCACCATCCTTTTCGTGTGAAATCGAGCCATCGGAGTTGATCCAGATCCAGATGCCGTTCACCAGCACGACGACGTTCTGTTCCTCGACCACGATTCCCTCCCAGCCGGCCCCGGCCTTGCGGCGAAGCAGGATTCTGTCTGGCCGCAGCCGGATGGAGACATCGTTCGACCTTTGCCGGTCTGCACCCTCGACGACGACCACGGCCTCGCGATTGGACGGATCAGGGTGAATCGCGACCTGGGCATCCTTGGGCTGAAAAATCCACGGTTTGCTTCTCCGCTTCCCATCCCGGTCCCGATGATACCCGATGCAGAGCTTCACCGATCGCCAAACGCGGGAAAGCGGATCAGTTGATCTTGTCATATGCATCTCCAGGGCAACGCCTGCTCAGGCAAGTCGTCGCAAAGGTGCCCTCCATGACCGCACAAGGCAAGGCATGACACGGCAAGAATTCGGTCAGGGTTGTGTGGTGCAGTGCCGGTCCTGCATCGGGTCGCGCGGAACATGGCACGATGCAGGCGTGGATCAAACCGACGCCTTGGCGGGTCCGGACCGGCTGGCCGCCGGAATCCCGATCCCGAGCAGATGCGGCGGTGGCCGAACCCTCAGGATGCCGCTTGGCGAACCGCGGCCATGATCCGGTCCTGGGCATCTCGTTCAAGATATGCATGCAGCGGCAGACTGACGACCGACTGGCACAACGTCTCCGAAACCGGCAGGCCATTTCCTGCAGCCGGAAAGTCGAGATAGGCTGTTTGCCGGTGAAGCGGGCGGGGATAGTAGATCGCGGTCGGGATGCCCTGGTCCCGAAGACGACGGCAGAAGGCATCGCGGTCCACGCCGTCAAGCCGCAAGGTATACTGGGCCCAGGTCGATGTCGCGTTCGCGCGCGTGCGCGGGGCATTGACGGAGGCAATCGACTCGAAGGCTTCGGAATACCTCTCGGCAATCGCATTGCGCATTTCGATCTCTTCGTCGAAGACCTCGAGTTTTTCCAGGAGTATCGCGGCCTGCATGGTGTCGAGTCGGCCGTTGATGCCGATCCGCACATTGTCATACTTGTCCTTGCCTGTTCCATGGGCCAGGACCGAACGGATGGTTTCAGCCAGTTCGTCATCGTTCGTGAACAGGGCACCGCCATCTCCGTAGCACCCGAGGGGCTTAGACGGGTAAAAGCTGGTCGTCGTCACATTCCCGAATGTGCCGGTTTTTCGGCCCTGGTACGTCGACCCGTAGCTTTGGGCGGAATCGCATATCAGCCAAAGATCCAGATCGGCTGCGAGCTGCTCGATCGACGCGTAGTCGGCAGGCTGTCCGAAGAGGTCGACCGCGATGATACCGACGGGCCGGAGCGAGAGGTTTCGCGCAGTTGCAACCCCGGCCATGATCGAATCCTCGTCGAGGCAAAACGAATGTTGTTCAACATCGATGAACACCGGTTTGGCGCCGAGCAAGGCCACGACCTCCGCCGTCGCGACGAAGGTGAAGCTCGGAATCAGGACCGCATCACCCGGTTCGACCTTCAGGGCCATGAGCGCGAGCAGGAGCGCATCCGTACCGCTCGAGCAGCCCACGACGTTTCGGGAACCGCAATGTTCCGAAAGGCGCTTCTCGAGTCTACTCACCTCGGGTCCCATGACGAATTGACCGTGATCCAGCACGCGCGCAATCGCCTCGTCAATCCTGTTGCCCAGGCGTTTTCTTTGAGCACCGAGATCAAGAAACGGCATCAACGGCACCGTGGATGGGCGTTGGACCGGGTTCAGCTGACCCATCCCCCCGCTATCCTGGATGACGCTGAACTGCATCGGGGACGACTCATGCGCATGTATATTGAGTGCTGATGACATTCGAACGCCGACCAATTGGATGTGGTCGCTCCAAGAGACCGAAGCAACCGGAACAGCACATCCTGCTTACGGATCACATCCCGGTTGTCAAAGTCGTTGTCATCACCGAATGTTACAACAAGGCATAGCCGGGTCGCAGGAAGGATTCCCGAAAAACCTGCGCCACGGATGAGTGTGTTCCTGCCGAAGTGCAAATGCACCAGGGGCTGATTTTACACACGCCACGGTCCCGGTTTTTCCGTTCACCGGGCGGCCTCGATTCACTGCGACAACGGGCACGAATCATGCAGTTTGCGTCGCCAATGTGTATTTTTTGCCGCGTACGATCAGAAACACGCCTGCGACCAATCCAGGCAGTGCTTCGGTCTCGGGCCGAACCCGGGCTTCTTCATTCCGCCCTGATCTTGATCATGGCCCGGCACTGACCGGTCCGTTCACCTGCATGGACCGGATCATGGACGTCAGCACGCGAACGACTGCCGCTCCTTCGGCCCCGCCCGTCACCGGGTTGCTTCCGTTCCGGATGCACCCGACGAAGTGATCGCATTCGGCACGCAAGGGTTCGGCCCGGTTGACGACGACGTTGTCGCCGTGTCCGGGCGGGTTTCCACCGTCGCTTTCGTAGCGGTAGACCACCAGTTTTCTCTCCCATGGCTCGCAGTCATCGAACACGATAACGCCCGAGTCTCCGGAAACGACGAGCTTCTGCTCCTTGACGTGATTGAACCAGGAAACAAACAGATGCCCTTTGAGCCCTGATGGGAAATCCAGCATCGCAAGGGCGACATCTGCCCCACGTCGTCCTGCTGCATGATCGCCATGCGCTAGAATGCCAGCGGGCATTTCGCCGGCCAATGCAAGCATCATCGAAACGTCGTGGGGCGCGAACCCCCAGAGAGCGTTCTCGTTTCTCCTGGACCCGTGGTTCGCTGCCCTGGTCGTGCGCATGTAATTCACGCGACCAATTCCACCGGAGCGAACAATACGGTGGAGTTCAAGAAAACACGGATGATATCGAAGCACGTGGCCGACCATGAGAATGCGGTCTGCCTTCCGGGATGCCGTCACGAGCGCATCTGCTTCCGTGTCGGTCACGGAAATCGGTTTCTCGACAAACACGTGCTTGCCGGATTCGATCGCCCGAATTCCCAGGTGAAAATGTTCCTCCGCCGGGGTCGCAATGACAACGGCATCAATCTCACTTGATGCGAACATCCGATCCGCAGTCAGCGGCGCAACACCGTACGTCCCGTGCATCGAATGTGCGGCTTCGTTCCTGATGTCGCTTACGCCGGCCAGAAGACCCATCTCATGGAAGTTCCGGACCAGGTGGCGCCCCCAGTTGCCGCACCCGATGACTCCAACCCTCGGACCGTTGCTCTTGTCCATCAATCGCTACTCCGCAGACGATTCCCCGGGCAGAGCGTCAACCGCAATCACCCGACAGTCAATTCGGACAGACCCGGATGTTGCTCCAGTGTCCGGGAATCTGCGGAACGGCCTGTCCGTACCGACCGGCTTTTACGGAGACCGGTGCCGATTTCCAAGACATGCCTAATTTTTTCGATAACGCAATATCCGTACACGCACGCGGCTGTGTCCCCCTTCCGAAACCGTCAATCAACGGCCACGCTATGCGGCTCATGGCACGGGAAATGGGCATTCGGGTGCGCGGGAACGGGGGGTAATTGCAATCATGCCGAATGGAGTGGTCCGTCCGCGGAATTCATCAAGTGACAGGCCGAAAAGTGACCTGATCCGGAACAGAATGCTGTTGATTGCGTTCGCCGGTCGCAGACTGTAAATCAGAACTGTTCATGTGAATCCGCGCCAGGAAATCGGTCGGGCGGAATCCAGTGTATCCAAGGAGGGAACTAATGAGACACAAGAAATTCGTTGCTGCCTTGTCGGCAGCTTTTGCGTTGTCGTTCAGCGTCGCGAGCGCCATCGAATTGACCGTGGTGTCGTGGGGTGGCGCGTACTCGAAATCGCAGATCAACGCCTATCACAACCCGTTCATGGAGATGAACCCTGACGTCACGATCATTCATGACGAGAGCGCCTATGAAGCCGTCGCCAAGCTGCGGGCGATGAATGAAGCCGGCAACGTGACCTGGGACCTCGTCGATGCCGTTGCTTCCGACGCAATTCGTCTTTGCGACGAAGGGCTGGCCATGGAAATCGATTTTGATTCGATGCTGGAACCGGCACCGGACGGAACGTCAGCCACCGAGGACTTCGGTGACCTCATCGTGTCGGACTGCTTCGTCCCCCAGATCGTCTATTCCACCACCTTCGGTTACCGGACCGACAATGCGGGCTGGGGCGGGAAAGAACCGACTTCTGTCTGCGCCATATTCGACCTGGAGGGTTTCCCCGGCAAACGGTCGCTCGAAAAGCGCCCGATCAACAACCTGGAATGGGCGCTCTACTGCGACGGCGTCCCCCTGAGCGAAGTCTATGACGTCCTGTCTTCACCGGAAGGAGTCGAACGCGCCCTGGCAAAACTCGACACCATCAAGGACGAGGTCATCTGGTGGTCCGCGGGCGCCGACACGCCACAGCTTCTTGCAGACGGGGAAATTGCTATCGGCTCGACCTACAATGGTCGTCTCTTTTCCCTGATCGAAGAGAAAAAGGTGCCGGTCAAGATTCTCTGGGATGCCCAGGCCTTTGACCTCGACGGCTGGATCGTTCCCGTCGGACTTCCCGAGGATCGCCTCGCGAAGACGCTTGAACTCCTGCGTTTCGCCACGGACACCCAGCGGCTTGCCGACCAGGCGAAGTACATCTCCTACGGCCCCGCGCGTAAGTCGTCCGCTCCGCTCGTGGGCAAGCACCACGAACTTGGCATCGACATGGCGCCTCACATGCCGACCGATCCGGCGAATGCAGCGAACACGCTGATCTATGACTATCGATGGTGGTCAGACTATCGAGATGACATTGACGCCAAATTCCAGGCGTGGCTCGCAAAGTGATCTGGAACACTTCTGTTGAAAGGGCAGCTCAGGCTGCCCTTTCCGCCTTACCCGGCCCCCCGCACAGCCTGAACGGAAGAGAACAGGATGGCGCACGTCGCGTCTTCTGACAGCGACTTCATCGAAGGCGGTGTCGAGCTCAGGCGTCGTCTTCGACGATCCCTAAGATGGCAGAAGGCTCGGGCCCTGCTTCTCATCGCGCCCCTGCTCCTGTTCGTCCTCGTGACATTTGTCGCGCCAATCCTCGACATGCTGTTTCGGTCCGTCGAGAATGGGATCGTCTCGAATTCCTTGCCGAACACGGTCGCCGCACTCCGCCAATGGGACGGTGATCGGGAAGACCTGCCCGGACCGGAAATCTACAAGGCACTTTATTTCGACCTCTCGCTCGCGGTCGAACAGAAGATACACACCCGGGTCGGTTCCCGGCTGAACTACGAATCGCCGGGCATCGCTTCCCAGTTCCGCCGGGCCGGGCGGTCAATCACCTCCTTTGAAACCGGTTCCTACCGGGAACACTTCATCGATGCAGACCCGGCGTGGGAATCGACGGAAGTACTCACGGGCCTGTTTTCCGATGAAGCGGTCGTGGAACGGCTTCCGGACTCTGCCAATGCCTTCAGTATCTGGGCCGTACGGAACGCCGAGAAAAGGCGTGCTCCGGCGGATTACATCTACGTCACGCTGGCGAATGAACTCGTGTCAAGAGGCCCGGTCTCCGGCCTGCAGGGAATCTCCCGTGAATACAAGGCATTGTTCGACAACGCCGTGCCTGGTCTCGCGGACATCGAGGAGCCGGACTGGAAAGACGCCTTCATCGAGTCCGACGAACGCTGGGCTGACCCGGACCTCTGGAAGACGCTGCAGGTGTTTTCCCCACAGTTCACGGACGGCTACTTCCTCAACTCCGTCGACCTGAAAAAAGGGCTGGACGGAATCGAACTGCGTCCGGAGAACGAACGCATCTACATCGTCATTTTCTGGCGAACACTGTTCATGTCGCTGACGATTACGATCGCGTGCATTCTTCTCGGATATCCCGTCGCCTACCTTCTCGCCAACTTGCCGACCTCCAAAGCCAATCTCCTGTTGATACTGGTCCTGCTGCCGTTCTGGACTTCGCTCCTGGTCCGAACATCCGCCTGGAAGGTCCTGCTTCAGCAACAGGGGGTCATCAACGACATTCTCGTCGCAATCAGGATTATCGGGGACGGGAGCCGCCTGGTCATGATCAACAACCAGTTCGGAACGATCGTGGCAATGACGCACATCCTGCTGCCATTCATGATCCTGCCGATGTTCGCGGTCATGAAGACGATTCCTCCATCATACGTGCGCGCGGGACGATCGCTCGGAGCTACGCCGTGGACGGCGTTCAGGCGCATCTATTTTCCGCTGAGCATGCCCGGAATCGGCGCCGGCTCGATCCTCGTCTTCATTCTCGCGATCGGGTACTACATCACGCCGGAACTCGTCGGCGGAACCAAGGGCACGTTCATTTCGAACCGTATTGCCTATCACATCTCGTCGTCGCTCAACTGGGGACTCGGTGCCGCACTCGGAACGATTCTCCTGGCCGCCGTCCTGATTCTCTACTGGACCTATGACCGGGTCGTCGGCATCGACAACGTCAAGCTGGGCTAGTCATGGCGCGCCTTCCACCATACGCATCGCCTCTCGAGAAGGCCTGGAACATTGCCTTCCGGGTAATTTGCGTTCTGGTGTTCGTGTTCCTGATCTTCCCGATCCTTGTCATCCTGCCTCTCAGTTTCAATGCGGGGGAATATTTCACCTTCTCCCCCGAGATGCTGTCCCTTGATCCTGACGGTTTCTCTCTGCGGCACTATGACGACTTCTTCACCAATCCCGACTGGCAGGTCGCATTGTACAATTCCTTCCGGATCGCCCCGGTCGCGACGCTGGTGGCGGTGTCCTTTGGAACATTGGCCGCGATCGGCCTGAGCCAGAGCCACGTCCCGTTCAGGCGGGCGATCATGGCCGTTCTGATATCACCAATGATCGTGCCGCTGATCATATCGGCTGCGGGGATGTATTTCTTCTATTCGCGCGTCGGCTTGCAGGGAACCTATGTTGGCGTCGTCCTGGCCCACGCCGCTCTCGGGATTCCTTTCGTCATCATCACCGTGACGGCAACGCTGGTCGGCTTCGACAGAAGCCTGGTCTACGCCGCGGCCAGTCTCGGGGCGGGACCGGTCCGGACGTTCTTCAAGGTCCAGATGCCGCTCATTCTGCCCGGCGTGATTTCGGGTGCGCTGTTTGCCTTCATCACGTCGTTTGACGAGGTGGTCGTTGTCCTGTTTGTCGGCTCGGCCGGATTGAAGACCCTGCCGTGGGAGATGTTCAACGGGCTTCGTGAACAGATCAGCCCGACCATCCTGGCCGTTGCGACGGTCCTCGTCTCGATCTCGATCCTGCTTCTGACGACGATCGAGCTCTTGCGGCGACGTTCTGAAAGATTGCGCGGCATTTCGCCGGGCTGACCCCGATACCACAGGGCATTCGCAAATCCCGGGCCGGGAACGCGTTCACGTGACGGAGACCGCCCGGTCCTGATTGCATCGTTCTTTCGCAATGGGACAGGCAAATCGGGGCATATCTCCCGGGCATTTTGCTTTCGTCCGATCCGTCACGACCCACAAGACCGCGGCAGGCATGTATTGGCCTTATGTGATCGTGACGCACCGAAAGATGCGCTGGTGGCGCAAGGCGCTGAATTGCTCCTGGACGGTGTCGGCATTGTGGTGGGTGGAGGCTCGACACACGCTGTGCATTTCGAAAGGGAACTGTCCGGCTTCGGTGGAGTGCCTTGCCCGGCGGAGACCTTTGCTCAACCCTCGGGGAACAAACGGAAATGATGTTTCAACCAGGAAAAAGACAGACCCATTCGTTCGAATTCCGGAAGATCGAAGAATACCGGAGTTCGGCAAGAGACGGCCAGTCGTGATCGTCTCGAAACGCAACGACCTCGGTGTTGCAGGCCATTCCCATTCCGACCAAGTCCTCAAACGAGACCGGGCGCCGGGTTGCGGAATTCTCGCCATTCGCGGCAGAAGGCAGACGACAATGGGTCGTTTGCAACCATCTCACGGCCGTTTCGGTCGATCGCCTCCTGGCAGTGCGACACGGACGGTCAGCCAGAAAAACGAATGACCGGGACTTCCAGAATGTTGTGCGAAAGGTGCTCCAATATTTATCCCTCCCGAGCGGCGCTGAGGCTGCCCGGTGATTCCATGTAACGGACACGCCCTGGCTCCGGGGCGTCACTCGAAACGCGCCAGCTCCTTCCATGCTCCGTCCTCGACCACGGAGAGGATGATCGTTTCGGCCCCCTGATGATCGTCCGCCGAGTATGAGACCCGGGTGTCCAGATACGGATCGTAGTAGTCGAGGCTTTCCATCGCCTTCAGGAAGCTGTCGACGGTAAGATCGCGGCCCGCCTTCTCCAGTGCCATTGTAAAGGTTACCGCGCCGGCATAACCCAGCAGCGCCCCGGTGCCGGGGAACTCCCCATACGCCTTCTCGTAGGCCGCGATGAAGGCTGCCGGCTCCTTGCGGTCGGCCCGCGCCGCGAGATCCGACCAGGCCGCGGCGGCGTACATCCCCTCCGTGATGCCTCCCGGCACCTCGGCGACCACGGTGTGAAACGCGCCCGACGATCCGACGAATTTGATGTGGTTCAGGCCGAGCTTCTTGGCCGTGCCCATGACGGTGATGGTCTGGCGAATCGTGAGCGCCAGGCCGATCATCCCGCACCCCGCCGCATTCAGCTTTTGCAGGGAGCCGATGAAATCCGCCTCGTCCGGCTTGTGCGCGGTATCCGCAACGTAGGTCAAGGCGGCGTTCGCGCCGCCCTCGTCGACGAGGGCGGCCTTTATCTCCTTGCCGAAATCGGTCGGGATGTACATGGCGCAGAGTTTCGACACGCCGTGGTTCCTGGCCATGTAGCGCGCCGCTTGCCGGAGTTCGTCGTAATAGAAGGCGGCACCGGCGAAACGCAGCCTGATGGGTTCGCTCAGCATCTGCCGGGCCAGCGTCATGGGAAAGACGTTCGGAATGTCCTTCGGGGTCGTCAACTTGAACCCGGCGATGTTCATCGGCGTGCCCAGTGACAGCAGCATCGCGAACACCTTGTCCCGGTTGACGAGCTTGTTGTAGCCCTGCAGCGCTTTCGGCATCTGGTAGCTGCTGTCTTCCACGACGAAGCGGATCTTGCGGCCATGAATGCCGCCGGACGCGTTCACCTCGTTGAAATGCATCTGCGCCGCCTTGATGGACGGCGCCCCGAAGGCGGCGAAGGGTCCGGACAGGTCACTGACCGAACCGACGATGACTTCCCCGTCGTCGACGCCCTGACCCGCCAGGGCGGGAGTCGCCGCGAACGCAGCAACGACAATCATTCTCCAAATTCTCATTTCGGATCTCCTCTTCTGCTCAATACATTTGCTCGATCAAAGCGCTGTGCTTCTGCTCTACCAGGCCGCGCCGGAGTTTCATGGTCGGCGTCATCTCATCGTCCTCCGCCGTCAGGAGTATGTCGATGAGACGGAAATCCTTGATCTGCTCCACCGGCGCCATATTCGCGTTCACCGCCTCGACCTCGGCGCGGATCAGCTCCAGCACCGGCGCCGCCGCGCAGAGCGAGGCGAAGTCGGAGAACGGGACCCCAGTCTCCTGCGCGCATCTCTCCACGTTCTCCGGCTTGCGCCC
>JAPOVX010000119.1 GCA_026707935.1 Paracoccaceae bacterium
CCGGGAGGGCGGCAAGACCGTCGGCGCCGGAGTGGTCTCGAGGATCATCGAGTAAGGACGGAATCCCCGCAGACGGGACTTCCGGGGAACCAGGGACAGGACGAGGCAGGTCAATGCAGAGCCAGAACATCCGTATCAGGTTGAGGGCTTTCGATTATCGGGTTCTCGACGTGTCGACCCGGGAAATCGTCAATACGGCCAAGCGGACCGGCGCCCGGGTGCGGGGGCCGATCCCGCTGCCGAACAAGATCGAGAAATTCACTGTTTTGCGGGGGCCGCACGTCGACAAGAAATCCCGCGAACAGTTCGAGATCAGAACCCACAAGCGTCTGCTCGACATTGTCGATCCGACGCCTCAGACGGTGGACGCGCTGATGAAGCTCGACCTGGCGGCCGGGGTCGATGTCGAGATCAAGCTCTAGGGGGACGGGGAAATGCGTTCCGGGATCATTGCACGCAAGCTGGGTATGACCAGGCTGTTCATGGGGGATGGGAAGCAGATACCCGTGACGGTCCTGCAGCTGGACAACCTCCAGGTCGTGGCCCAGCGTACGAATGAGAAGGACGGCTACACGGCGGTTCAGCTCGGAGCCGGGATTGCCCGGCCGCGCCGGGTGTCGAAGGCCATGCGCGGGCATTTTGCCGTCGCCAATGCCGCGCCCAGGCGCAAGCTCGCCGAGTTTCGCGTGTCGGAAGAAAACCTGATCGAGGTCGGCGAGGAAATCACTGCCGACCATTTTCTGGAAGGCCAGAAGGTAGATGTCGCCGGGACGTCGATCGGAAAGGGTTTTGCCGGAGCGATGAAGCGCCACAATTTCGGTGGCCTTCGGGCGTCGCACGGCGTTTCCGTGTCGCATCGCTCGCTTGGCTCGACCGGGCAGTGCCAGGAGCCGGGCAAGGTCTTCAAGGGAAAGAAGATGGCTGGCCACATGGGGGCCGTGCGGGTGACGACCCAGAACCTCGAGGTCGTCCGCACGGATTCCGAACGGGGACTGATCATGGTCAAGGGGGCCGTCCCGGGCGCACGAGGCGGATGGGTGACCGTGCAGGATGCCGCAAAGGCACGGTTGCCCGAGGGATTGCCCTTGCCGGCTGCAGTGCGGCGGCAGCCGGAGCCTGAAGCCGAACGCGAAGCTGAACTGGAGGCCGCGGTTGGCGACGGTGCCTCTGATGCGGACGGAGGAGAGGAACGGTGAAAGTCGATGTGATTACATTGGCGGCCGAGGGCGACGGCTCGGTTGATCTTCCCGAGTCGATTTTCGGGCTCGAGCCCCGTGCCGATATCCTGCATCGGGTGGTCCGCTACCAGCTGGCCGGGCGGCAGCAGGGTTCGCACAGTACCAGGACCCGATCGATGACGAATTACTCGAGGCAGAAGATCTACCGGCAGAAGGGAACCGGGAGGGCCCGGCACGGTGACCGAAATGCCCCGATCTTCCGCAAGGGCGGCGTCTACAAGGGACCGACCCCGCGAAGTCACGCCCACAAGCTGAACCGGAAGTTCCGCAAGCTGGGCCTCCGTCACGCGTTGTCCGCCAAGTTCCTTGCCGGGGAGACGGTCATTCTGGATCATGCGCGGCTGGATTCGCCGAAAACGCGTGACCTGGCGCGGGCGGTCGACCGGTTGGGCTGGCAGCGTGCGCTCGTCGTTGACGGCGCAAGCGTCGATCCGAACTTTGCTCTTGCCGCCCGCAATCTCGCCGGGATCGATGTCCTGCCCGGTATCGGCGCGAACGTCTACGACATCCTGCGCAGCAAGACTCTCGTGATCACGCGCGCCGGTCTCGACGCCCTGGTGGAGAGGCTCGCATGACAGACACGACCCGATATTTCGACGTCATTCGCAGGCCGGTCATCACTGAAAAGTCGAACCGCGTCATCGGGGACAACGCGTATGTGTTCGAGGTGGAGATGAGCGCCGACAAGGCGTTGATCCGGCAGGCGATCGAATCGGTGTTCAAGGTCAAGGTCACGGCAGTGAATACCGTCATCACGAGGGGCAAGACGACGCGGCATCGCGGGCGCGCGGGCCGGAGACGCGACGTGAAGAAAGCCTACGTGACGCTCCGGGCGGGTGACGAGATCGATGTGAACACGGGCCTCTGACAGTCCGGGCCCGTTCCCGGGCTCGGCCCTGTCGGACGAAAGGGACTGCAGGAAGACTGCTGATATGGCACTGAAAACATACAATCCGACGACGCCGGGCCGGCGCGGACTCATTCTGGTCGATCGATCCGCGCTGTGGAAAGGCAGGCCTGTCAAGACCCTGACCACGGGTCTTGCATCCCGAGGCGGGCGTAACAACGCCGGCCGCATAACCATGCGCCGCAGGGGCGGCGGGGCAAAGCGCCGCTACAGGATCGTGGATTTCAAACGTTCCAGGATGGATGTCCCGGCCGAGGTCGTGCGCATCGAGTATGATCCGAACCGGACTGCGTTCATTGCCCTCATTCGATACGAGGACGGGGAGTTGTCGTATATTCTGGCGCCCCAGCGCCTTGCTGTCGGAGACACGGTCGTGTCCTCTGCAAAGGCGGACATCAGGCCGGGCAACGCGATGCCGTTCACCGGTCTGCCAATCGGAACGATCGTTCACAACATCGAACTCAAGGCGGGCAAGGGCGGTCAACTCGCCCGAGCGGCCGGCACCTACGGGCAATACATCGGCCGGGACGGCGGCTACGCGCAGATCCGCCTGTCATCCGGGGAATTGCGGCTGGTACGGCAGGAGTGCATGGCCACGGTTGGCGCGGTATCGAATCCGGACAACGGTAACCAGAATCTCGGCAAGGCGGGGCGGAACCGTCACCGCGGGATTCGACCTTCCGTCCGCGGCGTTGTAATGAACCCGGTCGATCACCCGCATGGCGGCGGCGAAGGGAGGTCGTCGGGCGGCCGGCATCCGGTGACACCCTGGGGCAAGCCGACCAAGGGGGCACGCACCAGGTCGAACAGGAAGACCGACAGGTACATCATCCGCTCGCGCCATGCGCGGAAGAAGGGACGCTAGTCATGCCACGTTCAGTCTGGAAAGGCCCGTTCGTCGATTCGCACGTCTTGCGCAAGGCGGAACGTTCGCGGGAATCAGGGCGAAAGGAAGTCATCAAGATCTGGTCACGGCGTTCAACGATCCTGCCCCAGTTCGTCGGATTGACATTCGGCGTCTACAACGGGCGGAAACACATTCCGGTGCTGGTCACGGAGGACATGATCGGCCAGAAATTCGGGGAATTTTCCCCGACTCGGACCTATTACGGCCATGCGGCCGACAAGAAGGCGAGGCGGCGGTAGGCGATGGGCAAAGGCAAGACATTCCGGTACGTCTCGGACAACGAGGCTGTCGCGGTAACCCGCATGCTCAGGACGAGCCCGCAAAAGCTCAACCTGTTGGCGCGCCAGATTCGAAACAGGCCCGTGAATGACGCTGTCAACGAGCTTCTTTTTTCGAAGAAGCGGATCGCGAACGAAGTGTGGAAGACGCTGATGTCGGCCGTGGCGAATGCGGAGAACAACCACGCCCTCGATGTCGACCAACTGGTCGTGTCCGAGGCCTGGGTCGGCAAGAA
This sequence comes from Paracoccaceae bacterium, assembly GCA_026707935.1. GTDB lineage: Bacteria > Pseudomonadota > Alphaproteobacteria > Rhodobacterales > Rhodobacteraceae > JAPPHA01. The sequence continues at coordinate 3,567 of JAPOVX010000119.1, forward strand.
CCTGACGATGAGGCGGGGCCGCCCCAGGGCGCGGGGCCGCTACGGTCCGATCAGGAAACCGTTTTCGCAGCTGACGATCAAGGTGCGCGAAGCCGATTTCGATCCGCCGGAGGAAGATGAAGACGAGAGGGAAATGGCCTGATGGGACAGAAGATCAATGCCGTCGGCCTCCGTTTGCAGGTCAACCGGACGTGGGACAGCCGCTGGTACGCGAGCAGCCGCGAGTATGGTGACCTGCTTCTCGAAGACCTGCGGATTCGTGCGTACGTCAAGAAGCAGTGCGCACCTGCAGGGATTTCCAGCGTGATCATCGAGCGGCCCCACAAGAAGTGCAGGGTGACGATTCACACGGCGCGACCGGGCATGATCATCGGCAAGAAGGGCAGCGACATCGAGAAACTGCGCCGGAAGCTGACCGAACTCACCAACTCCGAACTGCACGTGAATATCGTCGAGGTCCGGAAGCCGGAAATGGATGCGCAACTCGTCGCCGAATCGGTGGCACAGCAGCTCGAGAGGCGCGTTTCCTTCCGCAGGGCGATGAAGCGGGCAGTCCAGTCATCGATGAGGATCGGGGCACTGGGAATCAGGATCAATTGTGCCGGCCGCCTCGGCGGCGTTGAGATCGCCCGAACGGAATGGTATCGGGAGGGCCGCGTTCCGCTGCACACGCTGCGCGCGGATATCGACTATGCCCGGGCGGAAGCGATGACGGCCTACGGTGTCATCGGCGTCAAGGTCTGGATTTTCAAGGGCGAAATCATGGAACATGATCCGCAGGCGCATGACCGGCGAATCCAGGAGTTTCAGGACAGGGGGCCGATGCGGCCTCCGCATCGCGGTTGATCGCGGCCCGGGAGAGTTACGATGCTGGCACCGAAGCGCACGAAATTCAGAAAACAGCACAAGGGCCGAATCCACGGCAATGCCAAGGGAGGGACCGCGCTCAACTTCGGTTCATGGGGACTGAAGGCCGTACAGCCGGAGCGGATCACCGCGCGCCAGATCGAGGCAGCCCGGCGCGCGATGACGCGGCAGATGAAACGCCAGGGTCGTGTCTGGGTTCGGATCTTTCCTGACGTTCCGGTGTCGAAAAAACCGACCGAAGTCAGGATGGGAAAAGGCAAGGGTGCGGTGGAGTACTGGGCGGCCCGGGTCAAACCGGGTCGTATCATGTTTGAGATTGACGGCGTGTCCGAGCCGGTGGCAAGGGAGGCGCTTCGGCTCGCTGCCATGAAACTTCCGGTCAAGTCGCGCGTGGTGCAGCGCGAAGACTGGTAGCGGCGACGGCACACAGGGCAGGAAAGACGGTGATGGATGCGTCCGAACTCAGAACGATGAAACCGGACCAGCTTCGTGAACAGTTGGTCCAGTTGAAGAAAGAAGCGTTCAACCTGCGGTTTCAGCGGGCGACCGGGCAGCTGGAAAGTCCGGCGCGCATGCGCTCCGTCCGCCGGGATGTGGCGCGGGTCAAGACCGTCCTGAACGAAATGTCCGGGTCGGAGAAGTAGGAGAATTCGAATGCCGAGGCGCGTACTTCAGGGCAGGGTTGTCAGCGATCGGTCTCGCCTGACGGTGACGGTATCGGTCGAACGGAGATTTACCCATCCGGTACTGAAAAAGACGGTTCGCAAGACGAAGAAGTACCATGCCCATGATGCAGGAGGCCAATGCCGGGTAGGCGACGTTGTCCGGATCCGCGAATGCGCGCCGATTTCGAAGACAAAATGCTGGGAGGTCGTGGCGGATCCGGCCTAGACCGGGTCGCACCTTCCGGTTTCGGCGAAACCATGGGGCACGAGCCCATAGGTCGGGAGAAACCGAATGATCCAGATGCAGACAGATCTGGATGTAGCTGACAATTCCGGTGCCCGCCGGGTGCGCTGCATCAAGGTGCTCGGCGGGTCAAGGCGGAAATACGCCTCTGTCGGTGACATCATCGTGGTTTCGGTCAAGGAAGCCATTCCGCGAGGCCGCGTTCGCAAGGGGGACATTCACCGGGCCGTCGTTGTTCGGACTTCAAAGGAGGTGCGTCGCGACGATGGCAGTGCGATCCGGTTCGACCGGAATGCCGCGGTTATCCTCGGAAAGGACAATGAGCCGGTTGGAACGCGAATTTTCGGGCCCGTGGTCCGCGAATTGCGGTCGAAGCGATTCATGAAAATCATTTCGCTTGCGCCGGAGGTTCTCTGACATGGCTGCGAAACTGAAAAGAGGCGACCGGGTCATCGTCCTGTCGGGCAACGACAAGGGCCGGCAGGGGGTGATCAGCTCGATCGACCGCAAGACCGGCCGGGCGATCGTTGAAGGTGTCAATGTCCGGGTTCGGCACAGAAAGCCTGACCAGGGCAATCCCGGGGGGCGGGTGGCAGTAACGGCGCCGATCCAGTTGAGCAATCTGGCCTACATTGATCCGAAAACCGGCGAGGCAACGCGGGTCGGGTTCCGTTTTGAAGACGGAAGGAAGGTCCGGTTTGCCAAGAAATCGGGGGAGGCGATCGATGGCTGACTACGAGCCTCGCCTGAAGAGACATTATCGCGAGACCGTTTGCCGGGATCTCAAGGAGGAATTCGGCTATCGGAACGACATGCAGGTTCCGAAGCTCGAGAAGGTCGTGCTCAACATGGGTGTCGGGGAAGCTGTCAAGGAGTCGCGGAAGATCAAGTCGGCCGTCGAGGAAATGGCGGTCATCGCCGGCCAGCAGCCCGTAATCATGAGAGCCCGGAAATCGGTTGCGAGCTTTAGGGTTCGCGAAGGCATGACTGTCGGCGTCAAGGTTACCCTTCGCGGGAACAGGATGTACGAGTTCCTTGACCGACTGGTTACGGTCGCCCTGCCGCGTGTTCGCGACTTCCGCGGACTTTCGTCCTCGAGTTTTGACGGCCGGGGAAATTTCAACATGGGGCTGAAGGAGCATATCGTCTTCCCTGAGGTCGACTACGACAAGGTCGAGGATATTCGGGGCATGGATATCGCGGTATGCACGACCGCCGGGACCGACGCCGAAGCCCTGAGCCTGCTCAGGCGTTTCAACATGCCGTTCGTCTCGTGACGAAAGGCTGAACGAGAACCAAGGAGAGACTGGATGGCCAAGGCCGCAATGGTACAGCGGGAACTGAAACGGCAAAGGCTGCACGAGCGCTATCGCGCGCGCCGCGAGGCGCTGAAAAACGTGGCCAACGACCGCAGCCTGCCGATGGAGGAGCGATTCAAGGCGCGGCTGAAGCTGGCCAAGCTTCCCCGCAACTCCGCCAAGTCGCGGCTCCACAACCGTTGTCAGGTGACTGGACGGCCCAAGTCCTATTACCGTAAGTTGAAGATTTCCAGGATCGCGCTCCGGGAACTTGCCGGCGAGGGGCAGATCCCGGGCATGGTCAAGTCGAGCTGGTAGGGAGTGATCAGGCATGCCGGTGAACGATCCTGTTGGTGACATGCTCACGCGAATTCGAAACGCGCAGTCGCGGGGACGGTCCTCGGTCCACAGCCCGGCGTCTAAACTCCGGGGTTGGGTCCTGGATGTCCTCAAGGACGAGGGATTCATCCGTGATTACGAACTCGTAACTGGTGAAGACGGTCGTCATCACCTTGAGATTGCGCTGAAATATCACGACGGCACCCCGGTAATACGGGAGTTGCGGCGGGTGTCCAGGCCTGGGCGCAGGGTATATTCCGGAGCGGGTGACCTGCCGTTGGTGCGGCAGGGACTTGGAATTGCCATCGTCTCGACATCGAAGGGCGTGATGTCGGACATGAAGGCCCGGTCGGCAAATGTCGGCGGAGAAATCATCTGTACGGTGTTCTGAGGAGAGGCGGCATGTCGCGAATCGGCAAGAAGGCGGTTGAACTTCCGGACGGCGTGACGGCGGCGGTCACCGGGCGGACCATCGAGGTCCAGGGGCCCAGGGGTGTTCGGTCGTTTACGGCGACCGACGATGTCGCGATGGCGGTGGACGGCAACGTGGTCAGGGTCACGCCACGCGGGTCGTCGAAGCGCGCCCGGCAGCAATGGGGCATGACCCGGTCGCAGGTCGCAAATCTGGTGACCGGCGTGACCTCGGGCTTCCGCAAGGAACTCAACATATCGGGGGTTGGCTTTCGAGCGCGGCTGCAGGGCGAGGAACTGGTACTCTCGCTCGGGTATTCGAGCGACATTCGCGTCAAGGCGCCGCAAGGCGTGACGATTTCGGTTCCCCGACAGACATCGGTTGTCATCGAGGGAATCGATCAACAGTTGGTGGGACAGGTTGCGGCCGACATCCGGGCGTGGCGGAAACCCGAACCCTACAAGGGCAAGGGGATCAGCTATTCCGGCGAACGGATCTTCCGGAAGGAAGGTAAGAAGAAGTGATCGCGGCCTGAACGGGCAGCGACGCAATTTGGACAACCGGGGAGCCGGAACAATGGCAAGAACCAGGCGAGAACAGTTCATCAAGCGACGCACCCGCGTTCGCAACAAGCTGCGCAGGACTGCCAATGGCCGGCTGCGGTTGTGCGTACACCGGTCATCGAAAAACATTTCGGTACAGGTCATTGATGACGCGAGGGGAGTTACGCTCGCCGCGGCATCCAGTCTTGAGCGGGAACTCGGACATGTCGGCAAGAACAACCGCGATGCAGCGGCAAGGATCGGTTCCGTGATCGCGGAACGGGCGAAAGCGGCCGGGGTTGGAGAATGTTACTTCGACCGCGGCGGGTTTCTTTATCATGGCAAGATCAAGGCTCTCGCGGATGCGGCCCGCGAAGGCGGGCTGAAATTCTAGGTCTGGGGGACAGGTGATGGCACGGGATATCAAGCGGCCACGCGACCGGGACGATGCGCCTGAGTTCGCGGACCGGCTGGTCGCGATCAACAGGGTGTCCAAGACGGTCAAGGGGGGCAAACGATTCGGTTTTGCCGCGCTGGTCGTGGTTGGCGACCAGAAAGGACGGGTCGGGTTCGGCAAGGGGAAGGCCAGGGAGGTGTCCGAGGCCATCCGCAAGGCGACCGAACAGGCCAGGCACCGGATGATCCGGGTTCCCCTGCGCGAAGCACGTACGGTGCACCACGATATCGAGGGACGTCACGGTGCCGGGAAGGTCGTGATCAGGACCGCTGCACAGGGAACCGGGATTATCGCCGGCGGCCCCATGCGTGCGGTGTTCGAAATGCTTGGCGTGCAGGACGTGGTCGCCAAGTCGCTCGGATCCCCGAATCCGTACAACATGATCCGGGCGACATTCGATGGCCTGCAGCGACAGTGCAGCCCGCGCATGGTGGCGGCCCGCAGGGGCAAGAAAGCCGCTGAAATCCAGGCCCAGGCCAAAGTGACGGTGGAGGCGTAAGGACGATGGCGGGAACGATCGTGATCCGGCAGATCGGATCTCCCATACGGCGGCCTGCCACGCAACGGCAAACGCTGATCGGCCTGGGATTGAACCGGTTGCACCGCGTGCGTGAACTCGAGGATACGCCATCGGTTCGCGGCATGATCAGGAGTATTCCGCATCTGGTGGAGATTGTTGAAATTCGTGAGGGTCCGGGCAAGGAACCTCGTTGATGTCGCCGGCCCGGATCGCGGGCCGATAAAAGGTGTCAGAGCCGGAACCGGAACTGGTACCAGGGCCAGGACCAGTGAACAGGGGAGTCGGTCGTGAAACTCAATGAACTCCGTGACAATCCGGGGGCAACCAAGCCACGGAAACGGGTCGGTCGGGGTCCGGGTTCCGGAACCGGCAAGACGGCTGGTCGCGGCATGAATGGTCAGAAGTCGCGTTCGGGGACATCGCTCGCGGGTTTTGAAGGCGGGCAAATGCCGCTATACCAGCGGCTGCCGAAACGGGGATTCCGGAATTTCGGCAAGAAACGGCACGCGGTGGTGAACCTGGGTGTCCTTCAGGGCTTCATCGACGCCGGCAAGATCGATGCGAAAAAGCCGATCACCGAAAAGACGCTTCTCGAGAGCGGGCTGGTCAGGCGGATTCGGGATGGTGTCCGTGTTTTGGGCAAGGGCGAACTGACGAGCAGTGTCGATCTCGTGGTCAGCGGCGCCTCCAGGCGGGCGACCGAGATGGTGGAGGCGGCCAAGGGATCGCTGACGCTGGTGTCGGCAGAGACTGCCGATCCGGACGTACAGGCGAGCGAATAGATCGATCCGGCGAACGGCCGGTTTGCGCGAATGGGAATGTCGAAAGGATAGGGTATGGCATCTGCTGCCGAACAGATGGCTGCCAATATTTCCTGGGGGACCTTTGCCAAGGCGAAGGAACTCCAGCAGCGGATTCTGTTCGCGTTGGCGCTTCTGATTGTCTACCGGATCGGGACGTTCATTCCGGTTCCGGGGATCGACTCGGTCGCCCTGCAGCAGTTCGTCGAGCAGGCCCAGGGCGGTATCGGCGGAATTCTCAACATGTTTTCAGGGGGCGCCATCGGCCGGATGGCCATATTCGCCCTGGGGATCATGCCCTACATCTCGTCGTCGATCATCGTGCAGCTGCTGGCGGCGATGGTGCCCCAGCTCGAGCAATTGAAGAAAGAGGGTGAACAGGGCCGCAAGAAGATCAACCAGTACACCCGGTACGGTACGGTTTTCCTCGCGACGTTCCAGGCATTCGGCCTGTCCAAGGGTCTCGAGGCCAGCGAACTGGTGACCAATCCCGGGTTCATGAGTTTTCAGCTTCCGTGCGTCATCACCCTGGTTGGCGGCACAATGTTCCTGATGTGGCTGGGCGAGCAGATCACGGCCCGCGGAATCGGCAACGGAATCTCGCTGATCATCTTTGTCGGCATCATTGCCGAGCTGCCCGCAGCCCTGGCCCAGTTCTTCAGCCAGGGCCGATCCGGCGTGCTGTCTCCTGCAGTGATCATCGGCGTCATGGTCATGGTCGGTGTCGTCATCGCCTTCGTGGTCTTCATGGAGCGTGCCCTGCGAAAGGTGCACATACAGTATCCAAAGCGCCAGGCGGCGAACAACCGGATGTATGGCGGGCAGAGTTCGCACTTGCCGATCAAGCTCAATCCGTCCGGTGTCATTCCGCCGATTTTCGCCTCGGCGCTCCTGTTGTTGCCGACGACGGTAAGTACCTTTTCCGGTACCCAGACTTCGCCGTTCATGAATACGGTTCTGGCGTATTTCGGACCGGGGCAGCCGCTTTACCTGACCTTCTTTGTCGCGATGATCGTCTTCTTCGCCTATTTCTACACGGCGAATGTCGCCTTCAAGACCGAAGACATTGCCGACAATCTCAAGCGACAAAGCGGGTTCGTTCCGGGAATTCGCCCTGGACAGCGAACGGCCGAATACCTGGACTACGTCGTCACGAGGTTGCTGGTTCTGGGTTCGGCGTACCTGTCGGCGGTGTGCCTGTTGCCGGAAATCCTGCGGGCCGAGTTGGCAATTCCGTTCTATTTCGGCGGAACGTCGCTGTTGATCGTGGTCTCGGTCACGATGGACACGATCACGCAGGTTCAATCCCACCTCCTTGCCCACCAATACGAGAGCCTGATCGAACGGTCAAAACTGAGGGGGCGCAGTCGTTCCAGATCGCGAAGTCCGGTTCGGCGATAGTCGTGGACTCCGCGGATTTCGGTCCCTGCCGGGCCATCCCGTGCACAAGCTGCCCGGCTTCCTGATGCGTCCCTGTCCCGGACAACGACTGTGAAGCACGGGTCAGCGGAGCGATGCGCAGATCGGGGGCGAGGAACGCATGAACATCATCCTGCTGGGACCGCCGGGGAGCGGAAAGGGAACCCAGGCCATGCGCCTGGTCGGGGAATTCGACATGACGCAATTGTCGACCGGCGACATGCTGCGTTCGGCGCGCAAGTCGACGACCGGAGTCGGGCAACGGGTCGCCGCCGTCATGGACCGGGGGGACCTGGTCACGGACGAGATCGTCATCAGCCTGATCGAAGAGCGATTGAGCGACGACTTGAAAGGCGGCGCGATCTTTGACGGTTTTCCGCGAACGCTTGCCCAGGCGGACGCCCTCGGCGCGCTGCTGGACCGCATGGGCCAAAGGCTTGACAGGGTGATCGAGATCAAGGTGGACGACGAGGCGCTCGTTCGTCGGGTCACGGGTCGGTTTACGTGCGCCCAATGCGGCGAGGTTTATCATGACGAGACCAGGAAACCGGTTGTTGCTGGTGTCTGCGACGTCTGCGGCGGGAGCGACTTTTCCCGTCGAGCGGACGACAATGAAGTTTCGTTCCGGACGCGGTTGCTGGCCTATTATCGGGATACGGCGCCCCTGATCGGCTACTACCACGCGCATCGCAAGCTCGTTCCAGTCGACGGTCTTGCACCGATCGGGGAAATCCAGGAGGAGATCGCGTCGATTCTCCGCAGATCGTAGACCGGGTTCGGCCGGCATGAGCCCAATTCGGCGCCGCTCCCGGCAGCGTCATCAGGGCGCGTACCTTCCTTTCGGAAAATGGTTCGCGTCCGTTTCAGCGCGTCGCCGTTTCACCGGGACGCAAATTGATGCGACACGCCCGGCTGTACCATGAGAAGCAGTGACCTGAGCCTCTCTCCCAGCCCCGGGCACCGCCCACAGGCGTATCCGGACCGTTTTTCGAACTGGTACCGCGGTGCGGTGCGCACGGCCAGTTTTCCCGAGCGGTGGCTTGTCGAAGAGGCCCGGCGGCTGACGGTCATTCCCGGCATTCAAGGCGAAAACCGGACCGGGTGACCCGGGGCTGACGATGCCCGGTTCATGGCCGGGGATTGCCACGCCCTTTGCCGATCTACCCGGAAGTTTCGGACTTGACCGTTGCGGCCGTGTCCAGTAGCCGCAGGGCGTTGCCGGTGCGCATTTCGGAGACCGCCATGTGGGTCTTCAGGGTCATCAAGTGGGCGGGAATCCTGATTGCCGGCGTAGCCGCAGCCGCCATCGCGATCCTCCTGACGATCGATGTCGGTGACTATCGCGACGACATCGCGGCGGGTTTCAAGAATTTCACCGGCCGGGACCTTTCGATCGGAGGCGAGATCGACCTGTCCCTGTCCTTCAGCCCTGCTGTCGTGGTCGAAGACATCACCGTTGCCAACACGGGTTGGGGATCCCGCCCGGAAATGGTGACGATCAGGCGAGCCGAAGCCAGGGTCGAACTGATACCGCTGATCAAGGGCGAAATCCGCGTTTCCAGCCTTGTGCTCATTGAACCCGACATTTTCCTCGAGATCGACGGCAACGGCGATCCCAACTGGATATTCGGGACAACATCGCCCGGGGATGGCGTGCTGAATGCTGACCAGGCCGGCAATGAACAGCCGGCCGTACGCGACGACGCGGGTTCGATCACCGCATCCGGAATACCTGTTTTCGATCATGTGGAAATCCGGGACGGAAGACTGACGTTCAGGAACGGCAGAACCGGCGGGGTGATGCGCCTCGACCTTACGGAAGCCGTGGTCGCCGCGGCGTCGAAGACCGCGCCGGTGAACGTCGACGTCACGGGCACCTGGAACCAGGCACCGTTCTCTGCGTCGGGATCGATCGAGCCCTTGGCCAACATTGTTTCGGGGCAGCCCCTTTTGCTCGCCGGGGAATTCAATGCGTTCGGATTCAATGTCGGGTTCGGCGGCGGCGTTGCGGAACCTCACCGGTTCAATGGCCTGGATCTGCAGATCGATGCCGAGGGCGCCAACCTCGCTTCCCTGGCGCCCCTGGCAGGGCCCGGACTTCCGCAGTTGGGGCCTGTCAATCTCGATACCGGCATCAGGGGAAGTGTTGATGAGATCGACATCGACAACCTCAGGATGACGCTGGCATCCAGTGATGCCGCCGGGACATTGACGTTGTTCCGGACAGGGGAACGCCCGCGGTTCACGGGAACTTTGACGTCGACGAGCCTGGATCTCACCGAACTGCTTTCGGGGCTTGAAGACGGCCATGGCGCTGTACCCGGTGAAGATCGGGAAACAGGGACGGCGAGGCATGGCCGGATCTTTCCCGATGATCCTCTTCCCCTGGCAGGACTCGCGGCCGTCGACCTTGATCTGGACATTTTCGTCGGACGGCTCGTCACCAATTCGTTTCCCCTCGGGGAGGTGAAAGCCCGAGTCCTGCTCGATCACGGCACCATGACGGTTCAGCCGTTGACGGCGACAGTGGCACGGAGCAGGGTCAACGGCCGTCTTCGGCTCGATACCAGTCCGGACATGCCATCGCTGGACGTCGCGATCGAGGCTCCGAAACTCGATCTTGGCCGCCTCATGCGGGAAACCGATGGTTCCGACCTGTTCGAGGGAGAGGCGAACGTCCATGCCGAGTTCAGCGGCACCGGGTGGTCCGTCGCGGCTTTGCTGTCGAACTTGAACGGCGACATCAGGGTGCTCGCCGAAGGCGGCCGCCTCAAGACCCAGGCCTTCGATGCGTGGGTCGGAGGCGCCAGCGCCGTGCTCGGGACGCTCTTCTCCGGCAGGGAGCAGTGGACGATCGTCAACTGCGCCGCCAGTTCGATCACGATCGAGGACGGGATAGCCACCAGCCAGGCCACGCTGGTCGATACGGAGTACGCCACCGTCGCGGCCGTTGGAAAGGTCGATCTTGCCAGCGAGACGCTCGACCTTGTTTTCGAACCGAAGCCGAAGTCCCTGACCTTGAATGTCGCGGTGCCGGTTCACGTCCGGGGATCGCTGGCAAACCCGACTTTTCTGCCCGACCCCGGGGCGACGTTGAAGAAACTGGGCGGGCTGCTCGGGCTTGCCATTTTCCCGCCTGCCACGATCGCGGGGCTTGGTGAACTTGGCACGGGAGACAACGAGTGCATAGAGATCGCGGCTTCCAGCCAGGACGCAGGTTCGGGTCCGCAAGCCGAGGCCCCGCTTTCGCGCATCCCGGAAGCCATTGTCGAGGGAATTGCCGAAGACGCGGAAGAACTTGTCGAGGGTTTTACCGAAGACGCGGAAGAACTTGTCGACGATCTTCTCGGGGGATTGAAGGGACTTTTGGGCAGGGAAGACTAACCCGGATCATTCGTGAAGAATTGATCTAGGACAAATTCCGGGATGATGGCGTGTTCTCTGCCGCACCCTCATTAATCGGGCAATTCCTTTGCCTCTACCAAACTTTCGCGGGAACAGTGGAATTCCGGCGCGGGTCTGCGGGTTTATGCCCGTCCCGTACGATTCTTGTCCGTTGTCGGTACGTGCGTGGGTGCGTAATCTCGGACCTGAAGGGAATGTCCGCATAGGAACGGGAAAAGGTGATGGCTGAGGAACTCAATGAGCGGATCGCGAAGTTTCTGGCGAAAGCCCTGGCCGTCATGTGCGTTCGCAATACCAGTCTGGAGGGAATCCACGCGGGGATTTGTCCGGTTACGCATACCGGGGACTATTCCGATGTCGTGGTGATCGATGCGACCGGACGGCGGATTCCCTGGACAAGGGTATCGCGCATTGACGACGACGAGATGCGAGACCTGATGCGGCAGGTCGTCAACCGGCTCTATACCGCTCACCTGTATATCGATGACCCCGGCTTGAACGGCGTACTTGGCTGGGCAGAGATGCTGGCCAAGAGGTGGGATGAACCGAAGTTGGACGAAACGACGATGGAGGACATCCGGCGGACTCGAGAATTGCAAAGGATGTACCAGTCAAACGGGGAGTAGGCCGTCCCTGTCTGTGGGCTGGCCTTTGGCATCGTTCCCCGGCCTCTGGCGAACCATTCACAAGGCATGAAGAGAGTGGTTTCCGGAAGCGAGAGCGGCGGCGGTACGGGAATTGCCCGTCAACTTCGGCACGGAAATACTGGACGGCGACAGGGTGTGGCCGATGTGGCGGTTGTATCATTCGACCCGCGCCTATTGCCGACATGGGCCGCCAAGGCGATTGGGATGCCCCGGCCGACGCCCGTTCCTCGTGCGCGCGGACCCCGATGTTGGTTCCAAGAACCGAATACCGGGCGGAGGTAGGTACGACGCGGCTGCAGCGGTGAACCATGGGACGGGCAGGCAATGGACATGATCATGACATTGCCGCAATGGCGGCCTATGCTGTGGGGCAGCGAGGGAAGGGTGATCTGTTGAACGAATCATTTCACAAGTCCGGCGAGGCACCCCGCCGACGGTCCGCCTATCAGGATGTGCTCGACGCGCCGCGGCACATGGTTGCCGAGGTGGTTGATGGCACGCTAACCCTGAATCCGGGGCCATCTGCGAGGCATGTCTGGGCGAGTTCTTCTCTCGGCATCGAAGTTGGCAGTCCGTTCGGCCGCGGTCGCGGCGACCCCGGCGGATGGTGGATCATCAACGAGCCCGAACTGCACTTCGGCGAGCACGGAACAGATATCGTTGTTCCGGACATCGCAGGCTGGCGGCACGGGACGATGCCCGAGTATCCTGATGCGGAATATCTCGAAATCACGCCCGACTGGGCCTGTGAGGTGCTTTCGCCCGGGATGCGTGCGTTCGACCTCGGCAGGAAACGCGCTGTCTATGCCCGCGAGGCGGCCGGTCATCTCTGGTTCGTTGGCCCCGGTGCAAAGATGCTCGAGGCATTCGAACTCCGCGAGGGCCGCCGGGCGCTTCTAGACACCCTTTCAGACGACGCGGCGGTTTCGCTGACGCCGTTTGGCGCGATCAGCTTCCCGCTTGATGCGCTATGGCCAGAAGATTCGGCGCCAACGGCGGGACACGGTAGCGCATCTTCGGATTTCGCCGAAAAGACGCGGGAGAGCTGACCAAATGTCGGGAGGGGCTGTTTCGCCGGAAGGATCACGGAACCATTTGAGCCCCCGTCCGGTGTTGTCTGCCCGCTGCAAAAGCGTGTCCGCATCCAGCTACGGACTGGATTCGCCATCGAGCGGCACAAAAATTCGCGTTGGTCGGGGGCCGTGCCAACTACCGCTGGCGATATACTGCACGCTTCCGGACCTTGCGCGCGACGATCCATCATGGTCGGGCGACACACGGACGGAAATCGAACGTGGAGATCTTGCCAATGCGAACGGCCGCGCGCCAACGCAGGGTCGATCGCGACGACGTTCACGGAAGTGGTCTGCGGTCACTTGTCGAACGCCAAGGATTGGACGGTATCAGGCGATGCAGGAGTTCCGATGCAGAATTCCGGACCTGTAAGCGTCTGGCAGGGAGACGGCGTCATGTGCAACCTGTATTCAAGCACAACCCCTCAGAAATCGATGAGGGACCTGTTCCAGGTGTCGCATTCGAATGACATGCTCGGGAACGCGGAACCTTTGCCGTCGGTTTTCCCCGGGAATGCGGCTCCCGTCGTTCGATTGTCGGAAAACGGCGTACGCGAACTGGTCCCCAGCAGATTCGGATTCGTGCTTCCCCAAAGGTCGAAAAGGACAGGCGAACCCATACAGCCGAAATTTGTCGCCAACGCCCGGGAGGACAAACTCCGGTCGTCTCCGTTCTGGAGAGAGAGTTTTGTCGAGAGACGATGCCTCGTTCCGGCCTCCGCGTTCTGCGAGATGAAAGGACGCCGTCCGGCGACGTATTTCTGGTTCGGGGTCGCCGGGGAATCCGGCAGCATGCCATTCGCCTTTGCAGGTCTCTGGAGAACATTTCATGGGTCCATTCGGGGCGAGCAGGGTTCTTTCCCGACTCACACGATCATCACGACGACCCCCAATTCGCTGGTCGCGACTGTACATCCGGCACGCATGCCGGTCATTCTCGATCCGGAGTCCTACGAGACCTGGTTGTGCGGGACGTGCGATGATGTGACGCCGCTGTTGCGGCCTTTTGATGCGGACGAGATGCTCATACTTGCGTCCGGGGTCGGCATGAAATCCTTCGAACCCGGGCCGCCGTTCGGATCGTGATCGTGGCGCCAATGCCGGACGTCTCGGCGACAGGGAACGGTGAGAATGCCGTCGACGGTACGCCCGGGATTCGGGTTTCCGCTTTTCCGAACCAGTGCGTGTCCTGGTACCGGCTGCGTTGCCGGGCGGACCACAACCCGGCGTGCCGTGTATCGGGAAGGGCCCGTTTGCATCGGAAAAGACGCCGTTTCGACGTGAAAATTCGTTGCGTGGCATTCAATTGCGGGCGCCCGGGTTGATACCGGTCGTTCCGGAATGCTGCCCGGGGTTCGAGCGCTTCGAACGCATGCCCGGAATATTCAGAAAAGGACATTCGAGCAGAATCCCTTTCTTGACTTGGCGGGCGACCAGGGATAATGATCCGCCGTCGCCGGAATTGGCCTGCGAAGTGTTTCGCTTGTGCCCGTTTTCCGGCTGTCTGCTATTCGAAGGAATTGAATCCGGCTCGTTGTTACGATGCAGGAGATGCAGAATGGCAAATGAATTGACTGCCGGTTCGAAGCCTTTGACCCGGGCAATCTGCGCAACAGGGAGACATGAATGGCTCGCATTGCAGGTGTGAATATCCCAACACAGAAACGGGTCCCCATCGCGTTGACCTATATTCATGGCATTGGTCTCGGAACGGCAACTCAAGTCTGCGAAGCGACCGGGATCAATCCGTCGCGCCGGGTCAATGAACTTTCGGATACCGAAGTCATGAGAATTCGCGAGCACATCGACGGAAACCTGATGGTCGAGGGCGATCTTCGGCGCGACGTGGCGATGAACGTGAAACGGCTGATGGATCTTGGCTGTTACCGTGGCCTGCGACACAGGCGTGGACTGCCGGTGCGCGGACAAAGAACCCACACAAATGCCCGAACCCGCAAGGGACCGGCCAGGCCGATTGCCGGCAAGAAAAAGTAGGAAACACCTCGAATGGCAAGAGACAGGACTCGCGTCAGGCGCCGGGAGCGCAAGAACATCACGACCGGCGTTGCGCACGTGAATTCCAGCTTCAACAACACCAAGATCCTGATCGCCGATGCACAGGGTAACGCCATTGCCTGGTCATCGGCGGGGGCCATGGGATTCAAGGGATCCCGCAAGTCGACCCCGTATGCAGCCCAAATGGCGGCCGAAGACGTCGGGAGAAAGGCCCAGGAGCACGGTGTCCGGACACTTGAGGTTCATGTTCAGGGACCTGGGTCGGGTCGCGAGTCCGCGCTTCGTGCCCTTGCAGCCATTGGATTCACGATTACGGCAATTCGGGACGTGACCCCGATCGCACACAACGGGTGCAGACCGCCGAAGCGCCGTCGCGTCTAGATACCCCGGCCGGGTTTTCCCGGCACAACCACGACTAGTATTACCTCGGGCGTTCTCCGGTTCATGGATCAATCGGAGCACAGGAATGGAGGCAGTCATGATCCAGAACAATTGGCAACAACTCATTCGACCCATGCAACTGGACATCAAGCCGGGTGCCGACCCGTCGAGGCAGGCCACGATCGTGGCCGAACCGCTCGAACGCAGCTTCGGCCTGACGCTTGGCAACGCTCTCAGGCGCATACTCCTGTCATCGCTGCGGGGAGCAGCCATTACGTCGGTCCAGATCGACAACGTGCTCCACGAGTTTTCGTCGGTTCCCGGAGTTCGTGAAGACGTGACCGACATCGTACTCAACCTGAAAGGCGTGGCAGTCGCGATGCTGGTCGACGGACCGAAAAAAGTGTCGATTTCCGCCAAGGGCCCCGGGCTTGTCACGGCAGGAGACATCAACGAGACGGCAGGGATCAGCATCCTGAACAAGGATCATGTCATTTGCCACCTTGACGAAGGTGCATCGGTCTATTTCGAGATGACGGTCAACACCGGGAAGGGCTACGTGGCTGCAGACCAGAATGTCCCGGAAGATGCACCGATCGGGCTCATTCCGATCGATGCGCTGTTCTCGCCCGTGCGACGGGTGTCATATGATGTCCAGAAAACCCGCGAAGGAAGGGTTCTGGATTACGACAAGTTGACGATGAAAATCGAGACCGACGGATCGGTCTCGCCCGATGATTCGATTGCCCTTGCCGCACGAATTCTCCAGGATCAATTGTCGATCTTCGTGAATTTCGACGAGCCGGAAGCCATCGAGCAGGAAGAAGAATCCGATACCCTGGAATTCAATCCGCTACTGCTCAAGAAGGTCGATGAACTGGAGTTGTCGGTTCGTTCCGCGAACTGCCTCAAGAACGACAATATCGTGTACATCGGCGATCTGATTCAAAAGACCGAGGCGGAAATGCTCAGAACCCCCAATTTCGGCCGGAAATCCCTGAACGAGATCAAGGAAGTCCTGAACAGCATGGGGATGCATCTTGGCCAGGATGTCCCCGACTGGCCACCGGAGACGATCGAAGAACTGGCCAAGAAATACGAGGACCAGTTCTGATGCGGCTATCGACAGGCGCAGACCGGAAACAGGAAAGGAGAGCCCGTGAGACATGGACGTAGCCATCGCCGCCTGAACCGGACGGAAGCACACAGAAAAGCCATGTTCGCAAACATGGCCGGTTCGCTCATCGAACATGAACAGATCTCGACAACTCTTCCGAAAGCGAAGGAATTGCGCCCGATCGTGGAGAAGCTGATCACCCTGGCGAAGCGGGGTGATCTTCATGCTCGCCGCCTCGCCGCCTCCAGGCTGAACCAGCCACGCCACGTGGCCAAGCTTTTCGACGAGATTGGACCACGTTACCAGGATCGAACAGGCGGTTATGTCAGGATCGTGAGGGGCGGTCATCGGTATGGGGACATGGCACCGGTCGCGGTCATCGAGCTTGTCGACCGCGACATCACGGCGAAGGGAGCGGTTGACAGGGAGAGGGCGGACGAATTCGATCAGGAATTCGAATGACGCACGGCTTCGGCCTCGTGATCAAGGGCGGCCGAGAGTGATTGCCGGACCGTGGGCCGGTGGTCGAGGACGTCAGGCAAATTGGGGCAGCGTCCCGGAACTTGGCGGCTGGTTTGAACCGTCTTTTCCTGCCCTTCCGGGAACTGGATTCGGCTCCGGCGGACGGCTCCACCGAGGCATTCAATCAGGGTGATTCCGGGATGGATTACGGGCCCGTTCCGCCGGGGAGTGCCAGGTTGATGCGCGCGGCCCGACGAGACCGGCAAGTCTCTGCACATCGGGGCTCCTGTTTTGTGCGTGCCGTCCGGCGGCAGGAGACGTCGCGTTTGTTTCGTCACATCAAGAGCATTCGTTTGCGGATCGCTGCGGAGGTTGATTCCGCAATCGGCTTGGGGAAGTCGTCAGGCAGGGCGGCGATTGTTGTATTCAGCGCTCGTTCGGCAGAGGCGCGGATTTCATCGAATAGGTCGGAAATCCATTTGGCAGACAAGCCCGATTGATCCCCGGTTTCCTTGAAGTGCCGACCGAGGATGTTGGTGACCTTATATTGGTTCGACTTGCCTGCGTGCATGGCGAGCCTGTAGTCGCGCTGGCTGATCTTCCTGGCGTCAAAGTTCGGTTGCACGGTTAGCACATCGTAAAGCGGCGTCATGCGAAACCGTCCACCAGGGAGCAGGCCCAGACTAAAGTTCTTGGCGTGCCCGTACGCTGCTCCCACGAGCCAGAACAAGACTGTGGCTTTGAAAAAATCCAGGCGATCCCGTGCCGGATCGTCACTCCTACGCAGCAGGTTCATGATCTCGACAATCCCAGGGCCGCCTTCGTTTTGGTACTTCCGCGTGGGCGGAACGGAAAGCGCCTGGCAGCAATCTTCCTGAGGCAGGCGAATGAGGCGACCATCCGCAGTCCAGCGCCGATCGAAACGCTCGACCACCAAAGCCTTTTGATCGCCAAACCGCGCGATGTGCGCCTGGGCTGCACGCAACCCGAAACCTTCCATGATCTTCAGGCAAAAATACTCGTTCTCGACACTGTCAGAAAGGTCAATGCCATTTGGCAGGATCCCGATCTGCGGCTTGAGAATATGGGTTGTTGGGGTTGTGCCCGTGGGCTCCAGCCACTGTCCGTCTTTGAAAAGCAGGGCGGTCTTTTCCTGCCCGCCAGCGACCGAGATCCTAAAATTCCGTTCTTTCCGAA
Organism: Paracoccaceae bacterium; assembly: GCA_026707935.1. Lineage (GTDB taxonomy): Bacteria > Pseudomonadota > Alphaproteobacteria > Rhodobacterales > Rhodobacteraceae > JAPPHA01. The sequence continues at coordinate 21,428 of JAPOVX010000119.1, forward strand.
TCCCAAGCGGCGTCATCTCCAGGTTTTTCAGGGTCGAAGCGATTTGCTCTTCGCTCAGGGGTTCTCCAGTCAAGACACCTGTCGGACCGGGGGACTCTCCATCAGGAAGAAGTTGCAACGCCCCTGCACAATCCCGCCCGATCTTTGACAGCAGGCTGAACGCATCAATGCCTTCCGCGCCAACATGTTTGGCAACGCGGCGGCGGCTTGTTTCGTAATCCGGCAGAAGGTTGTCGAACAACGCGATGACAGGCGCGCCCATATATCTGTCCGGGCGCAGAGGCAGGGAAAGCGACACCGGCATGCGGTGTTCCCATGCCAGCCAGTTCTGGTCATAGGTAAAGCCAATTGCACCACTGCTTTCGCGGATTAACTGGCCGACGCAACGCGTGTTGAGAAACACGTTCAGCGGCGTATAGCTGCGCTTGCGCCCCATCAGAAGATGTCGTCAACGGCATCTGCTGAGCCTTTGCTGCGTATGTCGATCGTGATTTCAAGGTCGAGCGCAGCAAGCAGGTTGAAAATCGTCTCAAGCTTGGCACCACTTGATCCGGTTTCAATCTTGGAGATGGTCTCTTGCCAAACGCCACTCTTCGACGCGAGCTCTTTTTGCGTCAATCCTTGATCCTTGCGCGCCAGTCGGATCGCATGGCCGATTTCCCTGGGGCTTCGCGCCAGTTGTTTCATATTTGCCTCCAGGGGCGAATGTGACGAAAGAATCATGAATTGTCGATATGATATTCGGATCATTTTTTATATTTATGGTTTTTACATCATAAGGCCGGAACGTGACGGTTTCAAGCCGCCAAGAATACGCGACGGTCGTTCGCATAAGGCGAAGTCCGCGTTTCAACATTATCCCGGCGAAAGAGAAGGCCAGTTTCAGCAGGGGTTCTGCTGCACATGATCCGGCCACGAGTTTCGGCACTCGGGCGACCACTGCTTGTCTCAGGCATACCAGGCCCAGTAATTTCACGTGCTGTGGAGAGGTGCCTCTTTCTGGTGGTCGCAAACCCATGTCCGCCATGCAGCTCTGGGGGGATGCCGGCCGCACACCCCGTGTGCTCGCAGGGACCCGGCCCGACGGTGCGACCTGTATCGCCGCGTTTCAGTACCCCATGAGCGAAGCTCTGAACGGGATCGAATACGATCCAAATCCCCGGAGATACAACAAATCCGTCGCCGTCTACGAAAACACCCGGGCGTCTGGTGGTGGATCGGCCGCAGGCCGTGCCGCGGCTGGACTTCGGCAGCCTGAACACGGCCTGGACGTCGATCAGCGGGATGCAGGTCTGCCAGCGCCGCCCCTCCTGCAGTCGGTCTCGCTGCCGAGCGGCATGCTCGAAACAATCGACATTGTCACGCAATCGATGTCGATTTCCTGAACGTCTCGTTCCGACACTCGGCCGGAGCGGGGCTTGGCTGAGTTCATCACACGTCCTTTGACCGCTCAGAAGCGGCTTTGCGAGTTCGAGGATCGGCGAGATGGCGCGCAATCGTGCGAACCCTGACGGTCAATCCCCGTCCGCGATGCCATCCTTGCGCGCTTTTGCGCGACGCGCACGATAGCTTGGAAGGACAACAAGAATGACGGCAATTGCCAAGAGTCCCAGTGTCATCGGTCGCTCCCAGATGAACGAGATGCCGTCGTAGAGCTGCATCGAACGCGCAAAGTTGTTTTCCATCATCGCGCCGAGGATGAACCCGATCAGCAGCGGAGCGAGGGGGTAGTCCGCGAATTTCAGCGCGGTCGCGCAAATTCCGAAGCCAACCAGAATCAGTAGCTCGGTTGCATTGTTCTGCCCGATATACGCACCCATCAACGTGAAGAACAAAATGAAAGGGATCAGGTAGTTGCGCGGCACCGTCAACACCTTGGCAATGTAAGGAATGAGCGGCAGGTTGAGAACCAACAGGATCAGGTTGCCGATGAACATCGACATGATGACGGCCCAGAAAATCTGTGGATCGTCCAGCATCAGGCGGGGTCCGGGTGTCACGTTCAGTGCGATGAGCGCACCAAGGAGAATGGCCGTCGTGCCCGAACCGGGAATGCCCAAGGTCAGAAGCGGTACGAACGACCCCGTGCAAGCGGCGTTGTTCGCTGTTTCGGGAGCTGCGAGGCCCTTGACGGACCCTTTCCCGAATTTGTCCTGTTCACTCTTGGGAGCGATATTGCGCTCCACGGCATAGCCGAGAAAGCTCGCGATGGTGGCGCCTGCACCGGGCAGAACGCCGATGAAGAAACCTTGCAAGGACTGGCGTCCGATGACAGGTGCGATGGCCTTTGCTTCGGTGCCGGTAATGCGCAGTTCCTTGATTTCACCGTCATCGCCCTTCAGGTCCTTCGGCTTCAGGACGAGAAACAACGCTTCGGGCAGTGCGAACATGGCCATGGCGAGCGTGATGAAACCGAAGCCCGACTGCAGGTCCATGATCCCCATGGTAAAGCGTGGCAAGTTGAACAGGGCGCCTTCGCCGACTGTTGCCATGATCAGGCCGAGAATTGTCATGACCAAAGCCTTGGCAACCTGTCCGGTGCCTGCGAAGGCTGCGATGGCAGAGAGACCGACAACCATCAGTGCAAAATACTCGGCCGAATGGAACAGGAGCGCCACGGAAGACAAGGCGGGCGCAAAGATCATGAGCAGCAGCGCGCCGATGGTCCCGCCCGCGAAGCTCGCGATGGCGGCGATGGTCAGGGCCTTTCCCGCTTTCCCCTGGCGTGCCATGGGATAGCCGTCGAAGCTGGAGGCGACAGTTCCCGCGACGCCCGGCGCGTTCAAGAGGATTGACGAGGTCGAACCGCCGAAGATTGCACCGTAATAGACTCCGGCCAAAAGGATCAGCGCCGCCGAAGGGTCGCCCATCGAAATGGCGACGGGGATCATGATGGCAATGATCGACATCGGACCCAGACCCGGAAGCATGCCGATGAAGGTGCCGATGAGGCAACCGCCGATGACCATCAAAAGGTTCTGGACGGAAAGCGCCGTTTGCAGGCCAATTAGAAGTCCTTCAAGCATGTCAGCCTCCGAGAATGCCCGGCAACGGGCGCATGTAGATGCCAAGAACCTCCTGAACCAGGTACCAGACCGCAGCTGTGGCAATCAGGGAGACGGGCAGCATGACGTGCCATTTGCGTTCGCCGAGGATGAAGGAGCCGAGGATCAGCAGGGTGGATGTCGAGATCAGGAATCCCAGGGGGCGCAGGCAGAGCGCATAGGCAGTCATCAGCGCGAGAAGCAGGATTGCTTGACCGAGGTGATACTCGCCCAGGCGGCGGTAATCGATGTCGGCGTCTTTCGGTTCGGTCTTCTCGAGGCCCAAAAGGATAACCAAGGTTGCGATGATCCCCAAGACCGACAGCACTTTCGGGAACGTGCTGGGCCATATCGGGTTGCGCTTCATGAACGGTGCGAGACCGGCATCCATGGTAAACCAGGCAGCGTATCCATACGCCAGACAGATGCACAACAGAACAAGTGCGATCCAACGATCCAACGCCATGTCGTCCCCTCCCCATGCTGTGGTGTGGCAGAGCGGGCAATCGCTCTGCCACCTGGTTTGTCATAGGAAGCCGAGCTTCCTCATCAGGTCACCGATGACCATTTCCTGGTCTTCCAGGAAGGCTTTGAAGTCGTCGCCTGAGTTGTGAATGTTGACCCAACCGTTGCGCGCGCGAACTTCTTCCCACTCGGGCGTGTCGTACATCTTGGCAAGGGCGTCCTGGTACATGGCCAGCTTGTCGGCCGGCAGACCGGGGGCCGCAAAAAACCCGCGCCAATTGACGAACGTCGTGCCGATACCCTGTTCGTTCATGGTCTTCGCATCGGGGGCCGCGTCCACACGTTCTTCCGACGTCACGCCGATGATCTTCACTTCGCCGGCATTCGCCAGATCGACGGCCTCAGAGAACCCGGTCGAAAGGGCAGTGATTTCGCCCGACAGCAGGGCTGCCATGGCCTTACCGCCGGCGTCGTAAGGGATGTATTTCACGGCAAGCGCATCTTTGCCGGCTGCTTCCATCACCATGGCCGCCACAAGGTGGTCCATGCCGCCCGGAACCGAGCCGCCGCCGATGGCGGTCGCTTTAGGATCAGCGTCAAAGGCAGCAACCAGGTCAGCCATCGAGTTGATCGGGCTGTCCTTGCCAACGACGAGCGCGGCATAGTCTCCAATCGTGCCCGATACCAGCGTCAGGTCGCGGAAGTTGTGCGGGAAAACACCGGTCAGCGAGCGAATCACGATCGGGGTCGAGTTGACCATGAGCGTACCGTGGTTGCTGTCGGCATTCTCGATCAGGAAGCCAATGGCCTTGCCGCCGCCGCCGCCAGACATGTTTTCGTAGGATGCGGTTCCCACCAGGCCCGCCTTGGTCAGCGCTTCGCCAGTGCCGCGAGCCGTACCATCCCAGCCACCGCCAGCGCCGCCGGGGATCAGGAAGTGGACGCTGTCCAAAACCTGATGACCATCGGCTGCGACTGGTCCGGCAAGACCAAAGGCAGCGACAGTTGCGATCACGGCGCGACGGCCCAGTTTAAATGTCGTCATATTCTCCTCCAAGAGTTGTCGTTTACCTGCGGGACGAAGTTTGCCCACAGTCGGGAATACTATAGTTGCCGAAACTGTCGCGAAACTGTCGGTCGAGGTTTGGATGTCATCCGCCAAAACCGGTTGTCGGCCGCTTCACGTGTTTCGTATCACACGAGTCTCCTGCAAGCCTTCTCGGGTTGAACGGGCTTTTATCCGTAGGGCGAGTGATTTTTCGGCTGAAGGCCCAAGAAATGGGAACTTGCCTGGTGTGACGGAATCGCCGATGCCACATTCTCTTGCGCCTCTGCCCGGCTTGCCCGGGGAAATCTCGCGGGGCGGACGCATGGAGCGCAAATAGGCGAAGCTCAGTCCGAGATCATGGTCGTTCATGTCAGCCGTGACTCCCGCGTGCCCGCGGCGTCCTCCCGAGGCAGGCCGAAACCAGGCCAACCTGGACGAAGCGGGCCGGACCCGCGTGCCCGAATTGAAGGAATTTGTTCGAGTTGGTTCGGATCCTGACGGATTTTCAGCGACAGACTCCGGGATTCGGCCTTCAACTCGAACAATTAATGCAGGATTGAATTCCGGGATCGAACCGGTATTTACAAAGGCTACGCCCGCTCTGAAAGCGGTCTCGAGTCTTTCAAGGGACAGATTGGCGATCGGGAGGATTATCGCGAACATGCGGCTGTTATTGGTTGAAGATACCGAAGACGTCGCGGATGCAATTGTTGCAAGCTTCGAGCGGCGTGGCGATGCGGTTGACCTGGTGACATCAGTCGACGAGGCAAAGAGCGCGATTGCGGTTCAGGAATACGATGTCATGCTTCTGGATATCGGTTTGCCGGACGGTTTGGGCACCGAAGTCCTCCGATCAGCACGTGACCGGGGCAGCCGGACACCGATCCTGATGCTGACGGCCCGATCTGAAATCGAAGACCGGGTCGCCGCCCTGGACAAGGGCGCGGATGACTACCTTGTGAAGCCTTTCGATCTGCGTGAACTTCACGCGCGGGTCCGCGCAATGCTGCGGCGCCAGGACGATGACCGTTCGGGAATCATCGAATTCGGCGATGTCGTGTTTGACCCGGCGGGACTTACGGTCGAGGTCTCAGGCAAACCTATCTCGCTTGCTCGACGGGAGTTCAACCTGCTGGAAATCCTTTTGGCCAATCGCGAGAGAGTGGTGCCGAAAGAGAAAATCTATGATTGCATGTTTTCGTTCAACGACGGGGACGTGAATTTGAACGCCGTCGAACTGTACGTTGGCCGCTTGCGAAAAAAGCTCTGCGAAAGCCGGGTTGCTATCAAGACATTGCGTGGGCTCGGCTATCAGTTGGTCAGTGATGACTGACTTGGCGGTGCGTTCGCGATTCTCCAGATCCCTACGATTTCGGCTGGCCGTTGGAATTTTCCTTGTTCTCGCGATCGGGGGAGCAGCCGTCGCTTTCGCTGCTTTCGCATACGGACGCAACGCTGCCCAGCAGTCATTTGACCGCCTCCTCATCGGTGCGGCAAACCAGATTGCTGGCTCTCTTAGACTCCGCGATGGAGAGGTCGTCGTCGACATCCCCGTCTCGGCCTTCGAGCTCTTGTCGCTCGCCCCGCGCGACCGGGTCGTCTATGGCGTGTTCGGTGACGACGGTACGTTGATCACCGGGTACGATATCATGTCGCCCCCGGACGGCGACAACGCATTTTTTACTGACAGTTTCGCTGGCGAGACCGCGCGGTTCGTGCGCGTCACCCGCCAGTTCGCCGAGCGGTCATTTCTGGGGTCGGTCGATGTGATCATTGGCCAAACCACCGAGGCCCGGCGCGAACTTGCGCAACAGATCACTCAAAACGCGCTGATTGCGGTTGCGGCAATTGGTGTCGTCATGTCAGCGTTGGCCGCGGTTGCGGTCCAATCCGCACTGAGTCCCCTGCAACGAATCGAGCGCGATATCGCTGCACGGTCCAGCAAGGACCTGACACCCGTGGACGTCAACGTTCCACAGGAAATCAGTAGCCTGGTGCATGCGTTGAACCGGTTCATCGCCCGGATCGATCGACAGCTCCAGGCAATGCGGACTCTGATCGCCGACGCCTCTCACCAACTCCGAACGCCAATTGCAGCGCTCAGGGCCCAAGCGGAACTTGCCGCCGAAGAAACTGATCAGGAGCGAACCCTCAGAATTGTCGGGAGAATTCACGAACGGTCCAGGAATCTCAGTCGCCTCACCGATCAGCTGCTCAGCCATGCTCTGATCATTCATCGCGCCGACACTGTCGATTTGGAGCCTGTGGATCTACGAACTGTTGCTTCCGAGGCGGTCGACCAGACGGATCAATCCATGGCGGATGTTGACCGGGCGATCCGCCTTGCGCTGCCGGAGGCCCCGGTGATTTGCGACGGTGACGCGCTTTCGTTGGTGGAAGCCTGCAGGAATTTGATCAACAATGCGTTGAACCATGGCAAGTCTCCGATGACGGTTTTCGTCAAGGGGCAGGGTAGACTCGCGCGCATCGGTGTTCGCGATAGTGGGACAGGAATTCCAGATGCGATGTGGCAGAACGCTGGATCGCGTTTCATCAAGAATGCAGGGGTTTCCCCAAAGAGCGCGGGCCTGGGCCTGGCCATCGTCAACGCCGTATCCGAGGCACATGGAGGGCAAATGAGAATTGAACGGCCTTCTGAAACGGCATTTGAGGTGTTCATGGAGCTGCCATTGCTTCCGGAAAACGTAGAATGAGATGTTTCGGCGGAGTGCTACTGGGTTTGGTTTGTTTGGGAGGCGCCGCCGTTTGCGAACCGGTGCCCGAAGAGACCAAGTCCTACGGGCCGGCGCAAGCCGAAGTGCAGCTGACGGTGCGCGGCACGACCGACATCGCTCGTTTCGAACAGGTTCTTCAGATTTTTGTGGACCGCTCGGATGGAGTCCGGATCATTTACGAGCAATGGGCGTCGAACGATCTTTACCTGGCGACCGAGGCAGATTGCCGGTCCAACTCCGTGGCTGCGGACCTCGTGGTGAGTTCGTCGATCGACCAGCAGATAAAACTCGCAAATGACGGCTGCGCTGCTCCCTATCGATCCGAAGAAACGGCGGAACTGGCAGCAGTTTCAAACTGGCGAGACGAAGTGTTCGGAATAACCTGGGAGCCCGCGGTCATCGTGTACAACAAGAACACGATTGACGATGCCCAGGCGCCCAGGTCTCGCTTCGACTTGATTGACCTGCTTCGACCCGAAGACAGCGCATTTCGCAGGCGTGTCGCGACCTACGATATCGAGGTGTCGGGACTGGGATACCTTTTCGCCTTTGCCGATTCGCAGCAGGCCACGACCTTCGGCCGTCTGATCGAAGCATTCGGCCGGAGTGGTGCCGTCGCGACCTGCTGTTCTGCTGCGATTATCGATGGTGTCGCCAGCGGCGATTACCTGATAGCCTACAATGTACTGGGCTCGTATGCGCTGGCCCGTGCAGATGAAAACCCGGACATCGTCGTTGTCGCGCCTGACGACTACACGTTGGTTCTGGCCCGTGCGGCACTGATCCCCCGGCATGCCGCGATGCCGGAGCTGGCGGGGGAGTTCATTGACTTCCTGCTTTCAGGGTCCGGTAGGTCCGCATTGCGATCGGCCAAATTGATCGTTGATACAAACGAGGGTGTGCATGCCGCGATGCGGCTGCCTGAAAACCCGGAAGTCAGCCTGCGGCCGATTCCACTTTCACTAGCGCTATTGGTTGGATTGGACCAGCACAAGAAAAGAGAATTCATTTCACGCTGGCGGGAAGCCTTCCCAAAGGACAGAGACCGCGAATCAGCCGATTAGCCTTGGTTTGCCCTTTTTCGTCTGGCGCGACGAATGTGATTGTCTCTTCTGTGACGTGTTCGCCGGCTTTGTCGTGCCGTTCACGCCGCCAGACCACGACATGGATCCGCATTGACGTGCTCCCGATGGCGTCCACCGACGCTTACGGCGAAACCTGGTCCCCAACTCTTCCAGTGGTTGCAATCGAACCGCGTCCGCCAGCCCGAAGACGGTTCGCTTGATGCCGGGCCTCACACACTACCGTTTCGGGCAGAAGCTGTTCTTGAGGACATAACCGCTGCCGAGGACCACACGACGAAGCCATGATTCAAGAGTTGCGCCGGTTACATGCTCGAAGAGCGCCTGGGCCTGAACATTCCGTCCTGTGAATGCCGAAAGGAATTCGGACAGTGGAGAGGAAGCCGCAAGCCGGATTCCTCTGCGGAGTTCGCCTCTGCCTATTCAGAGACATGGATGATCATTCTCAGTGCCTGATTATTCGTTCCCCGAGGACGTTACCGCTCGGGTGAAGCTCGGGTGAAGCGCGTTGCACGGGGCCTGTTGCCTGCCGACAACGGTTAGACGATTGAAATCGTTTTGAATGCTGTCCCCATGACGACACGCCTCAATACCGAACTGGTCCTGGAGGGCGCAATACTCCTGGGGCTCCCTGACGTGAGGCCGAGACAAACCTCCGATGTTGATCCGACCACCGTATTTGCCGCCAGCCACGTCGTGCACGCCCGTGTCCGACGCGGACTGACCGTACGAACTGTCGAGTTTTCTTCAGGAATTCTCAATGTCAGGCCGAGTTTCCGGTGATGATCAAGTTCACGCCGATCAGAATTTGGTTGAGAACTCATGAGCCCACGACCTAAACAGTCGTTAGGGTAAATCGATTCACGGTTCCGGCGAGTTCAGTTTGAAACTGAACTGACCGGACTGACCGCGGCGCGGCGCAATTGGACGTTTCCTCCGGATCGGCGGCCGTTCCCGGGTCCCGCGGAAAGGAAATTCTGGGTTGCAGCCGATTCCAGTCATATGAACGCTCAACCGAACACGACCGACACGATCGGCACGCCTGGGGAAGCGGGGCAAGCAGGCAAGGTTCCGCATCCTCTTGCCGACCGTTTGAGACCAGGACGGCTTTCGGAGGTCATCGGGCAGACCCATCTTCTTGGGCCCGGTCGCCCGCTCGCGACCATGGTCGAGGCGGGATCTCTGCCTTCACTCGTATTCTGGGGACCGCCGGGTGTCGGAAAGACAACGCTTGCCCGCATTCTCGCTACGGAGACCGGACTCAGGTTCGTGCAGATTAGCGCGGTATTCTCGGGGGTCGGCGAACTCCGAAAGGTGTTTTCGGAGGCACGGGAACATCGCTCGAACGGATCGGGGACCATGTTGTTCGTTGATGAAATCCATCGTTTCAACAAGGCCCAGCAGGACAGTTTTCTCCCCTTGATGGAAGACGGCACCATAACGCTCGTTGGTGCAACCACCGAAAACCCCTCCTTCGAACTGAACGCCGCGCTCATGTCGCGCGCCCAGGTGCTCGTACTGGAAAGGCTTTCCCTGGAAGAGCTTGACCGCCTAGCCAGGCGAGCCGAAAAGGATGCGGCCAGGGATCTTCCCATGACCGATGAAGCGCGCTCCAGTCTGCTGGCCATGGCAGATGGCGACGGCCGGGCGCTCCTCAATCTTGTCGAGCAGTGTTTTTCGTGGGCGGTCGAGAAGAAACTGGACAGCGCCGAACTCTCACACCGGCTGGTGGCCCGGGCAGTTCAGTACGACAAGTCGGGAGACGCGCACTACAACCTGATTTCCGCGCTGCACAAGTCCGTTCGCGGTTCCGATCCGGATGCGGCGCTGTACTGGCTGGCGCGGATGCTGTCGGGGGGAGAAGATCCTCGATACCTGTGCCGCCGGATGACCAGGATGGCAATCGAGGATGTCGGCCTGGCTGATCCTGACGCACAGGCAGTATGTCTGCGCGCCTGGGAAAGCTATGAACGATTGGGGAGCCCCGAGGGTGAACTGGCGTTGGCGCAGGCAGCGATTTACCTGGCTCTTGCTCCCAAATCCAATGCGGCGTACCGCGCCTTTGGCGAGGCTCGTGCGATGGCTGCAGCCACTGGATCACTCTCGCCGCCCAAGCACATTCTGAATGCGCCGACAGGCCTCATGAAGGCGATGGGCTACAGCCGAGGATATGAATACGACCATGATGACAGCGACGGGTTTTCCGGTCAGAATTACTTTCCGGATGGAATTGAACGCCGCCAGTTTTACGTTCCGGTCGAACGCGGTACCGAAAGGGAATTCGCCAAGCGTGTTGCCTACTTCTTCAAGCTTCGGCAAAGAAAGGGTTCAAGGTCCTGACCGGTCACTCGCATGGAGGACAGGGTAAGGGACAAGGTCATTTCGTGACGGAGACGTCGGTTGCTGGCGCTACAAACGGGACTTCTTGTCGCATGCGGCGGTGCCATTGGCGCCGTTCTGCGGTATTTTTCCGGAGTGGCCGCGGTTGTCCTGTTCGGTGCGGGCTTCCCGATCGGGACACTGTTCGTCAATGTTTCGGGATCGCTCGCGATGGGTTGCCTGGCCGCCATGTTGCTGGAACGAACCGCCGATCCGAGGATTTCGGCATTCTTGCTTACGGGGTTGCTCGGAGGATTCACGACATTTTCGGCATTTTCTCTTGAAACGGTTGGTCTGATTCGGGATGCGCGACTCGTGGCAGCCTTTTCATATGTGGCTGCATCGGTCGTGCTGTCGGTAGCGATGTTCATCATCGGAAGCTGGCTCGGGCGAAGCTGGATCGCGTAATGGCAGTCAGCTACGTCACGGTTACGGAGGATCAGGCTGGTCAACGCGTGGACCGATGGCTGAGGCGGCTGTTCCCGGGCCTCAACCAGGGCCTGATCGAACGAATGTGCCGCAGGGGAGAACTGAGGGTCGACGGGAACAGGGTCAAACCGTCCGAACGGATCGAACCGGGGCAGACGGTTCGGGTCCCGCCTGTCAGAAATCCGGACCGGGCCTCGGAAGTTCCCGGGATCCCTGGTCAGCGCAAGGAGCGGAAACTGACGAAGGCCGATGCCCGTATCGCCCGGTCATTGGTCATCTACCGGGACGATCATCTCATTGCAGTCAATAAGCCGCCGGGGCTGCCGTCCCAGGGTGGCAGCGGACTGTCGCACCACCTGGACCGCCTGAGTGCGGCAATGGTTCCCGGAAACGAAGACCGGCCAAGGCTGGTCCACCGCCTGGACAGTGAGACATCCGGCGTGATGCTCCTTTCCAGGTCCAGGCTCGGCGCGGCGCGCCTTTCGGAACAATTCAGGACCGGGCGGGTCAGGAAAATCTATTGGGCCATTGTCACCGGATTGCCCCGGCCCGAACAGGGGACAATCAGGTTCGGACTGGTAAAGATGAAATCAAAGGTCGGCGAAGGGACCGAATCCTGGCAAATGCGATGCGTTCTTCCGGACGATGTCAAATCAACTCCCGGCGCGAGGCGGGCGACCAGCCAGTATCATGCCGTGGATTCGGTCGGAGATGAACTGTCCTGGCTCGCCCTCAGGCCGATTACAGGAAGAACGCATCAACTCAGGGCTCACCTGGCCGAAATCGGGCATCCGATCCTGGGCGATCGAAAATATGGCCGGAATGGGCCAGGAGGAAATGATCGAATTGAGGCGGCGGTGTCTTCAAAGTCCGTCAATTCACCGGGCAAGGGTCTGCACTTGCACGCGAGGTCAATCTCTTTCGAACATCCCCGGACTGGCCAATCGATGCAACTAGTCGCGCAGTTGCCCGAGTCCCTGAAGAAAAGCTGGGAGTGGCTTGGCTGGACAGAGTCCATGGCACCAATCGACCCGTTTCCTTCAGCGGCCGATGAAACGGCAGAGCCTCGGGGGGTGCGTGGTTCTGGCATGGTACCGGGCGGTTGACGTTCGCCAAATGGGTCATGTTGCACCTGGTACCCGACGCGGGTGCCGAACTGCCGGTCCCGGTGAGCCGAGCGCCGGCCTGACGCGGTTTGCCGCGGGGCGAGAAGGAACGTGCGAGGTTTCGACTCCGGGGATCCCTGTACGGAACACGTGATGACATGAACGCGATATCGGGACGGTACGTCGAATGACATGGACGGGGACGAAAAGGACCTGGGAAAAGACGTCGGTCCATCCATTGGAGCGTGAGCAAGGCTATTTTGTCAAGCTGGATGAAGCCCCGCTCAGAACTCCGGGAAAGAAATTGCTTGCTGTTCCGACGAGTAAGTTGGCCGGCATCATCGCGCGCGAGTGGGACAGTCAGGATACGGAAGTCGTATCTGCCTCGCTCCCGGTTACACGTCTGTGCAATTCCGCCATCGATCGGGCTGACGACGTTCGCAAGGAGGTGATCGATCGCGCACTCCGGTACGGAGAAAATGATCTCCTGTGTTACAGATCGGCGGAAGACATCGACTTGCGCCAACGCCAATCGCAGGTGTGGGACCCGATTCTGACTTGGGCCGAACGTGATCTCGCCGCCATGTTTAACGTGACATCCGGCGTGGTCTCGGTCGAGCAACCGGCATCGAGCCTGGAGTCGATCCGAAATCTGCTCGAGAGTTACGACGCCTTCAAATTGGCTGCCATGCAGGAGCTTGTTACGCTGTCAGGATCCGTACTGTTGGCATTGGCTGTCGTACGCTGTTTCAGGTCACCGGAATCGGCTTGGCTGGCATCGCGGGTCGATGAAGACTGGCAGGCCGAAAGGTGGGGTCTTGACCCGGAGGCAGCTGAACACGCGGCAAGAGCCAGGAATGCATTCATCGAAGCGGCAGCAATGATATTTGCGCTCGACGGGTCACCAAGGTCGTCAGCCTCCAGGATTTGACGACGCATGATCCATCGCTTGTGAAAACCGCAACCAAAACCTTCATGATTTTCCGCGTTCACTTACCCCGGAGCATGAAAGAGTTTCAGAGAAAACCAGTTCCTGCAGCTTGCTCGTGCTCTGATTGCCCGAACCGGCATGGATTTACCTGTCAGGTTTAGTTGATGATTTCCTGGCTTACCGCCCGTCGCTGCTTCGGAGTTGCCACAACTGATTTGACGTGTTTTTTCTGCCACGACGGGTGGTGATCATATTCAGCCCCAACCATTCCGCGCCTGCCACTTGGTGCAGGAGGAAAACCGCGGCGGAAGATGTCACACGGCCACATGCATCAAAGACCTGAATTCCGGAAAACCGAAATGGACGCTTGCGATACGGCGCTGGACGGCTGTGGCGTCCGGGTTCTGTTACCGGGCTGTCAAAGGAATTTCATCCACACCCAAGCCGACGGAAAGCGCGTCTGGCAATACGTCGGGAATACCAACGAGATCGGAATGTCTGAAGCATGCGAACGGGCCACGGGTTTACTTGTTGTACTCCGGATGGGTCTGCCGGGAAACCCAGCACGAGGTAAACGTTCGTTGATCTCAAGCCCGACTCCGAGTGTGAATTTCGGTGTCACGTCAAGAGATGAAATCAGGTCAAAGCCTTACTGTAAGATATATAAAAACAGGTCAAATCCTGACTCTACACTCCACACAAAACAGGCGGTCGCCTTATGATAATCGGAAAAAAACTATTCCGCGCCAACGATTGGATCAACGCTTTGCATCCATGAAACCGGAATCCCACTACCGTCCTCCTCCGAAAGGCTGGATCAGGGCGATACGCGACGCTTTGAGCATGTCCGGCGCCCATCTTGGCCGGCGCGTGGGCGTGAAGGCCCAATGTGTTGCCGACTTCGAGAAATCGGAGGCGCTGGATTGCGCCGTCGTGTACGCCCTCATACCCAGATCTTCGCTGAAGGACATGATTCAAAGAAGAGCCCGCAAACTTGCGTGCAGGGAACTCATCGGAATCGCGCATACGATTGACCTCGAAGCCCAAGGCCTGTCTCGGGAAGAACGCGAAGGTCTGCTCCAGACCTGGATCACCTACCGGCGGGATCTGAACGCGGCGGAACAAACGAACATTGCTGCAGGCACGGTCTGGGCCTGGCGCGTTCGCCGCCGAAACCTGCTCGAGGAGACATTCCTTCGGCAGCTTCACAAACGCCTCTTCGGTGACGTCTGGGTCTGGGCCGGCGAGTTTCACAGAACGGAACGGAACATCGGCATCGAAACGGTGCGAATCCCGTCGAACTCAGAACGGCATTTGACGACGCTCGATACTGGATTGAACACGAGACATTTCCTCCGGACGAGATTGCCGTCCCTCTGCATCACCGGTTGGTTGCGATCCACCCGTTTCCCAACGGCAATGGTCAAACGACGCGCTTGATGGGAGATTCGGTGGCGGCTCGGCGCGGCCACGAACCGTTTACGTGGGGTAGGGCGAATCTGACCGACGTCAGCGAAACCCGAACCAAACATATCGCTGCTCTTCGGGCAGCGGATAACCACGGCATCGGTCCGCTGTTGGAG
>JAPOVX010000209.1 GCA_026707935.1 Paracoccaceae bacterium
GAGTTCGGGGTTGTCTTGACGCGGATGAACATGGCGGGAGTATAGGGGAGCGCGGGGCGATTGTCAATGCTTCGGGGCTCCTAGGCACTACAACGGCCTTCTCGGGCGGTGACGGGAAAAAACGCGTTCATTCAATGGCTTGGAGGACCTCGAAATCGCCAATCAAACCAAAACCGTCGAAGTCAGGAAGTGGCAAGCTGCTGGAAATCCTGGATCAATGGCCGGTTGCGACGCGATTTCAGGCAGGTGCTTTAGGCGCGCGTGAACATTTCGGAATCCGTGACCAATAGCGGTCGCAGTTCCGGGTGCGGCGCGAATTCCGCCTCGGAAATGACGCCGATGCCGAGCCCGCGGATGATCGCTTCACGCAGACCCTCGCGGCTCTCGATCTCAAAGACCGGTTCCCGCGTCGCGCCTGCGTGGTCGCGGCGCTGTTGAAGGCCGCCTGGGTGGTGGAAGCAGAAGCCCTCTCAGAGACGGTTGATGTTCCCGCCGATCTCTGGAAGCGAGGAGACGCTTCCCAAGAGATCGCGCGTATAAGGATGCCTCGGCGCTTCAAACAGTTGTTCGGTCTGCCCGGTTTCGACGATCTCCCCGTCCTTCATGACGGCGACGCGTTCACAAAGCTCCCGCACCACCCAGAGGTCATGGGAGATGAACACCATCGTCAAACCGAGGTCGTCGTGCAGCGCATTCAACAGATCGAGGATCTGCGCCTGAATGGAAACATCCAGCGCCGAAACAGGTTCGTCGGCGATGAGAATCTCAGGTTCAATCACGAGGCTGCGCGCAATGTTGACGCGCTGGCGCTCGCCACCCGACAGCATGTGCGGAAAGCGACTTGCGAACTCGGGATTCAGACCCACCTGCTCGAGTGCCGCGCGCACGCGCGCATCGCGGTCATCGGGTTTGCCAATGCGATGGACGTCCAGTCCTTCCCACACGGACCGTCCGACGGCCATGCGCGGATCGAGCGAAGCAGCGGTATCCTGAAACACCACCTGTACTTTGCGCCGGAATCGTATGGCCTCGTCACGGTTGAGCCGAAACGGGTTCCGGCCACCAACGCGTAGTGTCCCCGCGGTCGGGCTCTGCAGCCCGAGGATCACACGGCCAAGGGTTGTCTTGCCCGAACCCGACTCCCCGACGATGCCGAGCCGCTCTCCCGGATATACGGAAAGATCGACCGACCGGAGCGCGTACACGGGTGGGGTTTTGCGAAACATGGCGCCACCGAACGTCACGGAGATACCGCTGGCCCGGATGAGGGGATTGTCCGATAGCCGCGTAGCCTTCGGCCCGCGCGCGGGGCGCAGACGGCGGCCGGGGAGGCTTGCAAGCAGGTGTTTCGTGTATTCGTGTTGGGGCGCACCAAAGATTTCGCGAGTTGGCGCGATTTCGACGATTTGTCCCTGATTCATGACCGCCACCCGGTCGGCGATTTCCGCGACAATGGTGAGATCGTGGGTGATAAACAGCATCGCCATGCGGGATTCGACCTGAATGTCCTTCAGGATCCGCAGCAGCCGAGCCTGTACCGTAACGTCAAGGGCCGTGGTGGGTTCGTCGGCAATCAGCAGTTGCGGCGATCGAATGGCCGCGATGGCGATCATCACCCGCTGGCGCTGTCCGCCGGACAACTGGTGGGGATAGGCGCGCGACCTCGTCCCGGCGTCTGGAATGCCAACCCGGTCGAGGATGTCGACCGCCATCGCATTCGCCTCTTTGGGGCGGATGTCGGGTCTCGCCTCGCCCAGCGCTTCTGCAATTTGCTCGCCGACGCGCTTCGTCGGATTCAGTGCAGACAAAGCGTCCTGAAAAATGATGCCGATATCGCGGGCCCGCGCTGTTCGCATCTCAGCGTCGCTGAGGGCGATCAGATCAATGGGCCCGTCGGGTCGACTCAGCACGATCGTGCCCTCAATATGCGTGCGTGGCGTTGTGAATGGCGGCTGGTGCAGGCGAAGAAAGCTCTTGGCGAACGCCGATTTGCCGCTGCCGCTCTCGCCGACCAGGGCAACCGTCTCGCTGGCGTGAATGTCCAGGTCGACGCCGCGTACCGCGTGAATCGGCCCGGCCGCGGTGTCGAAACGGACGTGGACGCCGCGTGCGGCAAGGATCGGTTCAGCCATCGGCTCTGACATCGATGTGATCGCGCAGGCTGTCGCCGATGAGCTGGAACAACAATGTGATCGTGGCAATGACGATCGAGGGCACGCCGGAGACCCACCACGCGTTGACCAGGTAATCGCGGCCGTCCCCGATCATGCGCCCGATCGACGGTGTTGGTGGCTGGACGCCGACCCCGAGGAAGGAAAGGCCCGCCTCCATCAGCAATACGCCCGGAAAACTCAGGGTGAGGATCACGACCAACGGTGAAGCCAGATTGGGCAGAATGTGCTCCAGCGCGATCCGCATCCGGCTGCTGCCTAGGGCCCGGCTCGCCTCGACATAGCCCTGTTCGCGAAGGGTCAGGACCTGGCCGCGCACCAGCCGCGCGTAAGCCTCCCAGCGGACGAGGCCGATCATCAGGACCAAGACCCAGATTTCCGTGCCAAGCAGGGTAATGCCGCAAAGCAGGAGCAGCAGATTCGGCAGGGTGATGAACACATCTGTAACGGTCATCACGGAGCGGTCGACCCACCTGCCGCCGAGGCCGGACAGGAGACCAAGCGCCACGCCAAGGACCGCGCTGAAGATCAACCCGAAGACGGCGATTCCAAAGCTGGTTCGGACGCCATAGAGGCAGCGGGTAAGAAGGTCTCGGCCGATACTGTCGGTGCCCAACGGATGTGCCCAGCTCCCGCCGTCAAGCCAGACCGGCGGCTTCAGGCGGTTGAGCAGGTTGACCGCGTTCGGATCGTACGGTGCGATGAGCGGCGCCATGAAGCCAAGCGCGATGATGAGTGCCAAAGCGAGGCCTGATAGGTGCAAAACGCCGAAGGACCAACGGCCTGTACCGCGATGAACGAGGGCTGTGTCCGTCACGACTTACTTCTCCAGCCGAACGCGAGGGTCAGCGACGACATAGGCAAGGTCAACGAGCAGATTGACCGAAACGACTATGGCGGCATAGGCAATGACGCCGAACTGCAACACGGGATAGTCGCGCCCCTGGACTGCATCGATCAGGACTCGGCCAACGCCGGGGAGCGAGAAGACCGCCTCGACGAAAATCGAACCATTGAGCAGTCCGGCAATCTCCAGACCCAACACGGTGATCAGCGGGATCATCGCGTTGCGAAGAATGTGGATGCGGGCAATGCGCCGGTCGGTCAGCCCCTTCGAAAGGGCGGTGGTCACGTAGTCGTGGCCGATGGCATCGAGCATGGCGGCACGCATGAAGCGGGCAATCGCCGCGATCATTGGAATAGCCAACGTCACCACCGGCAGGATGTAATGGTTCGGCGTCTCGAGACCCGTTGCCGGCAGCAGCGCCAAATAGTAGCCGAAGAACAGGATCAGGCCGATGCCGATGACAAAATGTGGCACGGCATAACCGAGAAATGCGAGCCCCATACCCGCGCTCGTCGATGCCCGGCCACGATAGAGCGCCGCGGCCGCGCCAAGCGGTATGCCAATGGCAATCGCGAGAAGCAGCGCAAGCCCGCCGACCATAAGGGTAGCGGGCATGCGCACCGCATACATCATCCACACAGGTTGCGAGGTGTAGAGCGAACGCCCGAAATTGCCGGAGGCGATGTCGCCCAGGTAAACAATGAACTGCTCCCAAATCGGACGGTCGAAGCCGTACTTCGCCTCCAGAGCCGCCTGGTGCTCGTCGGTGATCCCCTCGGGGAACATCATTGCGAAGGGCGTGCCCGATAAGCGCAGGGTGATAAAGGCAATCACCAGCACCATGAACATCGTGATAAGCGCACGGCCAAATCGGATCGCCATGAAACGCAGCATGCAATGTTCTCACACACTAGCGTGGGGTATTCAACATGCCCCGCGCGGTTTGTACCGTTGGTCCGGTGTCAGTGGTTTGTTACCGAAGGCTACTTCGCTGGCGGGGTATCTCTATTCTTGGATTGAACCATGGCGGGTTGGCCAAGGCCTGTTTCGGAATGGCGTCGCGGGCAGCGAAACGACGGGACGGGTCTCCGGGCAGTTCCGGGGACCCGTCCCGTCCTAGAAATTCGCA
>JAPOVX010000349.1 GCA_026707935.1 Paracoccaceae bacterium
ACCACAACCTGGAATCGTATCTCTCGGCGTATGTCGCGGAGGCCGGGATCCACGGCGACCGCGAGGGTCCCCTCTTCCGCTCGCTCGAGCGCGACGGCTCGCTTTCGGGGCGCCGCTTCAACCGGCACAGCGTCTGGGAGATGCTCGCGCGGCGCGCCCGGGCAGCCGGGATCACGACGCCCGTCTGCAATCACTCGTTTCGGGCGACCGGCATCACCGCCTACCTCGAGAACCCGGAGGCGCGGGTCGAGGTGGCCCAGTACCTGGCCGGGCACGCGAAGACGGAGACGACGAAGCTCTATGACCGGCGCGAGGAACGGGTATCGCTCGACGAGATAGAGCGGATCGGGATATGAGGACGGCCGGAAGGCTTGGGCGAACAACGACGATCACTTCACCATGCCATCCGAATTGCTTGGACTTAATCTGCCTCTGAACATTGCCTATGTGTGCGAGTCGTCGAGGTTTCGCAGAGCATTAACGGATAGTTTGTAAACTTCCATCTGGCCCCGTCCTGCTCATCGCCAAATCCATCGCCATAGAAAACCAATGCTCCATTCGAAGATCGAAAATAGACCTTTGTCGCTCCATATTTTTCGAGGGTAACTCCATGTTCGCGTGCGAACTGGACGAGCGCGTCCTTGAAATTGCTCCTGAAGTAAATTGGATCCTCGATCAGCACTCGTTCGAATTGTCTTCCATCGTTTATCCAGAGCACCTTGTCGATTCGCGACCAGTTCAGTGCTCCTCGTCGAATATACTGGTACCAGTGTTCTCCATGCTGTTCGAAAACCAGATCGAGATTTCCGTCATCTTTCAGGTCGCACGCGCTGAACCAGGGAAGCCAATGGTTATATCCTTTCGGATGCTCCGCGCGATCAACATTACCGGACTTCCTGATGCTACCGTTTTCGAAGTCAATCAAATCGATGGAAAATCCACTATGATTGTTCGAATTGGGCAAATCCGATTTATAGCTGCTGAGAACAGCCGCCTGAGGAGAATTGCTTGTGAAATGGCCGAAGGCCATGTCCTGCATCACGTCTATTTCGTGCTGATCAAATCCATCAATTTCAACCGAGTTTCGTTTTGAAAAACCATTTCGGGATCCCCAATAGACGGTCAAGGGCTGTTTACGTCCGTCAGTGAAAAGGTCGAGATACCCGTCACCGTCGAAATCCCAGAGTTTCACATTGGCGTTTCGGCCAATGTTTCGAAACAGGGTTTTGGGAGAAAAGTGGCCTTTGCCATCATTGATGTAGGCCAGCACCCTGTCTCTCGGCCCCGGAGTTGCGACGACATCGATATCTCCGTCATTGTCCAAATCACCTGCGGCCCCGCCATGAAACACGCTCTTTGGTCCGGGCAAATACCTGACCTTGTAGCCTCCAGGGCCGCTCAGCATGATCTCGTTTCTTCTCGGTTCATAGGGTGGACGATCCGGACCGGATTGCACGAACACGACATCGTGCCGGCCGTCATTGTTGAAATCCTGAACCAGGATCGTTCTGGCCATCAGGAACCGTGTTCCTTTCGGGACTTCAAAATCGGGATTTGGGCTGAAAAACATGTACTGACTGATCTCCCGCGAACGTTCGTAGTTGCCTTCCTTGAACAAGGGGTCGCGATCGTTTGTGAAAGTCTCGTCGCTAAAGCCGGAAATGAACTCGGGACGGCCATCGTGGTCCAGATCCGCATAGGCATTGTTGATATAGCCAACCCTCAGGTTATCGAGTTCCCGGAACCGGGGCTTGAGTCCCGGGGTCGTGGCTATCCGGCACATGATTTCCTGGCGAAGATGGCGATCGGTGGTGTGATTGATGTCGCTGTCGGCGCGCCCCGGGTAAGCCCCGCAGACAAGAAGTGCCAACGCTGTGAGACAACAAGCAAATTTCGGCAAATTCAATTCTCCCATGCAGGAAAGTCTATTCATGATTCAGGCTGTCGGCGCATGTATACTTGTTCAGCAATGTTTTCATCCTTTTTCGAACGATCGCAGTCAACGGCCGGCTCTGGCTGCGCCTGCACGAGAAGGGCGGGAAAGAGCTCGAAATCCCCTGCCACCACAACCTGGAATCGTATCTCTCGGCCTATGTCGCAGAGGCCGGGATCCACAGCGACCGCGAGGCCCCCTCTTCCGCTCTCTTGAGCGCGACGGCTCGCTATCTGAGCGCCGCTTCAACCGGCACAGCGCCTGGAAGATGCTCGCGAGGCGTGCCCGGGCCGGCGGGACCACGACGCCCATCTGCAATCACTCGTTCCGAGCGATATGCTACTTGTCACCAAGCAAATTTCCTTCAGTATTGATATTCGGTTTTAAATGTCTCTAGATTTTGCAATCATTCCCAAGTCGAAGGCTCTTTCATGAAGAGCGACCGGCCACAAAGGGAAGAAGCTATGAAATATAATTTGCCAGACCCAAACATCACGCTCACAACGACAGCTTACAGAACTCCAGACGAAGCCATTGTTACGATAGACAATGGCAAAATTACTCTTCGTGCTGAAATACCACTTGAAACTAGTTTGTTCGAAAAAACTCGCGAAGAGACAGAAAAAGAAGCTCTTTCTGCTTTTCAAGAGATACTAAGCGAAGCCATGAGATCCGTTAAGAAAAAGCTTGCTTAAATATAATGCCTACAGCTACCCCGAGGGAGAAATGGCATTCGATAGGCCCACGGCTGTATTTCCTCGACGGAACCTCCCCGGTATCGATATCAGCTCAAGCGAAACGGGTCCTTCTCATTGTTCACGCTAGGCTCCAACGAAATAGACTGCCGCCAACGAGAAAGGTCGCTGTCAGGCAACCCGGGAACGGACAATAGCACCGCCTTATCAAGGGACTGCCGAACAGGATCTGCATTTATTTCGGGCAACGGCCGCAACACTTTTTCCGCATATTCCTCGTAGGTCGCCGCCAACGCTGCGATGTCACACTGGGCCGGGTCCGGAACCGGAAGCGACCGCAGACCATCAAGAGAGAAATTCGGATAAGTGAGATTTTTCTGCCGTATGTTCAGGAACGCAATGATGCCGAAAGTGGAGTTCAACCAAACGCACCATGCCTTGCAAACCTGTTCCTTGCTATCTCCGACCGGAGATACTGGGATGAAACCTGATCCTAACACCGGGTCATCGGAGAACACCACCGGTGTCTGTGTCAAGTTCAACCGCATTCGATTGACCAGAAGCAGATTGCTCCGCTTCTCCCAGAGATGTTTGGCGTAGTCCTGCATGCCCTTCTTCGCGACCAGAAACTCGTCCGGACCGGTTCGCATAGCGGTTTGGCGTGCGGTTTTATGCGCCCAAAGTGCCCGCATGTCCGGGTTCTGTCGTCGTTTTGCTTTCCTGAACGCGTCTCGAATCCTTCGACCCTCCGGCTCTACCTTCGCGAGGTTGCCGATAGACGACAAAACAGGAATGCCCAATAACTCATCATAGGCGTCTGCAAGACTCTGGTCGTAGAAGCAGACGGCATTCCAAGGACGATCACGAAGCTGCTCCAGAGACCTCCAGGCCACGGTGCCGTAATTTGCTAGCCTGAATTACCAAATCTGATGATGCCATGACATTCTGGCGGGCCGTTGGTCTTGTTGCAAGGACACGATCAGCACACTTTCCGACCGAACTGTCATAAATTAATTATATATTGTACAAGTAACCACGTTATGGCATTGCCTCGCGCCCTCCATGGCCCACCACGCCGGGCCTCGCAGGGATGGTTCAGATCTCGCATTTGGTCCGACACCACAACATCTTGAGGGCCTGTGACGCTATCCCGCCAGGGAAGCCGTCCAGGCACTTGACAGCAGCACCGCATTTAAATATAGTGACGTATTATCCATATGCAGAGGGTATTGTGACAAACCCCCGGAACGTCTTCCTCAATCCGGCCACGCCCAAGATGCGCCGCTACGAAGCGCTGCGCGCCCGATACGTCGATGGCTGCTCGACCGCGGACGCCGCCAGACGCTTCGGCTACTCCCACGGGAGCTTCCGCAACCTCTGCTCGGCTTTTCTCGACAATCCGGACTGGGACTTCTTCGAGCCCCGCA
Source organism: Paracoccaceae bacterium (assembly GCA_026707935.1). GTDB lineage: Bacteria > Pseudomonadota > Alphaproteobacteria > Rhodobacterales > Rhodobacteraceae > JAPPHA01. The sequence continues at coordinate 4,056 of JAPOVX010000349.1, forward strand.
AACCGGACCCCGACGAGAGCCCGCCCCGGCCCGCAAGGGCGCTGCGCGACGGCCGCATTCTCGAATTGCGCGACCAGCGCGCGCTGTCGGTC
>JAPOVX010000168.1 GCA_026707935.1 Paracoccaceae bacterium
ACTGAGCGGCACAGACACCGGCTCGATCCGCAGGTAATCGACAGTCAGCTCCGGACCGGTGATCGGAACCACCCGGCGCCGGTCGCTCGTCAGGTGCCGTCTTACGTGGTGAGAAGAGCGTGCAGTCTGTCAGGGTCAACTTCCACGCCGAGACCCGGAGCGTCTGACGGTGCGAGCGTTCCATTGACGATCTCCACCGGCTGAAAGGCGACGTCCGTCGAAAGATACTGGCACGTTGGGCTGGCGTCCCAATCCACCCGCGGCAGGGTCACGGCAAGATGCGCAATCGCCGCGCTGCCGATCGAGGACTCGGCAACCTTTCCCGCCAGATTCACTTTCATCTTGAGTGAATCCATCAACTTCCCGGCGGCCAGGACTCCTCCGACTCCCATCTTGAGGGGTTTCAGGCTTCCTCCGGACGCGGCTCGCGCCTCATGGTGAATGCGAACGTCCTTGACACGGCGGAACCCCTCGTCCGCGCCTATCGGAACGCTCGTCGCGTCTGCACAGGCGGCCATGCCGGTCAGGTCCGGGGCCGGCAGCGGTTGTTCGATGAAGTCCAGACCGGCATCCTTCGCACCGGCAGCGAACGCGACCGCGTCAGCGAGGTTGAATCCTCCGTTGGCGTCCGCAGAAACCCGGACGTCCGTTCCCACGGCGGTTCGAACCGCATGGCATCTTGCCAGGTCGGACGCCACGCCGTCGATCCCGACCTTGACCTTGAACGACCGGACACCGCCCTGCAGGAGACGCTCGACCTCCGCCTCGTACCGATCCGACGAAACAAGTGCCAAGACAGGCGCACTGTCGCGAACGCGGCCCCCCAGGATCTGGTAGAGGGGCGTGCCAGTGCGCCGACCGACAAGATCCAGGACGGCCATTTCGACTGCGCATCTTGCTCCCGGGCTCCCGGGAATCGTCGACTTGACAAGGCGGTGCACATCGGTGGCGGAGGTGATCTCCATTCCGGTAAACGCAAGCGCGGCGGATTCCGTCGCGGCAAGCATTCCCTCAAGCGTGTCACCCGTCATGAGTGGTGCCGAGGCGGCTTCTCCCCAGCCGTCATTGCCCTCGCCGTCAGAGACGCGCACCAACAGATTGCGCGAGACAGAGACCGTCTCGCCGGACATCGCCATGGAGCGACCGAGACGCAGCGCGACTCCGAAGGATTCTAGGTCTGATATCCGAAGCATCGAAGCGCCCCACGATCAGATCACGCCGTCTTGCCGGTATTCTGCGATGGTCTCCGGTTCCAGGAGGAGCATTTCCGACAAGATTGCCTCTGTATCCGAACCGAGTTGTGGTGGTGGCACCTCGACTGACGCCGGTGTGTCGGAGAAGCTGTACGGAATACCGAGCGTTCGGATCGCCCCCGCCGTCGGGTGCATGAGTTCTGTTACCATGCCGCACGCCGCGGTCTGCGGGTCGGCGATCGCTTCGTGTACGCCGTTGATCGGACTGCAGGGTATGTTGTGCCCCCGCAATTGCTCCAGACAGGCGCCAACGCTGCGCGTGGCCAACGCCTCGGCGACGAGGGCGTCGATCGCTTCGCGGTTGCGAACGCGATCCGCATTGCGGGCGAATCGAACGTCGACGGCCCATTCCGGGTGGTTCAGGCACTCGGCGAGGCGGGAGAACTGTGCGTCGTTGCCGACCGCCAGTGCGATGCTGCCGTCCGTGCATTCAAAAGCGCGATAGGGAACGATGTTGGGATGACCGTTGCCGTAGCGGCCCGGCCGTCTTCCGTTGGCAAGGTGATTGGAGGCGACGTTCACCAGCATCGAGAGCCCGGTCGAATACAGCGACACTTCGAATTTTTGCCCGCGGCCGGTTCTGTGGCGGTTGTTGAGGGCGGCAAGGATTCCCATCGACGCATACATTCCGGTGCACACGTCGACGATCGCGACTCCGAGTTTCATCGGTTCCCCGTCCGGGGCGCCGGTGATGCTCATCAATCCGCATTCAGCCTGCATCAGAAAGTCGTAGCCGGGCATACCGCTGCGGGGGCCGTCGTTGCCGTATCCGGAGATCTCGCAGTGCACGAGGCGTGGCGCTTCCCGTTCGCGCCATTCCCTCGTGATCCCCCAGTTCTCGAACGTTCCCTTCCTGAAATTTTCAACCACGACATCGGCTGACTTGAGGAGTGACCTCAACACCTCCAGACCGCGCGGGTCCTTGAGATTGAGAGTCATCCCGCGCTTGTTCCGGTTCACTCCCAGGAAATACGCGGCTTCGCCGCCCACGAACGGAGGGCCCCAGCCACGGGTGTCGTCGCCTTTTCCCGGTTGCTCGATCTTGATGACCTCGGCGCCCATGTCACCGAGGTTCATCGTACAGAACGGCCCGGCAAGTATCCGGCTGAGGTCGACGACCCGGATACCTGACAGCGGTCCGGTCCTGACGGGGTCCCGTGTCATGATTGCGGGTTTTTCGGCGGTGCCATGTTTTCGTCCGCCGCAAGTCCGTCGAGATAGTCGCGGACGGTTTCCCGATTGCGCTCGCGAAACTTCTGAAAGTCCGGCTTTCGCCGTTCGAGAAACGCGTTCATCCCCTCCATGGCCTCATCGGAACCCCAGACGTGGGCGAGCAACTCCATTCCCTGCTGCCAGGAGGCATAGAGTTCGTCCGACTCGTGGTTCAGGGACTTCTTCGTTTGTCTCAGGGTCTGCGAACTCAGGGACTTGAACTGCGCGCACCAGTCTTCGGTGGCCTGCCGCAGTTCCGACTGCGGGACGACGCGGTTGATCAGGCCGACGCGAACCGCTTCCTCCGCCGTGAAGGTCCGGCACATGAAGATCATCTCACGAGCGAGTCGTTCACCGATCAACCGCGGCAGATACTGTGTCGCTCCAACTGTCGGACAAGCGCCGACGCGGGCGCCAGTCTGGCCGAAGACCGAATTTTCCGACGCAATGACGAGATCGCACCACAAGGCCAATTCGTGTCCGCCCCCCATGCACCATCCGTTGACCATGGCGATCACGGGGATCGGGAGTCCACGAATTGTCATCGCGAGTCCGAGCATGCGCTCGTTCCAGTGCGCGGCATTGACCCAATTCAGCCGCATCATCGCAAAAAAGTCTCCACCGGCCGAAAACGCCTTGTCACCGGATCCGGTTACCACCGCACAGGTTATCGACGGGTCGTCCCTGGTCGAACGAAGCGCATGAATGAGTTCATCCAGTGTCTGCTCCCGAAAGGCGTTCCGCACCTCCGGTCGATTGATCGTGACCCACGCGACCTGGTCTTTGACCTCGTACAGGATCTCCCGGTAATGGCCCTCTCGGTTCTCGTTCATCGCTTTCTCCAGTTTTCGTATCACGCGTCTTCGGTTTCCTGCTCGGATTCCTCGATCTCGACCAGCGTTCCAAGGGTAGACTTGGGATGAAGGAAGAACAACGGACGCCCGTGGTAACCCGGCGTCGGGATGTTCAGTGGCCGCAGCCCCCGGGCTGCTGATGCCGCGTGGGCGGATGACGCATCGTCCGTCGCAAGGCAGATATGGTGCAGCCCGCCCTCCGGATTTCGATCGAGGAAACGTCCAACCGGCGAGTCCCGGCTCAATGGTTCCATCAGTTCGATATCGGCGTTGGCCAGCCGCACGAACGCGATTCGAACGGACTGCTCAGCCAGGGTGACGGCCTCGCTGACTTCGGCGGAAAAGTTCTCCAGAAAGAAGGAGATTGCAGAGTCCAGGTCCGGAACCGCCAGCGCCACATGGTCGATAGATCCGACTTTTACCGGCCCGGGATCTTCAGTGCCCTCGCCCATCGTGCCCTCCCGTGCGCATCGGCGTTCCTCACGGAAGCCAAGCGAAACGGTTGCAACCGTGGTGCCCTGCCCGCAAGCATCGGCGTTCCACCAGGACACCGTTTCCTTCGAATCACGTAACATAAGGGGATCATATCGAAAAGTCACATTCCGGCTGCCAGCTCGGTATAATCCCTTGACAATTCAGGCAGATAGTATAGTGAGCGCGTGACGGGAAGCCAGCTTTTCCCGTCACCTGACGAACCTTGTGCCGAAGGCCCGACCGCGTGAGCGAAACGTCCACATACCGCAACATCATCTACCGGCTCCTGCCAGGCTCCAGGGCCAACGCACGGCGCCTGGCCGGACAGGCGGGCGCCTGCC
>JAPOVX010000145.1 GCA_026707935.1 Paracoccaceae bacterium
ATGTGACAGTCCGTCCCGTATCCGACGATGATGTGCTTGAGCGGGTCCCATTCGTTCCAACTGTTGACGTGCGTCCTGTCCGGTGACCAGTTCACGATTTCAATCCTGTACAAGCGACCTGCACGGCCGCGGCCGTTCCTGGCGATCGAACCGGCGGCGGTCGGCGAACCTCCTTACCAAATCGCGAATCGCGATTTCGCCGAATCCGATCATGCCTCATTTGGCGATCGCTCCGGCAACAGTCAACGGCATCAGGATTCACACGTGACCGCGATCGGCGGAACGACCAAATCGGTCAGCAGGAGAAGGGTACGGGATCCGGATTACACATGCGCATATCCCGATCTCACCGTCATGGGGGTTTCGGTTTCAGCACAACAGCTCGAGCGTACGCACGCTTTCGCGGCACGTCCAGGCATCGTGCAGCGAGCACGGACGCGTCCCTCGGCGAAAGCTTGTCAAGAACCATGAGAAGAAACCGATCGATTTCCGCATCCGACGTCACCCTGTCATCACCCGGGGGGCCGACGACGATCACCACTTCTCCGCGAATGGAACCGGATTCGCCGGACAGTCTGCCCGTGATCAGGTCGCCGAGCTCGTGCAAACTGCCGGTCAGCACCTCCTCGTGGACCTTGGTCAATTCCCGGCAAATCGACGCCGGGCGGTTCACGCCGAACTCCGCGGCGAGGTCGGCCAGTGCAGCAGCCAGACGCGCCGGGGATTCGAACAGGACCACGGTCGCCCGGATATCGGAGATTTTCCGAAGGAACGCCCTGCGGGCACCGGGGCGGGCAGGCATGAATCCGGCGAACAGGAACCTGTCTGTCGGTTGGCCGGATACCGCCAGCGCCGCAAGAACCGCGGAAGGTCCGGGCGCGTGGAACACGTTCAGATCGGCCAGGCGGAACTCCTGAACCAGCCGGAATCCGGGATCGGCAACAAGCGGCGTACCGGCATCGGACGTCAATGCAACTCGGGCTCCCCCGGATACGGCGGAAAGTAGGCGCTTTCGTTGACCGGCGCCGCTTCGATCGTCGTAACGGACCAGTTTCCGGCCCTTGAGGGGAATGCCGTGAATGGACAGCAATTGCCGGATCCGCCGCGTATCCTCGGCGGCGAGTATGTCCGCCTCGTTGAGGATGTCTAGCGACCTGAGGGTGATATCCCTCGCGGCTCCGATCGGCGTCGCAACAATGTACAGCCCGGGCTCGAGGTTCGATATTCCGCAATCGGAACTCATCGGAACATCCTCAGGCCAGGCTGCCCAGACCGCCGGCACGGACGAATCCCTGCAATCGGGATTCGCGGCGCACCATCGGGAAGGTCGTCATGTCGCCCGCTTCGCCCGCACGCTTGACAGGCCATTGCATGTTGGCTCGAACTGTCGCGTTTGCCGGAACCATTCCTCCAACTCCGGTCAGGAAGGCGAAAGCAGTATGAAACAAGCGGTCTCAACTTGTCCGGCCAGCCAGGTTCCACATCTGGTCGATTCCACCGTCCGCGGTTTCCGGGGAGCTCGAAAACCAAGTCCATGTCTTGCATCTCGGCATTCCGATTGCCAGCAAATGCAGCCCAACTCTTCACCAGTGCACGCCGGCCCTGTCCTGATTGGACAAGCAAGGACATTCAACCCTGTCAGCGCCGCCGACCTTGGACCAACTGTCAACATTTACTTCCATTTTTCCAAAAATTATATTGTTTTCAGGCGTCAGGAAACCGGGGATCATGGCAGGAAATCGCCGTGTCACAGTAGCCCGGTTTCAGGAGGGAAATCAAAATGGACCAGTTGAACACAATCATCAATTCGGTGAACGCATTCGCCTGGGGTCCGCCCATGCTGGGCATTCTCGGCGTCACCGGCGTCTTGCTGACCCTTGGACTCGTCTTCATGCCATGGCGGAAGGTCGGTTACGGGTTTCGCCTGCTTTTCGACAAGGATGCTGTCGCAGGCGAGGGCGAGGTCAAGCCGTTCAACGCCCTGATGACGGCATTGTCGGCAACCGTGGGGACCGGAAACATCGCCGGCGTTGCGACCGCGATCGCCCTGGGTGGTCCAGGCGCCATTTTCTACATGTGGCTGATCGCTCTTTTCGGAATGGCGACAAAATACGCCGAAGCGGTGTGCGCGGTGACGTATCGTGAAGTCGATGCGTCCGGCAAGTACGTCGGCGGTCCGATGTACTATCTTCGGAATGGCGTCGGGGAATTCGCTCCCGAACTCGGAAAATGGCTAGGTCTGCTCTTCGCGATCTTTGGAGCCATCGCCGCCTTCGGGATCGGAAACGCGGTGCAGGTCAATTCGATGGCTGCCGCCCTCGGCAGCAGCTTCGGAATGCCGACCTGGATTACGGGAGTCGTTGTCGCGGCCCTCGTTGCCGTCGTGATCATCGGCGGAATCCGCAGGATCGGTGAAGTCGCAGGCAAGCTCGTCCCGGCAATGATCGTGCTCTACCTTGGCGCGGCTCTCCTGATCATCATCATCAACATCGCCGAGGTCCCGTCAGCGATCGGGATGATTTTCACGTACGCGTTCACGCCAGCCGCTGCGACCGGCGGGTTTGCCGGTGCGGCCGTTGCAGCCGCCATACGGTTCGGTGTCGCACGAGGTGTCTTTTCCAACGAATCGGGATTGGGGTCCGCTGCGATCGCACATGCGGCGGCACAAACCAACAGCCCTGTTCGGCAAGGCATCATCGCCATGCTTGGAACGTTCATCGATACGATCATCGTGTGCACGATGACGGCGCTCGTCATCCTGACATCCGGCGCCTGGACAATGACGGGAGCCGACGGCGGTGGCCTGACCGGCGCGGTCCTGACGTCCACGGGCTTCCAGGAGTCCATCGCCGGAGGCCAGTACATCGTCACCATCGCGTTGGCTGTCTTTGCGTTCACCACCATACTTGGATGGTCGTATTATGGCGAACGGTGCTGGCAATACCTGTTCTCCGAAAAGAGCCTGTACATCTACCGCGGATTGTGGGTACTCGCGGCCCTGTCATTCGCCAATGTCAAGGTCGACTTGGTGTGGAACCTTTCCGACACGCTGAACGGACTGATGGCCGTGCCCAACCTGATCGGACTCCTGCTGCTTGCACCGATGGTATTCAAGGTCACGCGCGAGTACTTCGAGGATATGGGTCAGCCGTTGTCGCCCACGCCGATGGTAAAGGCGTAACGCGCGTTTCCGATGGCGTCACAAGGCGGCACGTAGCCGTCGGAAGTCTCAAGGGGGCGGTCGATAATTCGACCGCCCCTTTCTGCAATTCGATACAAGTTCCAATGTTTTCGGCGTAACTTTCTGCCACTCTGCATGGCATATGCGATATTGAAACTCGGCGGGGTGCCGGCTCTTCCCTTTTTCTGCCTGGGCGAAGCGGTCAGAGGGCTGGCAGGCAGGAATTCGGCGGTCATGCCCGCCGATCACGGTCCGGCCGAGGCTGGAAAGGACATCGAGGCCGCGGGCCAGGGGGCGGAAGAACCGAGAGAGACCGCGAAACTGGCGTTTCGGCTCGGCGGAATGCCTGCGCGGGGCCTGTCCCCGGATCCGATCCGGGGGGCCGTGACGAAATCTGACGTGGACTGGAACGCATGAAATTCTCCGCCAACTTGGGGTTCCTCTGGACCGACCGAAGCCTGCCTGAAGCCATCCACGCCGCCGCCGACGCCGGATTTACCGCGGTGGAATGCCATTGGCCGTATGATACGCCGTGCTCGGCGGTCGAGGCCGCGCTCAGGGCCACTTCCCTTCCCATGCTCGGGCTCAATACCCTGCGCGGCGACAGTGCCGGTGGCGAGAACGGACTTGCCGCGTTGCCGGGCCGCGTCAGGGAGGCCAGGGCCATTATTGACAAGGCGTTGATCTACGCAGAGGCCGTCGGCGCCCAAGCCGTACATGTCATGGCCGGGTACGCATCCGGGCCAGTGGCGGAAAGAACCTTCGTCGAGAATCTACGCTATGCCTGCGCACGTGCAGGCGACCGCACCGTCTTGATCGAGCCACTCAATCGCCACGATGCACCGGGCTATTTCCTGCAGACGACAGACCAGGCCTGCTCGCTTATCGAATTGATCGGCGAAAAGAACCTGAAGCTGATGTTCGATTGCTATCATGTTGGCCGAAC
>JAPOVX010000241.1 GCA_026707935.1 Paracoccaceae bacterium
GGCGCAAGCCTCTGAAAAACAATCACCTTTTTTTAAGCGTGTGAAACTTGGGTTAAGAGTATACTGATCGGTGCTGAATTGAATTGGAAAAATGGAGGCAACTCCGAACTCCTTGTACTGTTTTGGTACGAGGCCCGAGGTGGGGCCTGCCTGCAATAGTGGGCAGGCTGTTCGGTCGAACCAAATATAATGGAGTAACCGAAATCCCTATTGCGGATAGAGGCGAAAGCTGGCGCGCCTCCTCTCGACTCCACCCTCGGCATCGACCTCTATAGGCGAAGTTTCGGGAAATTTTCGATGCTCTCAGCCGCAATCAGCAGCGTTTACACGGGCAATTGCCCGTCAACGGCCTCTGAGAGATCCGGTTCCTGCCGGAACCGACCCGCTGTGGAATTTTTGGTATTTATGTTGGGTTTAGGTCAATATTGTGATCTGCGGGATCGAGATCACGAAGTGGACCGAGGGGAGATTGCGTGTATGTCTTTGTAACGGATTAGAACGTGCTTCTCTTCTATTGCCCGTCCACACACCGTACCATTTGGGGGGTCAATCGGGTTCATTTGGCACTTCCTAACAAAAACGAGCAAAGCGCACACGAGACAAAGACAACGAGTTCGGCTTCCTTAGTGCTAACAGACTGTCCTTCGCGAATGTGACGAGCTCGTTCGGATGAGAAGCCCCAAAGGGCGACAACGGCTTTATCCAACGGCGGTGTGAGATTCAACAGCGGTACGAGCTTCCCGAGGGTCAGGTTAGGTTTGTTGGTGACTTCGCGGGCGACGCACTCAAGGGCGGCCATCGCGTGAGTGATTGCTCCTGTGACGTCGGGTTCGGGCCGCCGCGAGATATCTTGGAGAGCCTCCTCAATTTCACCCTTGGCGGTCTGTTGTCCTGTGTTGCCAAGAGCTTCAACAGCCTGTCGCGTTGCTCTTTCGAAAGCGTCTGACCCACGGTGGAAAATTTTTCCTTCACACATCTGCCAGCCGATCCCGTGATCCATGAAGTGTCCGTTGAGTCTGGTCTCAAACTCCTTTGCTTTGCCTCTAGGGACTTTGATTGAGCTTGCGATATTGGTACTGACACTGCCAACCGGCAGCTGTCGGAGCTTTGCATGGAATAGTTCTGCAAAGTCGTAAACTCGAAACCACTCGCAATGGGAAAACAACTCATCTACTTCTTTCAAAATATATGAGTCGAGCAAATTAAATTCTGATGGGTCAGCATAAAGTTCCCGACACACAACATTCCGGATCTCTGTCGGAGATATTCCAGCGTCTCGTGCGATCCGAATGATCGCCTTCCTAAGTTCCGGCGGCGCGTCTTGCCGAATAGTTATATCCCTCGCTTTCCCGGTGTAACCTCGGCGTTGCGAAAATTTCTCGTTCATGGCGTCGTGTCTCTTTTCCGGCGGAATGCCGCTTGATCCACCAGTATCGATGTCGCTACACCAGAACCGTCACGACTCATCGACTTTGAAGCCGTGAACCTTGCCGTTGGCCGCATGGCCGTAAGCTATATTCTCTATTTCGCATCACCCAAGATACTAACCGCGCAATTCTGCCAATCATTCTTAGGATTTCCTTGCCCCAAAAGTTCCGGGGAATGCCCTGGATTTTCTCTCTTCAACTGTTATATCCCGATCCGCTCTATCTCGTCCAACGACACCCGCTCCTCGCGCCGGTCGTAGAGCTTCGTGGTCTCCGTCTTCGCGTGCCCGGCCAGGTACTGTGCCACCTCGACGCGAGCCTCCGGGTTTTCGAGGTAGGCGGTGATGCCGGTCGCGCGGAACGAGTGGTTGCAGATGGGCGTCGTGATCCCCGCTGCCCGGGCACGCCGCACGAGCATCTCCCAGGCGCTGTGCCGGTTGAAGCGCCGGTCCGAAAGCGAGCCGTCGCGGTCGAGCGAGCGGAAGAGGGGACCGTCGCGGTCGCCGTGGATCCCGGCCCCCGCGACATAGGCCGAGAGATACGATTCCAGGTTGTGGTGGCAGGGGATTTCGAGCTCTTTTCCGCCTTTCTCCTGCAGGCGCAACCAGAGCCGGCCCTCCATGCGGAAGACGTCCTTCACGTTCATGGCGAGCGCCGCAGAGACCCGCGCGAAACTGTAGGTCATGACGGCAACGAGCGCCCGGTCCCGGAGGCCTCCGACGGTGTCTATCGGGATCGACCGCAGGAAGCGCCGGCACTCCACGGTGGAAAGAACCGGGGTCTTGCCGCGACGGACGGAATGCTTCGGGCCGCGCACCGCGGCCGCCGGCGAGATAGGCACCACCTGGCGGACGGTCAGCCAGTCGAAGAGACGGCGGATGGCGGCGAGCTCCTGCTTGACGGTCGGGCGCGAGGCCTCCCGCATGCGGGATTCCAGCCAGGCGGCAATGTGGACCGATCGGATTTCCCGGACGTCCAGGATCCCGTGTTCGGCGAGCCAGTCGAACAGCCGGTAGGCGGCCCGGGCGTAGGCCGCGCGGGTGTTCGGGTTGCGGATCTGCGCGGCGAAAAACTCGAGCCAGGTTTCCCGCGCTTCGGGTCCGCGGCCGGCGATCTGCGCCGGGATCGCCGCGGCGGCCGTGGGAACGGTGGAAGCCGGCGGTGCCGGGATTCCGGTCTTGAGAACGATGTCCATGGTTGTCTTGTCCTGCTGCCCTGGCCGTGGCATTGCCTTACATAAACGCCGTTATGTACTGCTTAAGCCCGACTAGCAAGCGAGAGTTACAACCGCGAATCGCTCAAGGTCCGAGACTTGCCGCTCGTGGGTCAATAGTCGCGGGAGCGGGTTCTCGTTAGCATTACGAATGGATTATCGCTCATCTTGGGGCCTCCGCAATTCCTATGCTGCCTCGGCATACCAGTCTTGTAACCGACCATCCGGATGCGCGCGTTTATCGAGGCGGAAGGCCATCGGAAGCGGCCCTTCTGAGGCTTCGCGCGCCAGGATCCGCATTCCCGGGATGGCATTCTTCCCGATGTCGATGCCGGGAGCGCGGTCGCCGAGCAGATTCAAGACCAGTTGGCGGATTACCTTTTCCGTGTATCCGCCAGTTCGTGTCTTGTCGTTCTCCCAACGGGAAACCACGGTCTTTTCACTGAGTCCAATCGCTTCCGCGAACGCAGTTCCCGTGTAGCCAAGGACATGGCGCAGAAAGCGGATTTCCGTGCCAACGAACTGGATTGGAACGAGGACGCGCGCCACGGCAACGGTTGCCAGCAGCATGTCCAATGCGGGAATCTCGATGCTGCCGTCATCGTATTCGATGACGGTATCGACCAGAGTCAAAGGGATTCCAAGCTCGATCGTTGCGTCATATTCGTGTTTCAGTTGCATACTTCCATTGCGTTAAGGCCGATCGGGGGGGGCCCGGAGCCCTATCCTCCATTTCATTTTCTGCCCCCCTCTCTCCGCTGGCGCCCAGTTGTGGAATCTTCGGAAGGGAACACCGTGATGACCGTGACGCGGCCTTGGTCCGTTTCCTCCAAGTTGACGACGACCTCGAGGGGGCGGCCGTCTGGATCACGGCCGGAAATCCTGTACTTCTCAAGCCCGGTGCGAATGTCGGTTTCCGCGTGAATGAGTCTTCCGCGACGCAGAACCGTCCGTATCGCAGGCAATGCGATGCCGTTTTCTGCCATTCGTTCGCGCGCGTGTTTCGTACGCTTGACGCTAAATTCAGGTTTTTTTCTGACAAATTTTAAAAATGCTGTTGCTTGCTTATGGTGTGGCGTTTTCCTTGCCATTGCGTATTCTCCTGCCGCCGTGCGGTACGTATTGTTTCTTTTTCAACATTAGACTCGCCTCCAAGAAAAAAGTTCACAGTGAAATTCACGAGCGGCACTTGGCCGCCCACGTCTCATATTCACATAAATAGATCCAGGTTGATCCGAAATCAACCCCTGCCGATTGACACAGCTAGGTCAGCACGACCCGGCCATCGGACTTCCGAAAACCGGACATTGAGTGCTTGTAGGCATCCAAAAAAGGAGAAAGTGGAAGGCGAATAATAAGGAAAGAACGCGATCCCGCCAAAGCGCGGCGAATCGCCAGAATTCCGCGCCTTTCCGTAGCCACCGACATTCCATTTGCGCGACTCGTTCCGCTCAGGCGATCTCTGGCTCAAACACTCACGCC
>JAPOVX010000336.1 GCA_026707935.1 Paracoccaceae bacterium
CCGGTTGATGATCGCCGACTCGTTGTGGGACTTTTGGTACCTATGTTGGGTTGGGCCCGATCTGCCAGATCGTGAATGTCCGGATCGCCGCTCATATGGGTAGCGTCTTTCCTACTCTGCTTCTTGACAAGGCACCGCCGCCCGCCCGATAGCCTTTCCCCTGCAATCAAAGGTGAAGTCTAGAATCTGCTGGATAATTAGGGAGACGGCGACCATGATTACTCGATTGACATTCGTGCTGGCCACAGCACTGGCCCTCGCGGGGTGCGGTGGCGGAAGCACACCCGCCAACGACGTACAAACTGGGACCGGATCCCAACCACCACAGGAATCGGTCGCCGACATATCTGCCAGGCTTGCCGGAATCATTTCCCGAACGGACTCCCTGGTCGTTTCGACATGGTATGGAGAATCCAGCAATTCGGCGTTTCCAACGTTCCGTGCCAGATCGTCCTGTTCAGGAACGACCTGCACGTTCCTTGAGGAACAGTCCGGCCTTTCCATATCGGTGAGCCTGGACGACTTGGATTTAGACACGTCGAGGTCCAACGCCATTCTCACCAAGCATGGGATTACCGTGCTTGACACTCGTGACAGTACCAACAGGAATTTGGCGGCAGCCATGAACCACAGCGCGTTCAGCATCCTAAGCAATCGCGACGTGCTTGAAGGCACAACGGTCTGGAATCGGCTTTCCACCGCGGGCGGAGACCTGACACGCTCGCGGCCAAGCGGCACGGCAACATGGACCGGGCTCATGGTCGGTGTTCCGACCGGGATCGCAGGTCGAACCGACTTCCTGCAAGGGGACGCTGCGCTGACCTACGACTTTGCAGGGTCGCTCGACGCCTCGTTCACCGGCATCAGGAACATCACCAGAAACCGGGCCTATTCCGTCACGAGCGTCCGGTTCAACGACATTCCGGTATCCTCGAACGGGACGTTTCAGGTTGGCCTGACAGGCAACCACATTCAGGGCGGGCTCTACGGCCCCGGTCACGCGGAGACCGCTGGCGTCTTCGAGCAGAAAGGCATCGTGGGTTCTTTCGGAGCCAAGCGGTAGGAACTAGTGGGCCGGGTAGGAGGGGTCGTTGCCGAGCCCTTCCCCCCAGTGCCGGACGTGCCCACATTAGAGCATCCGGTTCCTCGCATGTCAGTTATGTCTAGAGTTTTCTGCAATTTCGATTGGGCACTCCTGTCGAGTTTGGGGGCCTGTCTGCACCAGCACACCCGCGGTGAGGAATATGTGGAGCGCGGGATCGAAACCTTTGAGCAGCGCCGCGTCAACCGGACGGTCTCGAGCCTCGGTCGGCGCGCCCAGCAGTTCGGCAACAAACTGGTCAAGGTCGTCGAAGATGTGGATGTGAGGAATCCCGCAGAATCAGTTGCGTAGAGGGATTTTACTCAAGAACCACCACCCGCGCGCGCTGTGGGCCATGTCGCGAAAGTAAAAAAGGGGACTTTGCCCCGGCAGAGTGGATGCTATGCTGGTCCTGCCTCACGATCAGGGCCGCGGAGGCCGGATAATCTTTGGCGTGCCTTGGCACCCGTTCAAGAGAGTGGCCCGAACCACAAGCGGCCTGTGTCATTGATGGCGCAGGTTCGACCGTGACCTCGTTCAGGAGATTAAGCGTTTTTGGCCGTGGTTCCACCCCGATCGGAGCGCAGCGAGAGGGTGAAGGGAAGGGGAATACGTCGCAGACATTGCAATACAATTCATTTTACTCAGGAGGAGGAGGGTTTTTGTTTGGGAATTACCCGACCTACTTGACAAATGACCCTCCAGTGATTATATCTCCTGTAGACGAAGGAGATAAGAAATGGCTGGCAAAACCTACCGCGAAGGCGTCACTCTGGTCCAGATGATTGACATGTTTCCGACCGATGAGGCGGCAACCGAATGGTTTGAGGAATGCCTGTGGCCAGAACAACGTCACTGCGGCAAGTGCGGAAGCACAAGGACGCGCGAAGTCCCAAACGCCAAGCCGATGCCCTACTGGTGTTCGGATTGCCGGTCGTACTTCAGTGTTCGGACCGGAACGCCTTTGGCGCGATCCAACGTTCCGATGCGTAAATGGGCGATTGCGATTTATCTCTGCCTGACCAGCTTGAAGTCGGTCTCCAGTGTGAAGCTGAGCCGGGACATAGGCGTGAAGCAGGAAACGGCCTGGTTCATGATGCATAGAATTCGGCAGGCTTGGGACGGTGAAGTCGAAGGCCCGTTTGACGGCCCGGTCGAGTTTGACGAAACCTACATGGGCGGCAAGCGCAAGAACAAGTCGAACGCCGAACGCAAGAAAGCGGAAGGACGCGGGCCGGTGGACATGACCGCCGGGATCGGCGCGAAGGACAGAGACACGAACAAGGTCAGCGCACGAGTGATCGAGAGCACGGACGCGGTGACGCTCCAGGGGTTCGTCGCCGAGCATACCGAGCCGGATACGGTCGTCTACACGGACGATGCGGCTGCCTACGACGGCATCCCTAACCCGCACCAAAGCGTCAAGCACTCCGTATCGGAGTACGTCAATGGCATGGCACATACCAACGGGATCGAATCGTTCTGGAGCATGTTGAAGCGGGCACACAAGGGCACGTTCCACAAGATGTCGCCGAAGCATTTGCAACGCTACGTCTCCGAATTCGCCGGCAAGCACAACATCCGCGAGTCAGACACGCTCGACCAGATGCGGGACACTGTCGCCCGGCTCGTCGGTCGAAACCTCCTCTACCGTGATCTCATCGCGGACAACGGGTTGGACAACGCGGCCCACTAAGTGCGGCTGACGGAGCAACGCCTTCGCCAGTTTCTCAGGCGTTGCTCCCTTCAGGTGAACCTGCGGATCAATCATCGGTACGCCTCTGGTCATTGGCTTGCCCTCCATTCGGCCATAGTCTTTCCTCCCTTGCTGCGGTTGCAGCCTGAGCAGAGCAACTGGAGATTGTCGGGGTGATCGGTGCCTCCCTTCACACGGGGAAGCATATGGTCCACGTCCATGACGCGAAACGGGAAGTGCGTTTCGCAGCCGTTGCAGACGCCCTCTTGCTCTCCATAGAGGCGGTGCCGGTGCGTCCTGTAATTCGGCAGATCGCCTAGGTCTGTGCGTTTTGGTGGCGTTTCCAGTGCGATCGCTCGAAACAGGCCTCCGCCGATGTGTCGTCCGCGCCTCTTAGTGGCACGGTCTGAAGCTATTCGCTCATTGACTAGTTTGATCGCGAGCGGTGACAGGTCGATTCCCGCCCACTGACGATCAAGGCGATCCGCCGCGACCAAGGCCGTTGCACAGCCGCAAAATGGATCAAGCACCATGTCGCCTTTGTTTGAACTGGTCCGGATGATCCGGTTAAGCAATGCCACGGGCTTCTGTGTTGGGTAGCCAAGGCGTTCGGCGCCCGAATAGTTCGTCAATCCAGTTGGGTTAAAGATGATATCCTGCAGAGGCTTACCCAGATCTGCGTCGGCATAGCGTTTCAAACTTGGCCAAAACCCGGTCGTTGGATGGACAACCAGACCGGCTGCATCGAGTGCGTCAAGTCGAGCGTGAACTCCTTCGATGGCTTTGTAGCCAGGGATGAGATGCCTATCCACATAGTCCGCATAGGTGCCGGTTTTCGGCGGTGACCATACTCGATTCCGTGACGCAACATCGTAACCGCGCCACTCTTGCACAGATTCACCCCCTCCTGCACCATGCTTCGGACCCGTCATGTTATCAGGTCTGAATCGCCTGCCCTTTTCATCAATCCGAGGATAGGACTTCTCGATCTGACCTGCATCCTGTTCCTGGCGTACAACATTCCATGTCCAATTATCTCCCATTGTGTAGAACAACAGGTAGTCAGAAATTCGGCCGTAACGTCCGGGATCGTTATGTGAAACGGCACGTCGCCAAGTGATCGCATTGCGGAAGAAACGCACGCCAAATTCCGCGTCCATTAACAGCTTCAGATAGTGCCCTGCCGCATCATCGCAATGCAGATAGATGCTTCCTGTCGGCTTCAACACACGCCGCATCTCGATAAGACGCACGGCCATGAAAATCAGGTACGACTGCATGCCCTTGCCGTGGGCCTGGCGCGCGGCCTCGATCACCGAATAGGCCGCCGGGTTCCTGTCCGCCAGTTCGCCGTGCTCGTACACGTCAACATCATCGAGTGTCCAGGCATCCTTGAACGACGCTCCGGCGGCCTTGCTCCCAATCGGGGCCTCATAGTGGCGGTTCGAATTGAACGGTGGATCAAGGTAGATCAGGTCAATGCAGGCGTCGTTCATGCCGCGAAGAACGGGCAGGTTATCGCCCGTCCAGACCGTTCCGCTGGCGAAATTCGGTTTGGCCATTCTACTCAGCTTGCATGTCTGGCCAGATGCACCGGGCACGAACTATGTTTCCTCGCTTCGCCACCGGCAACAATCGCGACAGAAACACGCCCCAACGGTGCGTGCTTTCACTGAACGGTGGGTGAGTGATTTCGAATGGTTCAAGATCCAGGATCAAGTCACGCAAAATCGCCTTTGCACTTCCCATCAGAATACGGTTGTCATCCGAGCGCGTCTCATAAGAGTCGTCGCTTTCAAGCGCAGCCATTGCGTCGTTGATCAATGGCGCGAGAGAGCGAAACCTACCGTTAGGCGTACATTTTTGAACCAATGGCCAATGCAGAATGATTAGTCCAACCAATGCCGCAGTTGCCAAGCCGAAGTATACCTCTCCACCGATAGATATGGACACAGCAGACACCGTGACTACGGTGAGACCGTCGTTGACGACGACGCCCCAACTTCCACCAGAAAACACGCCCCAAAGGACGATTGTTGGCAATGCCCGCAATATTCGTGATGCCGCCATCCCCTCGTCATATCGATTCTCCCGGCTCTGTCAAGTATGTCGGGTAATTCCCTTTTGTTTTCATACGCTGCATTTCCCGGATCAGGGAATGTGCACATATACATTGGATTTCAATGTGACCGTGCTGCCTGTCCAATCGCGACGGTTTTCATTTCTCGGCAAGGATGGTTTCGAGCGGCGGGGATCCACGCGGCGAAGTTGACGGGTGTTAGGTCCAGTGGCATGCTCTCCTCGCTTTTTTGGGTTGAGCGATTACCCGGATTGGCAAGGCTCCGGAGTGTCGCAAGGCATGGTGTTTGGACCCACTTTCCACCGATTCCGAACGGCAACTTCGGGGCCTCTTCGCTCGTTTAGTGGCCTCGACGTCGTCCGGATCCCGGCGGACCGCAGCGAAAGTTGACCGCCGCGCGCGCAGAGCTTAGGTTTTCCATGGGCGAGCCGCCATCAGTTCTCACGATCTCCAGTTCACGATTTTGAGCGGTGGCTCGCCGTCCTTGAGGACTGGGCAAGCTGTGGTCACCCGTGGCACTGATGATGAAGATGATGAATGGGAGGTGAGGGCTGTGCGAACGTTTGCGCAACAAACCATTTGAAATTCCATTGATCTGAATCCCGGACAGCCATGGACACCAATCGCTTCAAACTTCCATCACTGAATGCACTCAGGGCGTTCCACGCGGCAGCCCGGCACGGTTCTTTCCGTGGTGCGGCTAAGGAACTGTCGGTGACGCCCCAGGCTGTCAGCGGGCAGGTCAAGCTGTTGGAAGATACATTGCAGATCAAGCTGTTCGAACGGCGCGGCCAATCGATCGAGTCAACAGAGGCGGCCATTCTTCTTGCAAGGTATGTGGATGCAGGGTTCGAAGAACTATCAGAAGGAGTTCGCCGGGTCACCAAGCGGAAGTGCCGGAACCGGATCAACCTGAACGTCTCGTCTTATTTCGCGACCCGCTACCTATTGTCCCGGCTGTCCGGTTTTCGCGGGTTCCAGCCGCGGTCTGACCTGCGAATGACAACCATGGTTGAGACACCGGATTTCAGGCGCGATGACATAGATGTCGCCGTGCAATGGGGTTACGGCGACTGGGGCGACCTGGAGGCGACCTTGCTGCTCAAGGATCCCAAGGTCATTTGCTGCACTCCGGAACTTGCCTTTCGGGTGAAATCGCGGCAGGACCTGGCGCGTCAGCGTCTTCTGCACCCGGTGCTGAAGAACACGTTGTGGTCCGACATTCTGGAATTCCTTGGTGTCCAGGCTCCGGATGACGCGTCGGAACTGGCCTTTCATGATGCGGCAACCATGCGTTGCGCAACGCTTTCGGGAATGGGGATCGGCCTGATCTCCCATGCCGATGCGGAAAACGACATACTCGCCGGCGACCTGGTTGCGCCTTTGGGCGTTGACGCGTTGCGTGACATGCCACCTGAGACAGTGCCGGGTTTCTACCTGGTTCTGCCGCGCGCGCACCGTCGGGTCAGCGGGATTGGAAGTTTTTGTGACTGGATGACCGGACAGGATTGGCAGGAAGCTACGGGGTGAACCAAGGCATATCCGCCATTGGTTCGCAGCCGTTCACATCGTGATCGGCCGAAGGGAAAGAGCGAGAAGAGAAGGCCCGGAACACGCTGGCGGAGTGTGCGAGAAAAATGGGATATGGTTGCGAATTCCGATCTGGTGAACCACGTCGGCATGAACGCGACATCTCCTTGCGACGAATCAGCGGGCTTCGACGATCAGAAGATGCGGTTTCGGTCGATTGTTTCGGGGCAGGCACCATTTCATTCAGCAATCCAGTGTCGTCAAGCATCCTGATTGTTCCCGTTGGCAAACGCTGCTGACACGCAATCGACGTCGTCTGGCCAGAATTCGTGACCGTCCATGGCGGTGATGTCCTGCAGCAGGGAGAGTACTTCAGGCGGCGAAACCGCGGCGGATCGGATTACGGATGGACCGGTGTTGCCGGGTCTCGCCGCAAGGCCTGGCAGAGGCAATGCACGCCTCCACCGCCCAGCGTAAACATGGACATGTCAGGATCGTGAACTTCGAACCCCAACGCGCGCAGTTTCCCGTTCAGCTCCCGGCTGTCCTTCATAGACAACACCCTATCGTTGCCCAGGGCGACAAGGTTGACACCAAGGTTTTTTGCTTCGGCGTAGCCCACGTCGATGAATTCGAAGTCTCCGGCCCGCAACCAGTCGACGAGCCAGGGCTCAAGCGCGTCAAGACAGGCGACCAGCAGCTTTGGCGCCAGCGGCACCACCAGACCGTCCATATGGACGAACTCCCGGGAAATCGGAACCACCAGGGCCTCCCAACCCTCTTCGCGAACCCATGCCGCGACCTGCTCCGCGCCGGATTCCTCTGAACGTTCTCCGCAGTACCCGATGAGGACCTTGCCCGGCTCAAGTATGACGAAGTCCCCACCCTCGAAGTGGCCGGCGGTCGCGTATTTCCAGATCGGAATGCGACTCTCCTGGTAGAACCGGATCGCCGAGACATAGTCCGCACGACGGCATTTCAGCTGCATGTGGCAGATCAGCGCGCCCCAAGGTGTCATGGCACTGGAGTCCCTAGCGAAAAAGTTACGATGCAGCACCTCGTCCGGCGCCAGGTAATGGCACGTGACGCCCGCTTCCTCGTAGATCCCGACCATCTCGGCGTGCTGAGCCATGGCGGTCTGAAGGTTGAAAGCAACGCCAGTTTTTGCCTGGTTTTCCAGTGTACGCCGGGTGATCGGCCCGGCGTCGACCCAACGATAGTGCTCAGGCCGCCCCAGAAGCACGTCGCGCAGTGGGGCATAATCGTTGTCGATCCCCCATGTGCCGGAGGCCATGGCTTTTCTGTCGCAAGTGTTCAAGTCGCCTCCTTCCCCGACTTCACCGCCCCGCTCACCGCAAACCTTATGGATCCGGTACTCGGGACGAACCGCTACGAGGACATGGCTGTCCCGGGTTAACCTGATGCCCGGGACAGCCACCCCATCTGTCCCCTATGCCATCCACCAGCGTTCGGCGATGCGGGAACCGTCGAGCTTGCCACAGGTTCCCGATGTCCGGACCATGTGTCACCCGCGTCGAATTGGCATCCACGTAGTTGGCGTACATCGGAACAATGGTGCCGCCTTCTGCTGACACGATCGCCTGCATTTCATGGTAGATGTTCCGGCGCTTGTCGCTGTCGAGTTCCGCCCGCCCGAGCAGAAGCAGTTCCTGGAACCGCGCGTTTTCCCAAAAAGTATCGTTCCACGGCACGCCCAGTTCATAATTGGTCGAGAACATCCAGTCCTCGGTGGCCCGGCCGCTCCAGTAAACGGCAGCCCACGGCTTCTTCAGCCAGACATTCGACCAGTAGCCGTCCGCCGACTCCTGGACCACGTTGATGTTGATACCGGCCGCCTTCGCTGACACCTGGTAGAGTTGGGCCGTATCCACGGCGCCCGGGAACGCCGCTTCGGACGCCGAAAGGTCGACATCAAGTGAATCCATGCCAGACTCTTTCAGGTAGAACTTCGCCTTGTCGGGATCGTACTCAAGCTGCTCCAGTTGAGCGTGGTAATACTGGTTGGCGGGTCCGATCGGGTGATCATTGCCGATCGCACCGTGGCCGAGAAGGATCTTGTCGACCATTTCCTGGCGGTTGATGGCATACTTCAACGCCTTGCGGACATTGATGTCGGTAAAGGGGGCCGTGTCCGTCCGCATCGCGAAGGTGAAGTGCTGGTTGCCCGTGACCTCGAAGATCTCGACGGCGGGATTTGCCCTGAGAAGCGGCTCGATCTTGAAGTCGACCCTGTTCACGACATCGACCTCGCCGGTCAACAGCGCGTTCATCCGCGCCGATGAGTCGTTGATCGCAATCGACTCGATCCCGTCGAACCACCCGGCCCTGCCGTCCTTGTAGTGGCCCTCCACGCGCGAACCGACGAACCGGACTCCGGGGTCGAAACTCTCGACGCGATAAAGACCGGTTCCGATGCCTTCAGCGATGGCTTGTTCGATCATGCCGGCTGGATACATCAGGATGTGATAGTCTGACATGAGATAGGGGAAGTCGGCGTTGCCTGCAGCCAGCGTGAATTCCACCTGGCGCTCGCCCAGCTTCTTCATTCCGACGATCGGCTCAATGATCGGCCGTGCTGCCGACTTCGCACCCTCGGCCGTGTGCATCTGCAGGGACTCGAGCACGTCGTCGGCGCCGAACGGTTTTCCGTTGTGAAAGGTCACGTCCCTGCGGAGGTCGAATGTCCAGACCCTGGCATCAGGACTGGATGACCAGCTTTCCGCCAGTTCGCCGATGAGTTCTCCCTTTGCCGTTACCTCGGTGAGACAATCGAAGACGACTCCGTGCCCGTGAACGATCATGAAACTGTCGGAATGGGTGCGCCCGTCCCAGCTGTCTGACGTGTTGGCCCCGGCCACACCCATGCGCAGGGTGCCACCCCGACCGGGAGCGCTCGCAGCGTTCGTGGGCAGGGATGTCAATGCCGTGGCTGCAACGGTCGCCGCGCCGGTTTTCAGCACGGTTCTGCGATTCAGTTGCTTGTTCATCGTTTCTTTCCGATCGCGACATTGGCTTGAAGGCACTCACAGGCCGGAGTGCGCGGATCGACACGACAACAGCTGCCAGCCGATTGTCGTTCGGTATCTTTGCCGCGTTGGCCGAGTTTGAGAGCGAACTCATCCGGGAACGCACCATGGCGGGACCGCAGGCCGCCCGCGGTCGCAAGGGTGGTCAAAGATTCGCCCTGACGAAAGCCCAAGTGCGAATGGCTCAGGCTGCCATGGTAAGCCGCAACACGTCGGTTTCCGAATTGAGCAAGGAGCTCGGCATCCGCCCAGGGCAATCGCGTTTGAGAAAATCCCTCTTGGCTTCTGCGTGGGTACATGATTACCTGAATCGACAAGGAAGGCATCATGAATTCAAATCCAAGGGAGTGAGAATGGATTTTTTCCGATCCAATGTTGCCGAATGGCTTGTTTCCGACGGCAAAACGTTACTGGCAGAAGAATACTATCTTCGAACATCGCATGTGAGGGAATTCAAACACAAGGGCCACGCCTATCTTTGGCCAGATATAGTTGCCGTGCGCCTATGTGACAAAGAGGTCTTCCTCTGCGAGGTGACATGGTCAAATGATTGGAGCAAGATCAAAAGGAAACTCGACAAATATGCCGAGCGCATGCCTGGAATTCGTGAAGCTCTGGAATTTTGGCTTGGGATCCCTCCTGAATTTAACTTGAGCATCTGGTATTTCGTCCCTGAAGACCACATAGAAAAGATCAAAGGCCGAAAACCGCCTGGTTTGCAACTCGATTTCACGCCGCTGGAGCAGATCAAGCAGTGGGAATACACTCATGGCCTGCGCCCCGCCTGAAACTCGTCAGCTTCGCATCAAGCCTCGCAAAGGACGTTGAACTCGGAAAAATCCAAACGCGATAGCCTTGGGCATCCGCCCCGCAAGCCTTTACCGGTAATGTTGATCCGAAAGGGAACTTGCGGGACTACGGATGGCGCCGCCGCAACTCATAGAAATCCTGCACTCATCCGGAACAGACACAGACCTCGGAGAGGGAATGTCAGCGCTCACTGAAGTTTTTGTGACAAACGACAAGTGTTTCCATCAATCATCTGGACATCGTCGGCGAAGCTGATCGACCCCGCCCAAAGCACCAACCCGGCTATCAGAAACAGACGACGTCGTGATTGCCATTTGTAGTCCATCGTCATGACGCGGGAGCCGGCGACGGCGCACTGGATCGGGACCGTTCAGTCCGGAGTTGCACCGGCCGAACGCGCATCTTCGTCCCCTGCCCTGCTCCACTCTGACGTAGCCAGACCGGCTCCAGGTCCACACCCTTCATCTGCTGCAGCACAACGCGCAATTCCAGCGAGGTTTCGACATCGAGAGCTCCATTCGCCAAGCGACTACTCTGAATTGAAACATCGCCGGTAAACAAACGCTCAAGAATTGATGCCACTTCGACCTCGGGACGAAATCCCGCATCTTCCATAACCCGCTCCGTTCGAGCGGGAGAGTACAAAACAACGCGCCGCGCCTCCTGGATCACCATGCCCTGAAAATTGTTGACCACACGCATTGCGGCCTGCCCCGCCAGGAACGTATTCCAGAGGCGATCAAGACGGTATACGCGGTAAGCGTATGCCGCGTCGGTAACCACACCGAGTTTTGCCGGCACCACCGGGTCCAGAACACACCCTTCCTCGGAGAGAGACCATTCGGGTGCCATTGGCCAAAATTCCGCTAACGCGTCGGCACAGTGGCGTAACAGGGCCGCGACATCCAGGCGCGTCACCTCTGTTGGGGTCGTCTGAGTGGCCGTCTCGGGAGGGTTGCTATTGGACGCAAACAGAACCCAGAGGCTCAGCACGGATCCAGTGACAGCAACCGCCGCCCCAATTGCCAATAGCCTCCGCCAGCGTCCGCGCCGTCTAAGCGGCCGTATACCGGCTCCTGCTACCAGTTCCGCCTGCGAAAAAAGAACGATTTTGTCATTGTCATCCTCGACAGTAACTTCACTATTCTCAGGCACATACACCCGCGAAATACTGGCGTTGGCCAAGGCCTTCTTGATCGCGAGCTTCCAGCTTCCGGCATCGGAATACTCGTGCTCCGAAAGCAGCGATGGCGCCCGATCGGTCATGACGACTGTCAGCCAGTTTTCACCGTCATCACAAACCAGCGCGACCAGACAGGGATCAAATTCATGTTCGGGACGGATAACGCTGGCAGCAAGGGCGGCAGCCGGGATAGTCCCGCGCGGCGGATGACCTCCTTCAAAAGAGGTTGTGCCGACCCGGCCCGGCATCTCTGCGAGCCACGCGCCTTCGCGGCTACCCCATTTGATTCCTGTCGCGATGACTTTTCCTGCGAGTGTCGCTACATTTGCCAAAACTTGTACTCCGGACGAGCAGCATCCAAGGGCACCGCTCCATGATAACGGTGATATTTCAGCCGCCGGTACATGACTTGGAAGTATTGAGGATCCGCCTCTGCGATCCTGCGCAAAGTCACGACCCCGGCCCCGGCAAGCAATAATCCTGACAGCACTGATGCCGGTGTCTGAAACAGAACGAACACGCCTGCCACAAACAGCAGAATGACCAACGGGACTCTTTCCATGCCGCCCAGCAACGGTGGGGTGACCAACGATTTTCGTATGGGATGCATCACCGGGGTTCCGCTCGAATCAACTCGGCAGGAGCTCGCCAGACAGTCCGTGCCGACAGACGCATGACGGATACGGGACTGGCCGGATAGACGCCGCCGTCGCCGGGCACATAGATCCTGGAAATCCGGAGGGTTCGCCCAATCGATGCCATGGCCTGGAAACTGTCAGGACCAGCATATTCCAGTTGCACCCGGAACGTAGGCGATTGTGCGCTCGTGTCGATCGCAAATCCCGCCCGCCGCAAATAATGCAGTGCGTAACGCTCGCACGGCGTGCCACGGACCGGACTCACCAGGATGATGCCGCGCACGGAAACATGATCAGCGATCTGCCGTGCGAGATCATGCCCAACCGCACAGTACTGCGCCTCAGTCAAGGAAATCGAGCGGCTTCGATCGTCGAACCAGCCGCCTTGCCAACCGGAAGAACAGGCGCTCAACGTGGCCGCCAGCAGCAGCATCGATATCCGGAGTCGCATGGTTAATCGCGGCGAATCCGGATGAGATCGCGCCCAAGACGGAGGGTGCTGGTTTCATAGACCCCTTCGATTTCATACCGACGTCCGTCGACCCTGTAATTCACCACGCGATCGGTACCGCCAGCATCGGAAGCCAAAAAAATCGGAAACTCGCCACGCCACGATTGTGGAAGCTCGATGTAGGTTTTGCGCCCATCATCGTAGATCCGCTGCGGAGCGAACGCGGCTTTTCCGGCGATCCGATAGGCGAAATTGAGATCACCGGCCGCAACCAGACCGTCATGAACAGCCAGCCCCGTGTGATCGAGTTCCTCCCGCTTGGCCGCGGCCTCGTTGGCGGCCGCTTCGGCGGTTTCACGTGCCTGCGCCTCGATCCGGGCACGTGCCACCGCTGCTTCGTCGTTCGGGTAACGAAACGCGAGGATCGGCGTATAGGTCTTCGGATCAGGGATCAGGGCCAGGGAGTAGAACCGCCGGTTCGTGAACACGGTCAGAATTGCCCGTCCGGCGTTCTGGGCCGGCTTGACGATTATGTACTGCCGCCGTGAGCCCGCGGCAAAACCTTCCCGAACTTCCATCTGCCACCGGACCGGATCGGAGAGCGATGGAGCATCGTGGAATTCCTCTTCCGGACCGAATTCGATGGCGCAGATATGCAGTGGTGCACAGACCAGGGCGGGCGGAGCGTCACCGTAGGTCATGACAACCCGCCCCGCCTCACCGAGTGCTAACGCCGGTTGGCGGGCTTGCCATTCATCGACAATCGTACTTTGGCCTGCGACGATGGGCAGCGGTTCTGAATTGGCTGGCACACAACTCACCAGCAATCCCGCAAACAGTATCGATCGGGAGACTGAGACCGTCATTCCGGATCCCGCACGGCCGGATCGGTGTCGTCGAGCGTCTCAATAAAATAGAGAGCACCGGTCGCCTGCGGAATCAGTGCCCGCAGCAGGCCGGCACCACCGGTAATCATTGCCACGGCGATGATTACATTGATGATTGATCTGGCAAACTGGCCGAATTGCTCGCCAAAAAGAATCCTGACGGCAAGAACCACGAGACCGAGCACACCCACGGCAAGTGCAAACGGGCCGGTCAGATTATCGACGATCCGGTTGAGCGGACCATCCCAAGGCATGGTCGCGCCAGCCGCGAAGACCGGGCTTCCCAGACCACAAACCATCATCGAACACAGGCCGCGCATAGCGACCGGCCATTGAAATACCATCATCAGTCTATCTCCAGGATTTCACGCACGACCGGCTTTCCAATCCCCCGGTCCAGAAACACGGCCACGCCCACCGTCGATCGAATCATCCGCTCCTGGCTGGTCACGGCCACCTCAGAACAAAGCTGGTCCAGACGTGGCACAACCTCGCGGGCACCGTTCGCGTGCAGGGTCGTGATCCCTCCCGGATGGCCGGTCGACCAGGCCTTCAACAGGGTCAGTGCAGCTGCGCCATCGCGGCATTCTCCGACGATTATCCGCCCCGGTGCCAGGCGTAGCGCGGAAACCAGCAACTGCTGCTGTGACACCGTATCGGAAGTCCGCAGCGCGACCACGTTCGCCAGGACCGCTGACGCCTGTAGTTCGGGCGTATCCTCGATCAGAACCACGCGCAGGGTCGGATGAAGACGCGCCAGTTCGGCGAGGCAGGCATTCGCGAATGTTGTCTTTCCACTACCGGTGGCACCCGCAACCACGATATTGCGGCGTCTTCTCAGCGCGTGAACAATGTCGTCCGGACCGTGGTTCGTATCGCTCCAGTCAAAATGCTCCAGTTTCGGCAAAGGAGTTCCTGCGGCCGACATATGCCGCCGTATTGAAAATGTTGGCGCCGCCACGACAGGCGGCAGCAACGCCTCGATCCGATGGGGATATCCCGGGATCCGGGCTGACAATATAGGCCTAGTTCGGGTGACAATCGTACCGCTCGCACTTGCACACCAGCGAATCAGTCGCTCGGCCGCTTCCGGATCCCACTGCCCTCCGTCCCGCGGACCGCCCATGAAATGGTGGCAGAACACGCGGCCATCGGCATTGTAGCTGATTTCCACCAGATTCGGATCATCAATGGCATCGAGTATCGGCCCGGAAATTGCAGACGCTTCCGTCGTCGGCGATAATTGGTCAACCATGATGATCTCACCCTCGAAATAGGCCTGATGAACAAATGAAAGACTTTACTGAATTTCTGTATATTGACAACTCCCCGATCAACGTGCAGACGCTGATGTCTGTTCTGGAAGCCAAACAGAGAGAAGGAGGCGAGCCAAAGGGCGACCTGCGCGCTCAAGCGCTGGTGTATCTGACGATAGCTGGCGAATTCGAGGCCCGCTCCCGGAAGCACGCATCTATCAGCACGGAATGGGTTCGCGAGACACTAGGGTTGAGCCGGTCGAGGATAGCCTCTACCATTATCACGTTAAGGGCCAAAGGGCTCATCGAGCGGCATGGCGACATGCGATCGCAGGGCTATGTGTACTCTCCGGTACGCTCGCCGGTGCGGGCACGGCGCCGCAAGCCCCACTGATCCGGTGCCCGGACTGGCAGAACCCGGAACGACTGTTTGCCGCTGCCCCCTCGGCCCCGTCACCCCCGACGCACACCGAGATAACGGCACCCTCTGAAGGCGGGCATGAAGATCCGAATGCGAACTGTCTCCGGCATACGGTAAAAGCCGGAGACACGTTCGGCCGGATCGCGCAGAAATATCTCGGCACCGCATCCCGACATCCGGAAATTGCGGCCGCCAACCCGGACATGGATCCGAAAAAGCTGCGGATCGGGACTGTTCTGAAGGTCAAATGCACGCGCCCTGCACCAGCAGTGGCCGGACATCAGACACAGTCACGAGGCCCGCTGAGCTGGCTGTTCGATTCCGGAACGCGCAACGCCGGTCAGGAAGCCGAAGTCATACGCACGCCGCCACTGCCACAGGTCTGGTCCGCAGGCCGCGGTGAATATTTGATCGACGTGATTGAGCGATGGGGGACGGCAGCGGATCATGACGTGATCATTGAGGATCGTGGAGACTGGAAGTTTGAAGTCCCGTTCCGGTTTGAAGGAAACCTGAGGCTCGCCCTCCGTGAAGTGGTCAAGGGGTTCGGATCCGGTCCCGCTGCACCGCTACTGGTCCTGTATGCAAATCGGGTCATCCGGATCGGTGCAGCGCGATGAAACACAGGGGGATCGGGTTTGCCGTCGCTGGCCTTTTGCTCGCTGGTTGCGCCGCTATCGAAAACGCAGGCCAACGCCAGGACACGCTGGCCGCAGAAGTGGCGCGCCACCGCGGCGTTCTGGACGCGCAGCAGCGGGGAGGCGTGGTCGAAGTCGACGAACCGTTTTACGGTTCCCGCGAGACAGGACAGGATCAATCAGCCGCCGTAGATGATCTCACAAACGGAGAGCCCCTGCCCGAAGACCTGGAAGAAAGCCTGGGGGTGGAGATACAGGCCTCCGCCGCCGATATTGCAGCTATCCAGGAAATTGTTGCCGCTGCCTCCGGTCTCGATATCGTCGTGCGCACCACCTATCCGACGGCCCGCGGTATCATCGACGTGCCGGTCGCCGGCACAATGAACTTCCAGCATCGCGGTCCGCTGTCCGGCCTTCTCGATCGGATTGGAGCCCGTTTCGATCTGGCATGGCATTTCGACGGCACTGTTATTCGGTTCGATCGCATGGTGAACGTCGTGCACGATGTCCCCCTGCCTTCAACCAGCGGAAAAATCCAGACATCGGTTACGGGGGTTCGAACTGACACATCATCCGTAACCGCGTCGAAAGCAGTGGATGTAGATCCATGGGAAGAGATCAGGATCGCCCTGGAACAGGTCGCGCCGCCACCTGCTGCCATCACGATTGCCCGGAACACGGGCCGGATCACGGTGTTCGGCCCACCGAGCGTGCAACGCTCAGCGGCCGTGGTGATCAACGATTTCGCATCACTCTACGCACAGCGGATCGGGTTGGAAATCGCCACCTATTTTATCGACGCCTCCAGCGGCAATAACATCGCGGTCGGAACGTTTCTCAAGGCAGTGACAGGAGATGGCGTCCTGACCCTGGGTTCTGGCCGATCGACGGGAACGACATCCGGGAGCATTGCCATCGTCGGCGGTAAATTCGGAGGGTCGTCGATCGACTTCAAGGCATTGGCAACAGAGAAGGACGTCGTCGACTACCGGCAGACCAACACGGTCGGGCAGAACGGTGTGGTCGCTCCTGTTTCCCTGCTTTCGACCCAGAACTATGTCCGCGAGGTGTCCACCCGGACAACAGATGCAGGCGATATCGAACAGACCGTCAAGGTTGACAGCATTGATACAGGCCTCTCGATATTCGCCTTGCCCCGTCTGATCGACAATAACCGGCTGCAACTGAATCTCTGGCTGGTCGAAGCCAGCCTGAACAGTCTCGACACCTTCGGCTCCATCCAGTTGCCGAAAACCGATCATCGTGCGGTTGAGTACACGGTGGTTCTCGCTCCGGGCGAAACCCTGGTCGTCGGCGGTTACGAGCAGGAAACCGTGAGAAAGGAACAATCCGGCACCGGATGGGCGAATTTCCTGGGACTCGGTGGATCCGCAAAGGCCAGCCGTGCCCGGACGTCCATGGTCGTGTTGATCCGTCCAACGGTGATCGCGGGGTAGACGATGGCAGTCTTCGGACGACCGCGACGGACGTTTTCAGACCTGCTGAATTGGGGCGCGGCGGTCGCGCCGGGCGTGGTTGTCTGCAAGGACGGATCAATGCTGGCCGCGTGGGAAATCCAGGGGCGCGATACCGAGAGCCTGTCGCCAGAGGAACGGCACCACTACACCGCCCGGCTCAGCCAGGCACTGACTGGTTTTGGTGATGGCTGCACCTTCTGGATTGATTTCAAGCGCAAGCCGGTGCGCGGTTATGTCGGGCATGAAGAGGAATTTTCGGCTGAAGCGCTCAAGGTTCTGCAGATGGAACGGCGCTCCATCCTCGAGGCCGGTGGTGCGCTGTACAACAACGTCATTCATCTAACGTATCAGTCAGCCCGTCCTGCCAGAATCAGGGCCATCACCGATGAGATCGAGTCGTTCGAAGCCGAATGCGCCACGGTCGAGTCCCGGTTTACCGGCGTATATGGGTTGCGGCGTTTACGCAGCCGGCACCAGACGGAGAGCACGAGCCTGACCGACGAGCTTGTCGGGCACCTCGCAACCTCTGTCACCGGGCAGTGGATGAGTCCGCACCAGCCAACCGGGCTGGAATGGATCTATCTCGATGTCCTGATCTCGCCGAGCTTTCGGCAGAACAACTTCGATGACATTATCCAGATCAACGATCGGTGGACAGCAGTGGTCGCCGTAGACGGATACCCGCCATTCACGGAGCCCGGAGCCCTGGAGGTTCTGCAGAGCTTCAGCATGGGATACCAGTGGTCCACGCGTTTTGTCTGTCTGGGCAAGAACCGCGCCCGATCTGAACTGAACCGCCGTCGCCGTTTCTGGTCTCAGGGCAAGCGATCTCTGGCAGCCCAGGCAGTGGCATCCGAAACAGCTCCGGTCGACGCGCATGCGCAAGCGATGGAGCTCGAAACCGAGGCCGCAATCGCAGAGATCAGCGCTGGCGATCTCACCTACGGCGTGGCCA
This sequence comes from Paracoccaceae bacterium, assembly GCA_026707935.1. Taxonomy (GTDB): domain Bacteria; phylum Pseudomonadota; class Alphaproteobacteria; order Rhodobacterales; family Rhodobacteraceae; genus JAPPHA01. The sequence goes on from JAPOVX010000336.1 coordinate 18,152, forward strand.
ACAGCGTCGTGGTGCTGTGGGGTGAGCCCGGAGGAACCCGGGAAGATGTCATCGCTGCAGCGCGGCACGTCACGGAAGCTCTGCTGGATCACGGATTCGAGACCCGCATCGAGACCTGCAATGCGCTCGAGGCGTTCCTGGGCCGATTGCCTGGGCACCCCGGAAACAATCCACGCCGGCCCATCCTGTCGAGCCTTTCCTTCGCCGACCTGGTTCCGATGAGCACCATCTGGCAGGGTGACACGTCGGTCAACTGCCCGCAGTTTCCCAAGAATTCACCGCCCCTTCTGGTGGGGCGTTCCGTATCGGGCGAGCCATATTTCTTCAACCTGCATTCCGGGGGCGTCGGGCATACCCTGGTCTTTGGCCCCACGGGGGCCGGAAAATCGGTGCTGTTGGCGCTTTTTGCTGCAAACTGGACCAAGTACGCCAATTCACGCGTCATCGTATTCGATAAACGCCGGTCCATTCGCTACCTGACAGGCGCTGTCCGCGGCAATTTCATCCCGTTGGGCCAGGACGGCAGGGCACTGTCACCAGTCCGCGGATTGCTGGGCTGCGGGCCGGGGCATCTCGAGGACTGGCTTCTGGCGCTGGTCCGCGAAGCGGGCACGAATTCCAACCCGGATCTCCGCAGCGAAATCAGGAACACTGTCCGCCTGTTGACTGCGGACCACACGTTGGCAGACGCGCTGAATCTGGTGCAGTCGCAAGAGGCGCGCCAGGCCCTGGAAGCCTTCATCACGGGCAATCACAGGGGGATCTTTGACGCCAGGGACGACGGAATCCGGATCTCGGGCTGGACCGTGTTCGAAACCGAGGACCTGTTCACGTCAGGACCGGGCGTCGCCGTGCTCGCACTGGAGTACCTGTTCCGGATGGTCGAAGCCGGTCTGGACGGAAGGCCGACTTTACTCCTCATCGATGAAGCCTGGGCTTTTCTGGAACACCCGCTTTTCGCCGAACGAATCCGCAGCTGGCTCAAGGAACTCAGGAAGGCCAATGCGTCGGTGGTCATGGCGACGCAATCTGTCGCCGATGCCACATCGAGTGAGATCACGCCCGTGCTGATCGAGAACTGCCCGACAAAGATCTTCCTCCCGAACCCGGCAGCACGGACTCGCGCCAGTCGGGACCAGTACACGAGCCTCGGCGCGACGGACGAGATGATCGAGATCATCGCGTCGATCCGCACGAAACAGCACTACTACGTGGTCAAGCCGGAGGGCCGGAGAGTGGTCGATTTTCTGCTTGGACCGGTCGCACTCACCCTGCTGGGCAGCACATCCGTGGAGGAAGCAGCGTCCGCCGACAGGGCCCTGGCCGACGACCCGGAGTTCTGGTCCGCCGATGTAAGGAGAGCTCTCAATGAAATTGCTGCGTGACAGGCTGTTGTCCACCGTGGTTGCCATCGCAATGGGGTTGAGCACTGGCCAGGCAGGCGGCCTGACCGGCGTTGCAACGGAATGGACGCAGCTCGCCAATAACGCGCAACTTGCCAAGCTTGCCTCGATTGAGGCGAGCCAACTCTCCGTCGCCAGCGAGACCCTGGCCACGGAAGTCGAGCAGCTCAGGAACCTGATCCTGGCATATCGCAACATGGTCGCCAATACCGAACGATTGCCCGGCAGCTTTCATCGCAAGGCCCTTGAGCCGATCATTGATCTACGCCGACTGTACATGAAGACAGGGATTGTCACGCAGTCGGGCCAGAAACTGGACCGGTTCATGAAATCAGGACAAATCACCGATCCTCTGTTCGACCAGGAAGGTTATTCGCGGAACGATTTTGAAGAGCGCTACGACGCACTGCAAACCCAGTGGACATCCTCCCTGGAGGCTGGACTCCGCAAGGCCGGCTTCACACTGGCCGATGTCGAAACCGAGGCAGGGTTCGTCGACCAGTTGTCGCGCCGGGCCGGGCAGGCGGATGGCAACCTTGCCGCCCTGCAGGTCGCCAATGAACTCTCCGCAAGCCTGTCCCGGCAGGTATTGGATCTTCGGTTGCTACAGGCGGCACAGGTGGAACAGACGGCAATGGCGTGGTCGCGGCGGTTACAGGAACAGGACATCCGGGAGGCGATTCAGCGGCGCTACGACGAGACATTGGCCATTGATCTGCAGGCAGTCGAAGAATACCGCCCTCGCGGCATTCACAGCATTCTGGGCCTCGATTGACATGCCCTGCCTGCTCCGTCCACACGCCTTGGTGGCCGCGATTGGCGCAACCATTGGCATCGTGCTTTTGCTTGCCGGCATGGCAAGTGCTCAAACACCTGCCGCAGGCGTTCTCGATGACATGATCGACCAGATGAACCGCCGGGCGGGGACAATGACGGTCGGCGTGGTGTCTGCCGCCACATCGCTGCTCTACGCGATGGCCGCGATCGAGATGGCCTGGAGCTTCGCCCGCGGGGCCATTCAGGGCGAAGGCCTGCCGGCCCTTTTGACACGACTCGTCACGCGGTTTGTCGTCGTCGGAATATTCGTGCTCTGCCTGCAGTTTGGCCCGGATCTCGTTCGCCTCGCAATCGACAGTGCGCTGGCGGTGGCACGAGCTGGAGGGAGCACGGCAGAACCCAGCCCATCCGGCGTATTGTCGCAGGCACTCCGGCTGGTGGGCCAACTCATTGGCAACCTGTCAGTCTGGACACCCGGGTATTCGCTCGGACTGGTGCTGGTCGCGATGATGGTGGCGGTCACTGCGGCGGCAATGGCTGCAATTATCGTTCTGGTCTACGCCGAACTGTATCTGATGGCTGTCGCGGGCCTCCTGGCCCTTGGTTTTGGCGGACTGGAGATGACCCGCGATATTGCAGTCACCTATATCCGTATGCTTGTGGGCAAGGGTTTCAAGCTTCTTACGCTCCTGATGGTGAACGGGTTGGTAATGGCGACGCTTGATGCCACCTTCACCGCCAATGCCGAGCACGACCTGTTCGCGGCGATACAGATTCTCATTGTCCAGGTCGTCGGACTTGTACTGATTCTGCAGTTGCCTTCGGCAGTGGAAAGCCTGACCGGCGGTGCGGGAATCAATCCGGCAGCTGCACTTGCTGGCGGCCTGGCCGGAGCGACGGCCGGGCGGGCAATGCTTGCCGCCGCCCGTACCGGCGGCGGAGCAGCATATGGTGCCGCACGCGGGGGCGTAATGGCCGCACGAACGACCTCAACCGGCGGTGGGCTGACCGACATGGCTGCGGCCGCTACCGGAACTGGCATGGCTGCAAAGGCAGGGTCAATCATGAAAGGTGCAGGCACGGGTGCGGCACGAGGAGCCGTCGCCGGGTTCAGCGGTCAAGGCACGGGCTCGAAGATCGCCTCTGACATTATTCAGTACCTCGATCGCAAACAGTGAAGACCAGATGACCGGGCAAAAGGACAAGACATCCACGAATCCGTACATGGTGGCGCAGCGCGAGTGGGATGAACGCTTCGCGTTTCATGCGGCAACGGCCCAACGGTTCTTTCGCCTTGGTCTGGCGGGGATGGTGATGGGAGCCGTTGGGCTGGGTTTCGGAATCTGGGCAGCGAGCCAGAGCGAATATGTGCCTTACCTCGTCAAGGTCGACGATCTCGGCCGGGCAGAAGCCCTCGCCCAGCCCACGACAATCAGCGAATGGCCGACAGCGGTGGTCAAACGCGAGCTGCAACGGTTCATCGAACGGGCCAGGTCGATCCCTGCAGACCGGGCCGTACTCGAGCGGAACCTTTGGCGGCTGTACCGGTTCATGCGCACGGACAGCCCGGCGTTCCGGATTCTCAGTGAGGCCTTTCAGGCGAACGGGACGAACCCGATGATTCGCTGGAATCAGGAAACCGTGTTCGTCCGCGTCACGTCGGTCAGCTATTCGGGTGGTTCCTCCTGGAGGGTTGAGTGGTCTGAACGAACGAGCGCACGCCTGACCGGCGAGAATCTGTCCGAGAAGCGGTATGTCGGAATCCTGGTACTGGGCGACCCCGTCAGTGTCAGCCGCGAAGCTCTGGAGGCGAATCCACTGGGCCTCATGGTCAATCACATCGATATTCAGCGGGTCCGGACTGATGGCGAATGATCTGCCGGGAAGACCGATCGTGAGCCGGGATCTCAAGGTGGCCGCCGCCGCCACAGTGATCGCGATTGCAGTGATTTTTCTGGGCTGGGCGCTGCTCCGCGGATTGCCGGGCAGGCAAACAGAACGGCCAACAGCATCCATTGACGAGTCAGTTGATCCAGAAGCCGCAGCAGAAATCATTGAAAAAGCGGCAGCCGCCGGAGAGCAGGGACAGACTCCTGAAACACCCTCTCCGACCGGGAACAACGCACCGCCCGAAGAGGATGCCGAAGCAGAGCGACAACTGGCCGAAATCCGCCGCCGCGTGGAAGAAAGGCAACGGCGAGAAGAAGAGCTCGCGACACAGGCGGACTATGCCTCCTTGGGTGAAAGTCTGCATCCGCTCATCCGACCACCTCCCTTCGAAACCCCGTCTCCAGAGAACTCGATTGCTGAAGCTCCGGCTGCCGCGGTTCCCACCGAAACAAACACAACATCCATCGAGGCACATCCTGAACAATCCCGCCTGCTACTTCCGGGCACCGTGATTCCTGCAACATTGATAACCGCGATTGATTCCGGCTTGCCGGGGATCACCAGGGCTCAGGTCGTGGCCCCGGTCCGGGACAGCGCGACCGGCACACGCACCCTGATTCCCGCAAATGCCTTCCTGGTGGGATCCTACGCCGACTCGGCGAACATCGGTGATGAGCGGCTGCACATTTATTGGCAGGCGATTCAGTTTCCTGACGGACGAACGGTCAGCCTGGACGACGTACCCTCAACAGACCATGCTGGCGTCGCCGGTGTTGCCGGAAAGCGGCGATCACGCTTCTGGAGGACACTTGCATCGGCGTTCGCAATCAACCTGGTAACCGCATCCACAGCGCGGCAGGTGAACTCGGACAACCGCTTGGTCAGTGCCATCAAGGAAGCCGCTGGCGATACTGCGCAAACAGTCACCGAACGGATGCTGGAACGCGATCTGAACACCGCGCCGACGTTCCGTGTCCCGGCCGGGACTCGGATGAACGTCGTCCTCGAGCGCGAACTGCGCCTGCCGGTCTGGACATCATCCTGACGATGATGCTCACGGGTCGTGCGATGACAGCTGCCGCGTTGCTGGTCTTCGGAGTCCACGGCAGTGACGCAGTGATGGCCCTGCCCTCCCCGAATGCGATCCTGGACTTCATCGCACGGTACGAGGCGCCGTCCGGATACGACCAGACGCACAATTCCGTTTCCCGGCCCCCGCCTCGCCCACTGACCAAAATGACATTGACCGAAGTGCTGGATTGGCAGGAATCAATCCGGCCAAAGGCGATCTCCACGGCCGCCGGACGGTACCAGATCATTCATGACACGCTGGCGAGGCTGGTCCGAACCTACAGGCTGGATCCGAACCGGCTGTTTTCGCCGGCGACACAGGACGAACTTGGCCGTTTGCTGATCCGGGAATGCGGATATGGCCGACACACAACAACAGACTTTGCAAACTGCCTGGCCGGGATCTGGGCGGCTCTGCCCAAGGTAAGCGGTCCTGACGCAGGTCGCTCTGCCTGGGCTGGCACCGCAGGAAACCGGGCCCTTGTGACGCCGGCAACCGTCCTGGCCTTCCTTGGCCAGGGCAGCCAGAAGCCGCCAACGGTACCTGGCGTCCACATTCAGTACGAAATCGAGGAAAACGCGGTCGAGGAAAGCATCCGGAACGCCCATGAAAATGACGATCTTGGAAGGTCAGTGGTCATTCGGTTCACACGAGATCCCTACCGGACGCACTGATGCAATCGCCGGGATCGCCGGAGGTACGCTCGCCGCCGCCGGATTCTATGTTCCGGCCATTCCGCTAACGGTGGCCTTGGTCGGGATCATCTGGCTCGCGATGCTGCGTAACCGCCGCCGCCGTTTTACCATGGCCTTCGGGTGGCATTTTGCAGCTGCAGCAGGCCCTCTGGCCGGATTGTGGAACACGGGGGCTTCGGAATGGCTTTGGGCAGCCGTGATACTCTACCTGTTGATCGTGGCCACAGCCTTCGCACGGTGGAACGCAGGGGTGGTCGTGGCCGCCTCGATGATGAACCCCTGGCACATTGGATCCGTGCCGCTGGCAGCCGGTGAATTGTGGCCCGGGACCGGTCTCGCCGGGTTGATCCTGCTGGTCGTGGCCCTGACCATAATGGATGGCGGAACATCCGGAGTCCGGAGCCTCTGTGCAGCACTGACAGTAGGTAGCGCGGCCTGGGCCTGGAGCCAGTACAGTCCTGCCCCGGCTGCCGGCATGACCTCGGTTCCACTCTCACCTCCAGCTGCTATTACCAGAATGGGTCAAGACCAGCGAATACTGGCATCTCTCGAAGGATCCGCAGCTACCGCGATCGTGACAGGCGAGAACATTATTGACCGTCGCGACCCGACAGCAATGCAGAGATGGTGCGATCATGCTGCTCGCACCGGTATCACGGTATTTGCAGGAGTCCTTGAAAAGGATCTGCGCTCGACCGTGCACCTGTTTTCTCCCACAAACTGCCGTGTCCAACCTGTATATGAACGCCTGTTTGGCCTGCCGGGAATAGAGGGGGGATGGGGGATCGGCCGCGGAGTCCTTGAAACCGTGAACTTGGACCACAGGCCAATTCACTGGCTCATCTGCTTCGAGACGTTTTCACCATTGGCATGGTTGCTGGCATCCCCAAAGCCAGGGAGCGCGGTGGTGATTATCGCAAATGATTACTGGATCCACCCGGTACCGGTAGACACATTGCGCACCAAGGTAGCAGGCGCCATGGCGCGGCTTCTGGGTGTGACCGCCGTGACGGCAGAATCCCGATCCTCGCGGGTGGAATTCCAGACGAGCAAGGCTCGCCAATGACCGAGAATCAATGTCGGCGGCACCGGGCCGAATACGCGGCTGTCCAGTGCCTGCCCGTGATCACCGGCGACGACCACACCATCATGATTCAGGTCCGCGATGCGTTTCAGCACGGGTATGCCTGACGGATTTGTCGAACTGCATATTCGAGGATCATGGTGCACGTCTGGCGGTAGCTGCGGTAAACAGAATGTGACGAAATCCGCCTGCTCTCTACTCTCCGCTACATAGATACCGAGAGGAACGCTGGGCGTAAGATTGACACGAAACGACGGCAACAGGATAGTGGTTGCAAACACCAAGAGACCCAGCCCCGCAAATGATGCGACCCGTATCATCTGGGCCTATACACATTACCCCCGAAACAGATCACTTGAGCGTGCTATCGGAGTGAGTATACAATATTCAGGCCCGTTTCGGACGCCAATGTGCACAATTTGGGGTGCGAACATGCTACAGATTAGGGCCTGTTGACAATCAGGTTGCGATTCGTGTCGATCGATGCCACTTTTGCCTCAACGATCGCCAGAACGGCGGCACAGGCAAGACGAGCAGAATGACAAATGAATCCAGACAGAACGTTTGCACATTCGGGCAAGTCTTCCGACAGAAGCGATTGGCAAACGCTTGCCGAGCACCTTGGTCAGACTGCCGAACTTGCAGCTTCGACCGCGAGCATTTTTGGCCTGTCGGAAACCGCGCGCATCGCCGGGAAATACCATGATTTCGGCAAGCATGACCCTGCCTTTGATCGGATTCTCATGGGCGACAACATCCGCGTCGATCACTCAACTGCGGGTGGAAAGCTCTTCGTGGATCGGGCGGAACGACATGAGCGATTGGCTGCCGAGATTCTAGCCTATGCCATCTTGGGCCACCATGCTGGTCTGCCCGACGCGATCGGCTCCAGCGCCAGCTTGATGCACCGCATCGATAACCACCGCGATAATATTGCGCCTGAAGTTTACTCTGCTGCCGGGACCGATTTAGGTCCTGTACTCAAGGAACTTTCCCAGAAGATACGGAATCTCACGCCGGGCTTCGATCTGTCGGTGGCTGGGCGCATGGTTTTTTCTTGCCTCGTCGATGCAGACTTTCGCGATACAGAGGCTTTCTACGACCGGCTGGAGGGGCGGCGCACCGACAGAAGTTGGCCCGCACTTGCCAGCATCTTGCACGATTTTCGTGGCGCGTTCGATGCCCACATCGGGGGAATTTCTGCCGATACCGATCTGAACCGTATGCGGGGAGAAATTCTTGAACAGGTTCGAGCAGCCGCGGTCCAAGCACCTGGTCTGTTCAGCCTTACAGTGCCCACAGGTGGCGGCAAGACGCTGGCATCTATGGGCTTTGCACTGGACCATGCCTTGTGTCACGGCCATAGGCGCATCATTTACGCCATTCCCTACACTTCGATCATCGATCAGACGGCCACGATCTTTCGCGGCCTTTTCGATGACTTCGGTGACGTGGTGCTTGAACACCATTCGTCCATCGATGAAGACGGTCCGGGGCGGGAAGCTCGCCAAAAGCTCCGTCTGGCAATGGAGGATTGGGCCGCCCCCATCATTGTAACCACCAATGTGCAACTCTTCGAAAGCCTGTTTGCAGCCCGGCCTTCGCGTTGCCGCAAACTGCACAATATCGCAGGATCGGTCATCGTGCTTGACGAGGCTCAATGCCTTCCGCGCAGTTTATTGATTCCGGTTCTGCGCATGATCGACACACTTTCGGCGCATTTTGGCTGCACGATCGTTCTTTGCACTGCAACGCAGCCCGCCTTCGACAGCAGGCAGCTGCGGGCCGGGGGATTGGCTCTAGCCGAGCGCGAACTGGCCGCTGACCCTCCCGCTCTTTCCCGCCGTCTCCGTCGCGCCAAGATCGTTCACGGAGGCGAAATGGAAGATTCAGACCTTGTCTGCGCGCTGAGCGAAACCCCGCAAGGTGTGGTGATCGTAAACAGCCGCAAACATGCGCTCGAATTGTATCAAACTGCTCGGGACGAGGGGCTTGACGGGGCGATCCACCTGTCCACCCGGCAATATCCTGCGCACCGGCGACTGATCATCGACGACATACGAAACCGTCTTTCCGCAGGTCAACCGTGCCGTCTGATTGCGACCAGTCTGATTGAGGCAGGTGTCGATCTTGATTTCCCTTTGGGCTGGCGCGCTGAAGCGGGTTTGGACAGCATCGTCCAGGCAGCCGGACGTGTGAACCGCGAAGGCAAGAGACCCTTGCAGTCAAGTCGTCTCACGGTCTTTTCGGCTCCCGGTCAGCCGGTGCCCCGCGGCTTGCAGCCGCTTATCGAGGCCATGCGTAGCACCGCGAAGCGCCATCCAGACCTTCTCGCACAGGAGGCGATCCTCGATTGGTTCGAACAGGTCTACTGGACAATCGGTCCCGAACGCATGGGGCAACCGATGGTCGACGCTTTTGCCGCTTCGACAAGCGGGACCGACTTTCCTTATCGCAGTACAGCCCTGGACTTCCGGATGATCGAGGAGACCATGGTCTCTGTGATCGTGGCAGTCGAGGATATTGCACGCACCGAAGTGGATCGCCTTTCCGACCCCGGCATTTCATCGGGTTCGATCGCCCGGGCCTTGCAGCCCTTTACTGTTCAGGTGCCGAAGCAGGCGCGCGACCAGATGCTTGCAAACGGTCATGCAAGTTATTATGCGCCCCGGTTGAGGGGTAATCAGTTTTGCCTGCTGGAGGGAACGTCCCTTTACCGGTCGGACACTGGCCTCCTGTGGGAAAATGCGGAGTATTTGGAGACAAGCATTTGTTAGCGGTGAATTCAACGCGTGTACTTTGTCATGAATTTCTATTGATTACTGCTGATCGCCCGACCCGGACGTAGAGGTCAGTTTTGGCATATGGAATCCGCATTCACGTCTGGGGCCGATATGCGCTTTTTACCCGCCCAGAGTTGAAGGTCGAACGCACCAGTTACGACGTAATGACGCCATCGGCAGCACGGGGCATTCTGGAAGCAATCCATTGGAAACCCGCGATTCAGTGGGTGATTGATCGGATTCACGTCCTCGAACCGATACGGTTCCAGTCAATCCGCCGAAACGAGGTGGGAAGCAAGGCACCGGCGGCAAAGATCAAACAGGCGAAAAAACGCGGCGATCTGGAAGGCCTCCAGCTCCTTGTCGACGAGGACCGTGAGCAACGTGCAGCTTCAGTTCTGGTGAACCCTGCCTATGTTATCGAAGCGCATTTCGAAATGACGGAACGGGCAGGTGCCACGGAAACGGAGGGCAAACATCTCGACATGTTTAACCGACGCGCCGCAAGGGGACAGTGTTTCATCCAGCCATGCCTCGGCACGCGCGAATTCGCAGCGCATTTTGAGTTGATCAAGAATGGTGAACCCTTGCCTGCCCGTGCCCCTGAAGCCGAAACGCAAGAGCTTGGCTTCGGAATCCCGCGTGATCTGGGTTTCATGTTGTGGGACATTGACCACGCTTCTCCTGGCCGTCCGTCACTGCTGTTTCGCGCGTCTCTGTATGACGGCGTGATGGATGTTCCTGCTCCCGGGAGCCAGGAGGTGAAACGTTGAGCCTTCTTGCTTCACTCGCACGAGCGTATGAACGCCTGCTGGATGCGCCGGAATTCGGCTATTCTGACCAGAAAATCGGCTTTTGCGTTGTTCTGCACCCCGATGGCAGCGTGGCCGAGGTCGCTGACCTGCGGGACCATGACAAGAAGCGTAGTCCCAGGGTACTGCGTGTTCCTGCTTCTCCGAAACGAGCCGGTACGACACCGCGGCCGAATTTCATGTGGGACAACATCAATTACGCGCTTGGCGCGGGAAAGCTCACCGACCCTTGCGACACGCGTCATGACAGTTTTCGCGACAAACACCTTGAGTATTTCAACCGATCTGTATCCGACGACATTCGAACTTTCTGTGCTTTTCTGCGATACTGGTGCCCCGACCAGGTACGTACTTACTTTGACGCAGAGAATCTTCCTACCGAAGGAATCGTTTTTGCTTGTAGTCCAACCTACAGGGAGCAGTTCCTGCACGAGAATACTGCAGTGCGCGGTTTATGGTCGAAAGAGCGTGAAAGATGGATCTCCGTTGAGGGCAAGAAAACTGTAGATGCCGCCTGCATCGTAACCGGACAGCGATCACCAATCGAGCGGACACATCCTCCGATCAAGGGAATTCTTGGCCCAAAAGTGGCGGAGTCTGCGCTGGTGACATTTAACTCGAACGCCTACGAATCCTACGGTCATAGACAGGGCGACAACGCTCCGGTGTCCGAATCTGCCGCCTTTGCCTATACAACTGCTCTCAACCAATTTCTTGCAGACCAGAACCATCGCCTTCAGATCGGCGATGCCACGACTGTCTTTTGGGCGGATGCCTCGGACCGGGAAAGGGCGCTGGAAGCAGAAGCGCTATTTTCGGGGATGTTCGATTCGCTCTCTGATGACCGTGTGGCAGCAGCACGGGTGAAAGGCAAACTCGACGCCATTCGAATTGGGACGAGATTGGCGCAGATCGACCCGCAGCTTGATGCCGGCGTGAGGTTTTTTGTTCTCGGCCTTGCCCCAAACGTGAGCAGACTCTCTGTTCGGTTTTTCTGGGAAAGCGATTTCGGTTCATTGACCGCAAACTACCAGCGTTTTCTCCGCGATATGGAAATGGATCCACCTTCGCGAGACGCTTGGCCCCCGATCTGGCGTTATTTGATTGAACTCGCGGCCCAAAGAGAACGCAATAACATTCCACCACGAGTAGCAGGTGAATGGATGCGTGCAGTTCTGGCCGGGACACCGTATCCGTTGATGCTACTGTCAACAGTGCTCATGCGAATAAGGTCAGATGGCTACGTAAACGGACTGCGCTCTGCAATTCTGAAATCCGTCCTTATCCGTAACTTCAAAAGGGAGGTCCCCGTGGCACTTGATTCCGAGAACACCAACAAGGGTTATGTCCTTGGACGCTTATTCGCAGTCTACGAAGAAATCCAGCGCGCGGCCTTGGGCGGCAATGTTAACGCAACGATCAAGGACAAATTCTATGGCGCGGCGTCGGCCTCGCCGCAGAAGGTGTTCCGAACTCTCGATGCGGGCTCGCAGAACCATTTTTCCAAATTGCGAAAACAGAACCCTGGCAGGGCGGTGAACCTCGAAAAGACAATTGGGTCCATCATGGACCTGATGAACCCAGGCGACGAACCGATTCCTGTCGCGCTGAACGCCACTGAGCAAGCACTATTCGGGATCGGATATTACCATCAGCACAGTGACTTCTTCCGTAAGCACGACAACAAATCCGAGGTGAATAAATGACTACGCTTTCCCGCCGCCATGACTTCGTACTGATTTTCGATGTCAAGAATGGCAATCCGAATGGCGACCCTGATGCAGGTAATCTCCCGCGGCTCGATCCCGAGACCAATCATGGTCTTGTCAGTGATGTGTGCCTCAAACGCAAGATTCGCAATTATGTGGAACTCGCGCGAACTGGCGAGGACCGGCATCATATCTATGTGCAGGAAGGCGCAATCCTGAATGAAAAGCATCGAAAGGCCTATGTCGCTATTCGTGATGACGAGAATTCGAAGAAAGCCTCCAAGTTGAATCCGAACCCCAAGACAGATGAGGACGTCAAACTCCGCGATTGGATGTGCAACAATTTTTTTGATGTACGCACTTTCGGTGCAGTCATGTCCACCGGCATTAACTGCGGGCAGGTGAAGGGGCCGGTCCAGATGACCTTCGCCACTTCGGTAGAGCCAATTTTGCCGGTGGAAATCTCGATTACCCGGATGGCCGCCACCAACGAGGCCGAAAAGAAAAAACGCTCTGAAGGTACCGAGGAAGGCGACGTTCGTACAGACAACCGCACCATGGGGCGAAAGCACATTGTGCCTTACGGCCTGTATGTCACCCATGGCTTCGTATCGGCTGGTTTCGCAGAGAAGACGGGCTTTTTGGAGGCCGATCTCGACCTCTTGTTCGAGGCGCTCCAAAACATGTTCGAGCATGACCGGTCCGCAGCTCGGGGCGAGATGACAACCCGCCGCCTGATCGCCTTCCGCCACGACAACATGCTCGGAAAAGCCCCGGCACATCAGCTGTTTGAACGGATCCGAATCGGGCGCAATGTCGACGGCGAATGGCGATCTCTCGACGACCGTGGCCTTGGCAATCTCCCACCCGCGCGGAAGTTCTCAGATTACAAGATCGAAATCGACCCCGAAGCCTTGCCCTCGGGAATCGAAATACTGGACTTCGTCTGATCATGCCCTACTTGGGCGCCGAGGAGGATCCCATCCCTATCTCGGCGGTCCAGCACGCGGTTTACTGCATGCGCCAGGCCGCGCTCATCCATTTGGAACGACTGTGGGCCGATAACAGATTCACGGCCGAGGGGGATGTGCTTCACCAAGTGACCGACAAGGGCGGAAAGCGCAATCTGCGCGGGATCAGGCGGGTCACGTCGCTTCCGCTGGCCTCGAAACGGCTAAACCTTGGAGGGATTGCCGATCTGGTTGAGTTCACTGGCGGACCGGACGAAGAAACGGCCTACCCAGTGGAATACAAGCGCGGCAAGCCCAAGCTCCATCGTTCCGACGAGGCGCAACTCTGTGCCCAAGCGCTCTGCCTCGAAGAAATGACCGGTCACCCAGTTCCGGAAGGAGCGCTCTACTACGCTCAAACGAAACGCCGTGTACGAGTTTCGTTCGACCCACAGTTGCGTGAACTGACCGAGAATGCGGTGTCCGAACTTGCTGACGTACTCGCTTCCGGGCGCACACCCCCTCCGACACCTCACAAGAGTAGGTGCCGCAGATGTTCGCTCCACGATCTTTGCCGACCGGATTCCTTCTCACGCCCGGTCAGGAAGTGGCGCGACCGTATTGTTGCCGAAATTTTGGAATCCCAGTGAAAAAGCTGTTGAACACAGTCTATGTGACGACCGAAGGTGCCGCACTGAAGAAGGACGGAGAGAACCTTGTAGCCGAGGTCGAACGTAACGAAAGAGCCCGTGTGCCGTTGCATATGCTGGCCTCGATTGTGGCGTTTGGGCCAATTCTGATCTCGCCAGCGCTGATTTCAATATGTGCTGAGCGTGGGATCTCAATGGTTTTGCTTAGCCGCTCAGGGCGTTTTCAGGCCCGCATTGAGGGACCGGTATCAGGCAACGTCCTATTGCGCCGCGCGCAATACCAGCAGACCGATTCTGCTGAAGACATCGTCCGTTCCGTGGTTATCGGCAAGATCGCAAACCAGCGCGCTGTAATTCGCAGAGCCCTGCGTGATTATCGGTCCGAAATGCATCCTATGGCCAGCAACGAACTTGAGGCCGCCTCCAACAGCCTGCGTACAATACTTGGTCGTGTCCAATCGTCGGACCAAACGATTGACCAGTTACGCGGATTCGAAGGTGAGGCAGCGGTGGTTTATTTTTCAGCCTTCGATCACCTGATTCGTTCGCCTGATGCTGATCTTCGTTGGAAAAGGCGCTCTCGTCGGCCGCCTCTTGATCCGATCAACGCAATGTTGTCATTTCTCTATACACTGTTGACACATGATTGCCGATCCGCCTGCGAGGCTGTTGGTCTCGACCCCGCCGTCGGATTTCTGCACCGCCAAAGGCCGGGCCGCCCGAGTCTCGCTCTCGATCTGATGGAAGAATTGCGTGCTCCGTTTGCTGATAGGCTTGTGCTTTCGCTCGTAAACCGGCGTCAACTTAGGGCCAACCATTTCCGCCATATGGAGAGTGGTGCTGTGCTCCTCACTGATGATGCCCGAAATATAGTGCTAACCGCATGGCAAGACCGCAAGAAGCAAAACCGTCAGCATCCCTTTCTTCGGGAAAAAGCCCCCATCGGATTGGTTCCCTACCTTCAGGCACAACTGCTGGCGCGACAGTTACGTGGCGATCTCGACGCCTATCCCCCTTGGTTTTGGAATTGAGATGCTGGTACTTGTAACTTATGATGTAAATACCATTGAAGCGGGAGGTAAGAAGCGCTTACGCAAAGTGGCGCGTACCTGTGTCGACTATGGTCAGCGAGTACAGTTCTCCGTCTTTGAGATTGAAGTTGATCCTGCCCAATGGATAAAGCTGAAATCGAAACTCGAAGCGATCATCAAACCAGAATTCGACAGCCTTCGTTACTATTATCTCGGAGCAAATTGGACTCGACGCGTTGAACACGTTGGAGCAAAACCTGCCACCGACTTGAAAGGACCGTTGATCATATGATCCATGGGTCTGCGAACCCCAAGTGTGCCGTAATTTGCCCGAGGTTCGCAGATTAACTAGCCATTTGAAATCGTGGAATTTGTGCTAATTCCAGGCCACGAATGCCCGCTGGGCCTCCCGGCAACCGAACAGGTTCGCATTTTGTCTGCGATTTACCATATGAAACCAACAAGTTAGTTATCATACAGTCGCTCCCTTCGCGGGAGCGTGGATCGAAATGCGTCGCCGTGCTCGCACTGGAGTACCTGTTCCGGGTCGCTCCCTTCGCGGGAGCGTGGATCGAAATGACGGTACCCTTGATCATATGCGCCGCTACCATCGTCGCTCCCTTCGCGGGAGCGTGGATCGAAATATTGCTTGCTGTATATGCAGCAATCGGTTCATCTCCCGTCGCTCCCTTCGCGGGAGCGTGGATCGAAATCACTTCCTGCGCACCACTTTCATTTCCTTTTCCACGTCGCTCCCTTCGCGGGAGCGTGGATCGAAATCGTGAAACCTCTGAAAAACGATTCCTCCGCCTGATTGTCGCTCCCTTCGCGGGAGCGTGGATCGAAATGGTTCCGTAGCGGACTGGACATCACGAGTATCATGGTCGCTCCCTTCGCGGGAGCGTGGATCGAAATTCACGAATGGCGTGCAACTGGCTGTCGCGGAAATGTCGCTCCCTTCGCGGGAGCGTGGATCGAAATCGACGCATCCGGTAAACTACCATTTTGCAATGAGGTCGCTCCCTTCGCGGGAGCGTGGATCGAAATTGATCCTCCGGGTCCGTCTGTAAAGATTGTCTTGTCGCTCCCTTCGCGGGAGCGTGGATCGAAATACCAGACTTACCATAAAGCTCCCGCTTCATAGCTAGTCGCTCCCTTCGCGGGAGCGTGGATCGAAATCAGAGCACATCCGTACCCGTAGCACGACCGATACGTCGCTCCCTTCGCGGGAGCGTGGATCGAAATTTTGTATTGTCTTTTTATTTCCTTAATCCATTGGGTCGCTCCCTTCGCGGGAGCGTGGATCGAAATGATGACCCCCGGTGAAGGTTCTGCGCCGGATGATGTCGCTCCCTTCGCGGGAGCGTGGATCGAAATCTTCTTGAGCTTCTCAAGCTTCTTTCGATGGTGTCGTCGCTCCCTTCGCGGGAGCGTGGATCGAAATGGTCTACGGCTCGGCTTTTGGACAGTTGCAAGTGTCGCTCCCTTCGCGGGAGCGTGGATCGAAATGACTGGGTGACGACCGCCTGGTCGAACGCCAAGGTCGCTCCCTTCGCGGGAGCGTGGATCGAAATTCGTCCACGTTGCCCTCGCTCGGATGGCCGTCGGGTCGCTCCCTTCGCGGGAGCGTGGATCGAAATGCCCTGAAATGCCGGATCGCCTCCTCGGGCGGGACGTCGCTCCCTTCGCGGGAGCGTGGATCGAAATAGCAGAAACGGGCAATCCTGGTGGTCGACGAGGCGGTCGCTCCCTTCGCGGGAGCGTGGATCGAAATTACCGAAGCACGCCGGAAGGGATCGAAATCCAACGGTCGCTCCCTTCGCGGGAGCGTGGATCGAAATCACAGGACGCCCGTATTTTGATTTCCGAAGCCCGGTCGCTCCCTTCGCGGGAGCGTGGATCGAAATTACCGAAGCACGCCGGAAGGGATCGAAATCCAACGGTCGCTCCCTTCGCGGGAGCGTGGATCGAAATCAGCTTTTCGACGTAGAGAAGGGCCATCAGACCGGGTCGCTCCCTTCGCGGGAGCGTGGATCGAAATGAGCTGAAGCCCGTCGGCTGTGTCTCGCTCGCCTGTCGCTCCCTTCGCGGGAGCGTGGATCGAAATTGGTGCTGTGGTCGTTGAGTCTAGGTAATATGTGAGTCGCTCCCTTCGCGGGAGCGTGGATCGAAATCGACCAATTGGTCTCGGACTGATCCCGGGGCAACGGTCGCTCCCTTCGCGGGAGCGTGGATCGAAATATCAACTCGGTCGTCGAGGTTTCCGGCGCGCCGGTGTCGCTCCCTTCGCGGGAGCGTGGATCGAAATTCCGACGCCATGGAGAACAAGGT
>JAPOVX010000064.1 GCA_026707935.1 Paracoccaceae bacterium
CAACCATGGACCGCTGTCACAGGACGGGCGTGCACCGTTCGGCGGCTTCAAGATGTCGGGGATCGGGCGCAATCTCGGCTTCAAGGGCATACTCGGGTTCACGGAGTCTCATTCCATCACCGGACCCGACGGATTTCTTTTCTGACGGCGTCCATGCATCGCCAACATCGGTGAGAACCTGTTTGCATCCAGCGTACTGGCGCCTATCTTCAATGCCCGTCAGAAGCATGCTGCTGGCCTTCCACCGCAATCAAGAAAGCATCGAACTCCTCGTCAGTGATCGGAACGGTGTGTTTGGCTGCAGGATATTCGCCGCTATTGACATCAGCCTTGAATTCCCGAGCCGTACCACCAATCGTTCCAGGACCGCGCGCGGCAAGTGTCGGTCTTGGCAGTCCGCCCATGTCTGGCCTTCAGGTCTGTAGTCACCGAGAGGGCTAGAGTCCAAGTCCAGACTGATTCCTCGCTCATGCACATTTTCGTTTGCGTTACTTGTTGCATTTACGGCGTTTGCAACTTATCTTTGTTTCTGGATCATGGAGAAGTTGCGATGAATGCAAAGACCGTGGCAGGTACAGCATGCGCCGTTCCGAGCGACCATGATGCGGCACTCGCGAAAAGGGCGCATCAGACATTGGACGCGTTGATCGACGGGACACTTCCGGTTTCAGCGCGCTTCGGCGACGAGACCGTGGACATCCCAACTCCAGCGGTGTCGCTGCTCAGGGAAATTCTGGGCTATATGGCGCACGGCAAAGCCGTTGCCTTGGCGCCTTTGCATGCTGAACTGACGACGCGTCAGGCAGCCGACCTGTTGCAGGTTTCGCGGACGCATCTTGTCCAACTCCTCGACGACGAACGGATTGCCTGCCGCAAAGTTGGCTCACACCGGCGCGTCCGCGTTGAGGACATTCTTGAGTTCCGCCGAGAAACAGAATCTCGCCGCCATAAGGCACTCGATGAACTGACTGCTCGCGACCAGGAACTCGGTTTGCAGTAGTCGATGGTTCGCCTGAAGGCGTTGCTTGACGCAAACGTTCTCTATCCGGCCGGCCTTCGCGATCTGTTGTTGCGTCTCGCCGACCGGTATCTCTTTGCGCCATTGTGGAGCGCCGACATCCATGCGGAATGGATTGACAGCCTATCGGCCGACCGACCCGACATCGACAGAAAAATGTTGGACAGGACCCGCGCCGTCATGGACCGGCATTTCCCCGATGCACTTGTGACCGGATACGAAGTCCTCGCTTCCGAACTTGACCTGCCCGACACCACCGACCGTCATGTCTTGGCGGCGGCGATTCACGGACGTGCGGATGTGATTGTGACAGCCAACCTGAGGGACTTTCCGGTCGGGAGTTTGGCTCTCCACGCCATCGTGGCGCAGCACCCGGACACCTTTGTCGCACACCTCATCGATGTCGACCCCGAGGCCGTGCTGACAGCCGTCCGTGGCCACAGGGCCGCCCTGCGCAATCCACCTCGCTCCGTGAGCGAGAATCTGTTCGCATTGGAACGCCTCGGTTTGCACAAATCCGTATCCTTTGTGCGAACACACGAATCCGATATCTGATTGCCTCTGAAAAATCCCCCCAATGTCGCCGGAAACGGGCTCGACGTTCCCAGCATCGCACACATCGACCGATACCGGTCCGACCATGCTTTCCTCGCGACAGCAGACGCTTCGTCACACACCCGATTGAAGTCGAGACCTGGTCCTTGGTCGTCAACTGCTTTTGAGAACCTATTGACGATGCCAACGTGTCCTTCAGGGACTTTTTAGGCTGTCGAGTAGCAGTTGCTTCGACGGCTGAGGAACACGAGAATCATCTGGAACCCGTATTTGGTGTACAGGCCGCTGAGATGGTTCAGAATGCCGAACGTGTTCTCGGATTCAACCGTCTGAGCAAAGTCCGGTGGCAATTCGTCATCATTGATGACAATTACGGATACATATGGAGCTGTTGATTGAGAATTGCCACGAGGTATGAAGGCCAGGGAGCCGATGTGACAGATTCATTGGAGAAAGGGAGGAATACTGAATATGTGGAGAGATCTTGTATTCATAGCAGTAGTTGGGACTATCCTGGCACTGCATAACCAGGTCACGGCTGACAGTCATGGACACGTGTCCGGGGCAGCAGCGGCTGAACTGATCCAAACGGCCGCCGGTGTTTTCAGTCCCGAAGACGGTGAAAACGGTTGGTCATTTTCAATCATTGACGGCTTCGACGGAGCATTGTGGAAATGCACTCTCGGTTCTGAAATGGACCCGGAAGCACAAACCGTCGAATGTTGGCGTGACGACACCAGGGAGATAATCTGATGTTGAAAACACTATCATCAATGGGATTCTTGGTCCTGAGCACCGTTTGGGTATTGTGCTAATCTGTGTACTTTGGTGACAAGGTATACATGGATAGAAGCGTGCATATCGCATGAAAAAGGCCGGGTGCCCGCGAACCCAGTCTTTGTTTCGCCGCCCGGAGATGAAAACGGGCGGCGCTCGGTTCGCGCCATGCCTTCATGCCTTGGAGATGGCGACGCCAACGCACGCGGCCCAGCACATTTTGTCCGAAAGTGGAAGTAAGGTGTTAACCAGTTTTTTGCATTTTACTATAAAACAATGGGTTAAGGCCAATTCATGGCGGAGACGAAGGGATTCGAACCCTCGAGACGGGACAAACCGTCTACTCCCTTAGCAGGGGAGCGCCTTCAACCACTCGGCCACGTCTCCACCGACCGCATTAGGTACTATGACAATGCAGTTCAAGACCAGAATCGAATCTTTCGGAAACCGGGCTATAACTGGTACATGTACCGGAAACGATCCGATTTTGCTGAAATCGAGGGATTGAAAACACTCCTAGGCAGTCTAGGTGGTGGCCGGATGAAGACCAAAGCCCGCGAGGCGCCGCTGACCGCGGTGACGGCGGCACCGGACGACGAACCGCGCTTCTACGCGCTCATGTAGGCGCGCTTTGGTCCGCGACCGTTTGGTCAAGTGCAACGTGGTCCTCCAGATGATAGGGCTGGATGAGAACGCTCGCCGGCAGCTGCCACTCGCGATGAATCCTTTGAATCGCGCTGAGCGTCAACGGGCGTTTCAGGTTCAGAAATTCGGATGCCCGGGATTCCGACCCCAGGATCGCCGCAAAATCCGCTTGCCGCAGGCCCGCTTCCTCCATGTAGGTCGCAATGAACTCGACAGGGCTGAGCGGTTCGATCGGATGGTTCTTCGCCTCATATGCGGAGATCAGCTCGGTCAGCACGTCAAACCTGTCCGCCTCCGGCGTACCCTCGTCCGGGACATGGTCGAAGTAGGGCTCTACTTCGGCGAGAGCCCATCTGTAGTCCTTTTCCGTTCTGATTGGTCGGATGTCCATCTCTTCACCGTCGCTGCATCGATCCTGTCGTACTCTGAATGTGTGCCGACAAACTTGACGTACCCACGATTGCGTTCGAATGCGAAGGCAATGATGACCCGGTACTTATTGCCCGACACATTGAAAATGGCCCGGATGCCACCCCCATCGCCACGAACGAAGTCAACTCCAGAGCCAAAGGCATCCTTTATCTCCTGTGGTCCACCCCAGTTCCGTGAGGTCAATCGGCTATACAAGGCCCGCAGCGGCCTTTCGGCCTGCGGGTGCTTCCACCAAAATTCGCGGAAAGCGCTTCGTGCAATGAGGTTCATCCTCAAATGCTCCTCTTCTCGAACCTGACGGATAAATTACATGCAACTCAACGTTATGTGGGTAGATAACAATCATCTGCGTTTCTAAATTCTGATCTGGATATCGTTTCGTCAGGTTCTCGAGGAGCTTTGCGTTAGGAAATCTGTTTCCATTTATTCTTCCCATTCTGGGAAGTCAAGACAATTCATGGGCATCTCTTGGCGATGGAGAACAGAACGACGGCCTCGCGGGCGTGCACCACCGGACACCGTGCTTTACGGTTCGAGAGCGGGATGCTCCGGACGCCACCTTCCCACTTGTCCAACTCGGCCCGTTTGCACAATGTTAGGGTTAGTCACGAAATAAACGTTACATTATCAGGGTTCGGAAGCAAGGTATAGTTCCACTCCCCATGGAAGTCGGC